>NZ_JBWKEC010000053.1:0-34145 GCF_056435645.1 Amycolatopsis sp. NPDC043889
GGACTGATATCCCCGATCGACTACGAAAACACCGCCACCAACCCCGAACAGCAAGCAGCATAGTGGAGTCCTCCACGCTACGGGGGGAAGCTCACACGGAGAAACCACCGTTCTGAGGCCATCGCCGAAAAACGGCTATGGCTAGATCGAGAGCTGCCGTCACAACTCGCCGCCACCGGCGAGCCGGCCCGACACGGCTCCCGGCTCAGGAATCACCACCGCTGTCAGCGTCGCCGAAAACCGACCACGACGTCCCCAGACGACAGCGACTCACAACGACGCAATGCCTCTGCAGCCGCCCCGATGCCGGCCCCGGCCGTCGCCGAAAACCGACCACCGCCCAAGCACCGCGGTGTCGCGGACCCGACCACCGCTTTCCACCTTGCCCGAGAACCTTCGGACTTAGGCCCGCCGAGACAACCGCCGCCATCCCGTACTGCCGTAGCCGAAATACGGCCACGACTCGATCGAGGCCGCACCATAGCTCGCCCCCGCCGGCGAGCCGTCCAGCGCGTGCTCCCGACTCAGGGATCACCACCTATGGCAGCCTCACCGGCAGCCCCAGAGCGACTCGGAGCGACCAACTGCCGCGCACCCCAGCCCCACCCGTCGCCGAAAACGGCCACCCTCACCACACCGGACAGAACAAGCCCCGAGCCACCTCGATGAAACCGGCGTGAACACCGGATGACACCTCGCGAACCCGGCTACCAAGCCGAACCCCCAGTTGTCCACTTCGTCACGTCATCAGGCCTCTCGACTAGGTGTTCCAGGACACTTTTTGGCGGGTTCCTACAACACCCGGCCCTCGGCATGCGCCACCGGCGACATTCTCGTACCGGCCGGTAAGAGGCAGGCTGTTAGACAGGTACAGGAGACTGTCCCGCGCCTGATCCGGCGGGACGTCAGCTGTTGTGTCGCGTACTTGGGAGGCTCAGTCGGTGTTCAGTCGTGTCGCCATCGTCAACCGCGGAGAAGCCGCGATGCGGCTCATCCACGCCGTCCGCGAGCTTTCGGCGGAGACCGGACGGCGGATCGAGACCGTCGCGCTCTTCACGGACGCGGACCGGTCGGCGACGTTCGTGCGGGAAGCCGACATCAGTTACAACCTCGGCCCCGCGTCGGCGCGTCCGTATCTGGATTTCGCCGTGCTGGAGCGGGCGCTGACCGAGACCGGGGCCGACGCGGCCTGGGTCGGCTGGGGTTTCGTGGCCGAGGATCCGGCCTTCGCCGAGCTGTGTGAGCGGCTGGGCGTCACCTTCATCGGGCCGAGCGCGGACGCCATGCGCAAGCTCGGCGACAAGATCGGCGCGAAGCTGATCGCCGAAGAGGTCGGCGTCCCGGTCGCTCCGTGGAGCCGCGGCGCCGTCGCGGATCTCGACGCCGCCATCAAGGCCGCCGACGAGATCGGCTACCCGCTGATGCTCAAGGCGACCGCGGGCGGCGGCGGCCGCGGTATCCGCGTCATCACCTCCGCCGACGAGCTCAAGGACGCCTACGAGCGCACCAGCCTGGAGGCCGAGCGAGCCTTCGGCAGCGGCGTCGTCTTCCTGGAGCGCCTGGTCACCGGCGCCCGGCACGTCGAGGTCCAGGTCATCGCCGACGGCCAGGGCACCGCGTGGGCGCTCGGCGTCCGCGACTGTTCGGTGCAGCGCCGCAACCAGAAGATCATCGAGGAGTCCGCCTCCCCGGTGCTGGCCCCCGAGCAGGCCGACGAGCTCAAGCGGTCCGCCGAGCGGCTCGCGCTCGCGGTCGGCTACCGCGGCGCCGGAACGGTCGAGTTCCTTTACCACCCCGGCGACAAGCTGTTCGCCTTCCTCGAGGTCAACACCCGCCTGCAGGTCGAGCACCCGATCACCGAGCTGACCACCGGCATGGACCTGGTGAAGGCCCAGCTGCACGTCGCTTCCGGCGGCAAGCTCGAAGGCGTCCAGCCCGCCGAGTTCGGTCACGCCGTCGAGGCGCGGCTCAACGCCGAGGACCCGGACCGCGACTTCGCACCGTCGCCCGGCCGCATCGCGCGCCTGGACCTGCCCGCCGGCCCCGGTATCCGCGTCGACACCGGGGTCAGCGAAGGCGACACGATCCCGGCCGACTTCGACTCGATGATCGCGAAGATCATCGCCTACGGCCGCGACCGTGACGAGGCGCTCGGCCGTCTGCGCCGCGCGATGGCCCAGACCACGGTCATCATCGAGGGCGGCGCGACCAACAAGAGCTTCGTCCTCGACCTGCTCGACCAGCCCGAGGTGATCGACGGCAGCGCCGACACCGGCTGGATCGACCGCGTCCGCGGCGAAGGCAAGCTCGTCACCCACCGCCACTCGGCGATCGCGCTCGCGGCCGCCGCGATCGAGGCATACGAGGACGAGGAAGCCGTTGAGCGCCAACGGCTTCTCTCCACCGCGCACGGTGGCCGCCCGCAGGTCCAGCACGAGAGCGGCCGTCCGCTCGACCTCAAACTGCGCGGCGCCGCGTACCGCGTCAGCGTCGCCCGGATCGGCCACCGCCGGTTCCGCGTCGGTGTCTCGGCGGGCGGCGGCGACATCCACCCCGCCGACGTCGAGGTCGACCGGTTCGACGAGCACACCGGCCAGATCACCGTCAACGGCACCCGGTTCCGCCTGGTCACCGGCACGCACGGGCCGATCCACCTGGTCGAGGTAGACGGCGTCACCCACCGCGTCAGCCGGGACGAGGGCGGCGTCGTCCGCTCGCCCGCGCCCGCGCTCGTCGTCGCGACACCGCTGGAGGTCGGCGCGGAGGTCGAGGCCGGCGCGCCCGTGCTGGTGCTGGAAAGCATGAAGATGGAGACGGTGCTTCGCGCGCCCTTCCGCGCGAAGCTGCGTGAGTGTGTCGTCTCGGTCGGCAGCCAGGTCGAGACCGGCGCTCCCCTGCTGCGGCTCGAGCCGCTGGCGGAGGAAGGCGCGGAGGTCGCCGAGGACGCGGGCAGTGTCGAGATCGAGCTGCCCGCCGAACCGGACGGAACGTCGGCGGCGCAGCGGATCTCGCGGGGACAGCAGGATCTGCGCAGTCTCCTGCTCGGCTTCGACGTCGACCCGCACGACGAGCGCCGCACGCTCAGCACGTACCTCGCCGCCCGTGCCGAACTGGACGGCAACGGCGACCGCCCGCTGGAGGGCGAGGTCGAGCTGCTGACGGTGTTCGCCGATCTTTCCGAGCTGATGCGCAACAAGCCGGCCCGTGAGGACGCCAAGACGGACACCCGGGTGCACAGCTCCCGCGAGTTCTTCCACACCTATCTGCAGAGCCTCGACGTCGAACGCGCCGGGCTCTCGGAGTCGTTCCAGAACAAGCTGAAGAAGGTGCTCGCGCACTACGGCATCAAGGACCTGGAGCGCACGCCGGAGCTGGAAGAGGCGGTCTTCCGCATCTTCCTCGCCCAGCAGCGGACCTCGTCCGACGTCGCGGTCGTCACCGCGCTGCTGCGGCAGTGGCTCACCGAACCGCAGCCGTTCGAGTCGATGCGGGAGCCGGCGGGCAAGGCGCTGGAGGCGCTCATCGCCGCCACCCAGCTCCGTTTCCCGGTGGTCGGCGACCTGGCGCGCAGCGTGGTGTTCCGTTGGTTCGCCCAGCCGCTGCTCCGCCGCACTCGCGCCGAGGCGTACAGCGAGGTCCGCAAACACCTGCGGCACCTCGACCTGCACCCGGATTCGCCGGACCGCGCCGAGCGGATCGCGAGCATGCTGGCCAGCGCGCAGCCGCTGGTCCGCCTGCTCGGGCAGCGGATCGGCCGCCCCGGCACCGATCACGGCCCGCTGCTGGAAGTCCTGAGCCGTCGCTACTACGGCAACCGCGCGCTCACCGGTGTCCAGCAGGTGACCGTCGGCGGCTGCACCTTCGTCACCGGTGACTACGCCGACGCGAACGAGCGGTTCCACATGGTCACCACCGCCGTCGACCGCGCCGGTCTGCCCGGCGCGGTCAAGGCGGTCGCCGACCTCGCCGCGCAGCTGCCCGCCGACACCGACGTCGAGGCGGACCTCTACCTGACCTGGGACGACGAGTCCGCCGACGACGACACGATGGCGGCCGGGCTGCGCGAGGTCCTCACGGCCGAGTCGCTGCCGAGCCGGATCCGGCGGATCACCACGACGGTCGCCGGGCACGGCGGCGCGGTGATGCACCACCACTTCACCTTCCGCCCGTCGTCGACCGGGTTCAGCGAGGAGCGGCTGATCCGCGGTCTGCATCCGCTGATCGCCCAGCGGATGCAGTTGCAGCGGCTGGCGAACTTCGACCTCACGCGGTTGCCCTCGGGCGACGAGGACGTCTACCTGTTCAAGTGCGTCTCGCCGATGAACCCGGCGGATCAGCGGCTGGTCGCGCTCGCCCAGGTCCGTGACCTGACCCCGTTGCGGGACAACGACGGCAAGCTGCTGGCGCTGCCCGCGGTCGAGGGCACGCTGGCGGGCTGCCTCGACGCGATCCGCGAGGTGCAGGCGAAGCTTCCGCCGAAGAAACGCTTCGACACCAACCGGATCATGCTGTACGTGTGGCCGACCAGCGAGCTCACCGGTGAGGAGCTGGACACCGTCGCGCAGCGTGTGCAGCCGTCGACGGCGGGCGCGGGTCTCGAAGAGGTCCAGTTCCTCGGCAGGCAGCGCGACCGCGCGACCGGCGAGGTCAAAGAGGTCGCCGTGCGGATCGGCTACGACGTCAGCGGCGGCGTGCAGATGTCGCTGTCCGAGCCCACCACCCAGCCGATCCTGCCGCTCGACGACTACCGCCAGAACGTCCTGCGCGCCCGTCGCCGCGACACGGTGTACCCGTACGAGCTGACCGAGATGCTCGGTTCGTTCACCGAGTACGACATGGACGACACGAACACCCTCGTCCCGGTCGACCGGAAGAAGGGCCGCAACAAGGCGGCGATCGTCGCCGGTGTGGTCACCACGCCGACCGAACGTCACCCCGACGGCGTCAAGCGCGTCGTGCTGCTCGGTGACCCGACGAAGGCGCTCGGCGCGCTGTCGGAGCCGGAGTGCTCGCGGGTGATCGCGGCGCTGGACCTCGCCGAACGGCTCCAGGTCCCGCTGGAGTGGTACGCGCTGTCGGCCGGTGCCCGGATCTCGATGGAGTCCGGTACCGAGAACATGGACTGGGTCGCGGCCGCACTGAAGCGGATCGTGCACTTCACCCAGAACGGCGGCGAGATCAACATCGTCGTCGCCGGGATCAACGTCGGCGCCCAGCCGTACTGGAACGCCGAAGCGACGATGCTCATGCACACCAAGGGAATCCTGGTGATGACGCCGGATTCCGCGATGGTGCTGACCGGCAAGCAGTCGCTCGACTTCTCCGGTGGCGTCTCGGCGGAGGACAACTTCGGCATCGGCGGCTACGACCGCGTGATGGGCCCGAACGGCCAGGCGCAGTACTGGGCGCCGAACCTCGCCGCGGCGCGTGACGTGCTGATGTCGCACTACGACCACACCTACGTGGCGCCGGGCGAGTCCGGCCCCCGCAAGGCGGTCACGAACGACCCGATCGACCGGGACATCTCGTCGTTCCCGCACGCGGCCGTCGACAGCGACTTCACCACGGTGGGCCAGATCTTCTCGCGGGAGGCCAACCCCGACCGCAAGAAGCCGTTCGACATCCGCACCGTGATGCGCGCGCTGTCGGACCAGGACCACCCGGTACTGGAGCGCTGGCCGGGCATGGCGGACGCGGAGACCGCGGCCGTGCAGGACGTACACCTCGGCGGACGGCCGGTCTGCCTGCTCGGGATCGAGTCACGTTCGGTGCCGCGCCGCGGCTTCCCGCCCACCGACGGCCCGGACACCTACACCGCGGGCACGCTGTTCCCGCGGTCGTCGAAGAAGGCGGCGCGGGCGATCAACGCGGCCAGCGGCAACCGGCCGCTGGTGGTGCTGGCGAACCTGTCCGGCTTCGACGGCTCGCCGGAGTCGATGCGGAAGCTCCAGCTGGAGTACGGCGCGGAGATCGGCCGGGCGATCGTCAACTTCGAGGGGCCGATCGTGTTCACCGTGATCTCGCGTTACCACGGCGGCGCGTTCGTGGTCTTCTCGAAGGCGCTGAACCCGAACATGACGGTGCTGGCGCTGGAAGGCTCGTTCGCCTCGGTGCTCGGCGGCGCGCCCGCCGCGGCGGTCGTGTTCGCGGGTGAGGTCAACGCGCGGACGGCGGCCGACCCGCGGGTGCGGTCGCTGACGGAGAAGCTCAGCGGGGCGACCGGTGCCGAACGCGCGGCGCTGGCAGCGGAACTGGCGGAACTCCAGTCGTCGGTGCGGTCCGAGAAGCTGGGCGCGGTCGCGGCCGAGTTCGACGGCGTGCACAGCATCGAGCGTGCGGTGAAGGTCGGTTCGGTGGACGCGATCATCAGCGCCGCCGAGATGCGGCCGCGCATCATCGAGGCGATCGAACAGGGCCTGGCTAAGCAGTAGCACTCAACCGCAATGAAGGGGCCTTTCATAGCAAAATTTGCTATGAAAGGCCCCTTCATCTCACGGGCGGGAGGGCGGATCAGGCGGCAGGTCCCCGAAGTCCTCCGGCGCGATCTTGTCCAGCGCCTCCCGGAACTCCTCGACCGCCCGTTCCTGCGCGACCGGATCCGACGGCACCTCGGGCAGTTCCGCGTCCGGGTCGCTTCCGACGATCTCGACCCGCACGGAAGCGACCTCCAGCACCGCGTCGGCCACCTCGATCCCGACCCCGGCGCGTAACCCGATCGCGACCGCGTCACTCGGCCGCGCCGAAACGCGGATACCGGAATCGAGCACCAGGTCGGCGAAGAAGATGCCGTCCCGCAGCGCGGTGACCTGGACCCCGGTGACCCGGTGCCCGAACGACTCGACCACCTGGCCGATCAGTTCGATCGTGCCCGGCCGCGGCAGCCGGATCCGCTCCTGCGCGAGCGCCACCGCGCTCGCCTCGGGCCCGCCGATCGTGATCGCCAGCCAGCGGCGTTCGCCCTCCCGCTCCCGCAGCAACATCACCGGTGCCGCTTCCGGAGCCAGGACTGCCATCCCTTCGACATCCATGGGGATCATGCGCGGTACCTCATTCCCTCGGTCGGGCGGTGTCGTCCTTCAGTGCCTTGTCCGCCACCACTTCCGAAGGGGTGGCCTGGTCGCGACGCTGGAACGGGGTCGTATGCCCCTCGGCGCGCAGCCTGGGGATCATGTGGGGGTAGTGGAGTTCGAACGCCGGGCGTTCGGACCGGATCCTCGGGAGGTCGAAGAAGTTGTGCCGGGGCGGCGGACAGGTCGTCGCCCATTCCAGGGAATTCCCGTGGCCCCACGGATCGTCCACTTCGACGACCTCCCCGAACCGGTAACTGCGGACGATGTTCCACAGGAACGGCAGCACCGAAGCACCGAGCAGGAAGGCGCCGATCGTGGAAATGGTGTGCAGCACCGTGAAACCGTCGGTGCTCAGGTAGTCGGCGTAGCGGCGCGGCATTCCTTCGTTGCCGAGCCAGTGTTGGACGAGGAACGTCGCGTGGAAGCCGATGAACGTGGTCCAGAAATGGAGCTTCGCGAGCCGCTCGTCGAGCATCCGCCCGGTCATCTTGGGGAACCAGAAGTAGATCCCGGCGAACGTGGCGAACACGATGGTGCCGAACAGCACGTAGTGGAAGTGCGCGACCACGAAATAGGTGTCGTGGATGTGGAAGTCCAGCGGTGGCGCGGCCAGGATGATCCCGGTCAGCCCGCCGAGCAGGAACGTCACCATGAACCCGATCGACCACAGCATCGGTGATTCGAAGGTGAGCTGCCCCTTCCACATGGTGCCGATCCAGTTGAAGAACTTGATCCCGGTCGGCACCGCGATGAGGAAGGTCATGATGGAGAAGAACGGCAGCAGCACCGCGCCGGTGGCGAACATGTGGTGCGCCCACACCGCGAAAGACAGCGCGGTGATCGCGATCGTCGCGAACACCATGAGCTTGTAGCCGAAGAGCGGTTTCCGGCTGAACACCGGAACGATCTCGGTGATGATGCCGAAATACGGCAACGCGACGATGTACACCTCGGGATGGCCGAAGAACCAGAACAGGTGCTGGAACAGGATCGCCCCGCCGTTGGCCGGATCGAAGACGTGCGCGCCGAGCCGCCGGTCGGCCTCCAGCCCGAACAGGGCGGCGGTGAGGATCGGGAAGACCGCCAGGATCAGGATCGCGGTGAACAGGATGTTCCAGGTGAACAACGGCAACCGCCACATCGTCATCCCGGGCGCGCGCAGGCAGAGGATCGTGGTGACCATGTTGACCGCGCCGAGGATCGTCCCGAGCCCGGAGACGATCAGGCCCATGATCACCAGATCGGCGCCGACGCCCGGGGTGTGCGCGGCGTTGGACAGCGGCGTGTACATCGTCCACCCGAAGTCGGGCGCCCCGCTCGGCGTGAGGAACGCGCTGAGCGTCATCAGCCCGCCGAAGAGATACAGCCAGTAGGAGAACGCGTTCAGCCTCGGGAAGGCGACGTCCGGCGACCCGATCTGCAGCGGCAGGATGTAGTTGGCGAACGCGAAGAGGTTCGGTGTCGCGTACAGCAGCAGCATGATCAGGCCGTGCATGGTGAACAGCTGGTTGTACTGCTCCTGCGACAGGAACTGCATCCCCGGCCTGCCCAGTTCGCCGCGCATCAGCAGCGCCATGAACCCGCCGATGAGGAAGAATGCGAACGAGGTGCTCAGATAGAGCACGCCGATCATCTTGTGGTCGGTGGTGCGGACGACGTTGAGGAACACGCTGCCTTTGGGGGCCCGGCGCCGCCCGCCGAAACGGACGGCCTGCGGTCGGAGCGATGTCTTCACCGCGGTCATGACGACTCCCAGCACGAGGACGCACCTTCTGAAGGCTGGTACCCCTCCAGGAGAGTCCCTACACGCGTGCTTTTCAAGAGGCTGAAGGGGGACCATGCCCGCGTCTGATGAGGTGAACGCCCTTCACCGCGCGCGACACGGGGAAAGTCCCCATCAGCCGCTGAGCAGAGCCTCCAGATGGTCCGCCGCCGCGGCGGCCCCGCCCGCCGCACGGAACGAGGCACCCACCTTTTCGGCGGCCGACCGGTACCCCGGATCGTCCAGCACCCTGGTCACCGCGGCCGCGATCCGGTCCGGTTTCGCGTGGCCGAACCGCAGCCGGACACCGGCGCCCGCGTCGACGACCTGTCCGGCGACGATCGGCTGGTCGTCCCGGATCGGCGCGACCACGAGCGGCACCCCGTGCCACAGGCTTCCGCAGACGGTGTTGTACCCGCCGTGGCAGACGACGGCGTCCACGCGGGCCAGAACTGCCATCTGAGGCACGTGGGGCACCACGAGCACCGTGTCCCCCATCGGCCCCACAGCTCGGCCGGGGTCGGCGATGACGGTCCGGATCCCGTCGATCCGAGAGAGCCCCCGTGCCGCCGCGCGGAGGAAGTCGCCCGCGGCGTCGGCGTTCGTGGTCCCGAGGGTGACGAACACGGTCGGCACCGCCGGGTCGAGCCGGTCCCAGGGGAGGTCGCAGGTGGGCGCGCGGCCGCCGATGGACGGCCCGACCAGCCGGACCTGGTGCGGCACCGTGGCCGGGCCGAGCAGTTCGCGGGTGGTGAAGGCGAGCACACCGTGCGGGGACATCCTCGGGTCGGCGGGGCCGCCGTCGATCCGCGTGCGCAGACCGTCGAGGAGTTCATCGAGCCAGGCCGCCACCTTCGGCGTCCCGGCCAGCCGGTCGACGAGCTCCGCGGACGTCGTCGCGGAGGTGATCCACGGCAGGCCGAGCCCGTCGGCGACGAGGCCGCCCGCGATGGCCTGCTGGTCGGCGACCACGACCTGCGGGCGGAACCGGCCGATCGCGGCGCGGACGCCGGGTGCCATCGCCTCGGCCAGCGGGATCAGGAACTGCTCCCACAGGGACCGGAACGCCGCCGGTCCCTTGAGACTCGCGTCGCGCTCGGGCAGGCGGCGCGGGACCGCGCACGGGAACACGTCGGCGCCGTCGCCGGCGAGTCTCCGGATGATCTCCGGCCGCCCCGCCCAGGCGACCTGGTGCCCGCGCGCGGTCAGGGCGGCCGCGACCCCGACCACGGGGTTCACGTGCCCTGTCAGCGGCGGCGTGACGAAGAGGACTCTGCCCACTCAGGCCGCCGCGCCGTGGTTCTCGGCGATCCAGCCGATCACCTCGTCATTCCCGAGCCGGTTCTTCGCCTCGGCGAGCCCGGCCGCCACGGTTTCAGTGGTCATTCTTCGTTCTCCGTCCAAGCCACGACGTAATCCTTCGCCGGTGTGGTGATCGTGGTGTGCCACACCGGATACCGGGTACCGCTCACCGCGACGGTGAGCCGACCGTCGTCCGCGCCGACGACGGTGAAAGCGCGCGGGCCGGTGCGGAGCCGTTTCGCGACGGCTTGCTTCGCGGCCCGGAATCTGGTGGACCACAAGGCTTCCGGCGCACCGAGCAGCGCTCGTTCCGCCTCGTTGAGGTCGGCGTCCGTGCGGTCTTCGACAGCCTCGACGTCGATACCGCACGGTCCTCGGCGGGCGATGGCGACGCCGAGCGCGTCCCGGTGGGCGATCGAGACGGTGAGCTCCGGCAGTGTCCTTCCGTAGGCGCCCGAAACGGTCGGCGCGCCCGAGGAGTCGTTCCCGATCCGGATCTCTGCCGGGAAGATGTCGCCTTCACCGTTTGTCCACAAGAGACGGCGGAGGGCGTCCTTCGCCGCGATGCGGCCGAGCAGCCAGGCCCGCTTCCGGCGCGGCGGCTGATCGGCGTACGCCTGTCTTTCCGCACCGGCCAGCACGTTCCGCATGATCAGGTCGCGGGCCACCGGATCCGGCCATTGCTCGCGGACCAGCGCCCAGCCGCCGGGCCGTTCTTCGGACAGCGTGGCGCGCTCTGGCCGCCGGTCCACCGCCCGGATCACGGGATCGCTGTCGAAGCGGCGATCGCGCCGCGCCCGAGGCGCCTGCCTGGCGGCGGACACTTCGGCCGCCAGGCAGGCGGTGTCAGCCGGCGACACGGAGAATTCGGCTGCCGGCGGGTTTCGTTCCCCGATTCGCTCCAAAATGGACTTCGTCGCCGCGACGGTGCGGAAGCCGCGGCAGGCGCTCTCGTCGAGCGACACCAGCGCGCCGCCGAGGTCGAGCCGGATCGTCCGGCCGTTTTTCACGCCGCCTTGGCCGGGCAGGAATTCGAACGCCGGATCGGCACCGTCGGCCCACAACGCCGTGACGACCCGCAGCAGCTGCGGGAGGCCGCGCCGGTGCCCGGAATGCGCGGCGACGACGAGGTGTTCGCGGTCGTGCAAGGTGTTCCCGATCAGCGAGCCGAGCTGTCCCGCGCCCGTCTGCACGAACGCCCGGAATCCCGCCGCGTACATGTTCTCGACGAGGGCGCGGAACCGCACCGGCTCCAGCAGATGCCGCACGAACAGTGCCCGCATCTCCGCGTCCGACGACGGATAGTGCCGTCCGGTCGTGGCCGACCAGACGGGCAGTTTCGCCGGGTGCAGCGTATGGCGCTCGGCGGCCTCGCCGATCGGGCCGAGATACGGTGCGAGCATCGGAGTGTGGAAGCCGGACCGGAACGGCAGCACCTGGGAGATCACGCCGTCGGCGCGGAATCCGCGCACGAAACCCTCGACGGCCTCCGCCTGCCCGCAGATCATCGACTGGTTCGGCGCGTTGTCGTGGGAAAGGACCACGTCGGAGTGTCCTTTGAGGACTTCGGTAACCGACGACGCCGCCGCGCCGATCACCGCGGAGGCCAGCCCCGGAACCTTGAGCGCGTCGGGATCGAAGTCCTCCATGAACGAGTCGGCGTCAGTGTCGGAATGGATCCCGGCCACGGCCATGGCGGTCCACTCCCCCAGGCTGTGCCCGGCCAGCGCGTCCGGGGTCACGCGCAGTCCGCGTAACGCCTTGTCGAGCAGCCTGCCCAGCTGGAACACGGCGTGTGGCTCGAATTCGTCCTCCAGCCCGGGGAAGACGAACGCGAGTTTGCCCTCGCCCGCGCCGAGCAGCGGTTCCGGAACGAACCAGAGGTCGTTACGGGCCCGCCAGGGTCTCCCCTTCGCGACCACTTTCCTGGCCAGGTTCAGCCGTTTGGGCGTCGGGTCGACGAGCCCGAGCCGCACCCGGCCGCGACCGGTGTCGCCACCGCTCAGGACGTCGTCGCGGTCGAGAAGACAGCCCATTTCCGCGACGGTCGGCGCGGAGAGCCGCAGGACGCGTTCGGGCTCGGAGACCTCGACGCCCGCCCGCGACGCGGCCTGTCCCAGGACGACGTGGGCGTTGATCCCGCCGAAGCCGAAGGCGTTCACAGCACCGACATCCCGACGATCGCGATCGGGGGCGTAGCGGCCACCGGTCACCACCCCGACGCGGTGTAGGTGACGGCAGTGAGGCCCTCGTCACCCCACGCCAGTTCGCGTAGCAGGCTCAGCGTGCCTTTCTCGGGGTCGATCAGTTCGATCCCGCGCCGGGCGTAGTCCCGCATCAGTTCCGGGGTGACCATCCCGTTGCCGACCCCGGTGGGCGCCCACGGTCCCCAGTGGACGGTCAGCCCTCGCCGTCCGTACACGGTGGCCCAACGGCGGCCCAGCGCCTCCAGCGCGTCGTTCGCGGCCGCGTAGTCGGACTGGCCTCGATTCCCCCGTGTCGCGGCGATACTGCCGAACAGGGCGGCGAATTTCGGCGCTTCGGGCAGTTCCCCCGCCGCCGCGAGCAAGGTGCTCGCCCCTTCGACCTTGGTGGCGAAGACACGATCGAACGACGCTGGGTCCTTCTCGGCGATCAGCCTGTCCTCGATGACGCCCGCCGCGTAGACGATGCCGTCGAGCCGTCCGTGTTCGGCGTGGATCTCCTTGACCGCGCGGTGCACGGCTTCCGCGTCCAGCATGTCGACCGAGCGGTAGCGCACCGGGCTGCCGAGGTCGCCGATCCGCCGCAGCGTCCCGCGAACCTCGCGTTCGTCCTCGATGAGCCGGATGGTCCGTTCGATTTCGGCCGGTTCGGTCAGCCCGTCGCCGATCAGGGCCGCACGCAGTTCTTCCGTCGTCGTGGCCGTGGCGATCACCGGTTCCTCGCCGTCGATGGGCACGGCGGTGCGGCCGAACAGTTCGACGCGGCAGCGCGACGCCGAGGCCAGCGTGATGGCCAGCCGGGCGGTGATGCCCTTGGCCCCGCCGACGAGGAGGACGACCGAATCCCGGTCCAGCCCCAGCGCCTCGGCCTCGGCCGTCCCGTCACCCGCCGGACCGGCGCCCGTGCCGCCGAGCAGGCCGAGGCCTTCCTCGGTCATCCGCAGACCGCGCCGCGCGCCGTCGCGGCGGACGACGACCGGCTCCCAGTCCCGGGCGGACAACTCCGCGAGCAGGCTCTCCACCAGTTCGTCCACAGTGGACTTGGGATGCTGCTCGACCACCCGGGCGACCGTATCCGGATACTCCCTGGCCACCGTCCGGAAGAAGCCGCGGGCACCGTCGGCGGGTCCGTTCGCGATGAGCCAGCGCGGCCCGCCCGCCAGAACCGCTTGATACAGCGCGAAGTCGTCGGGGAAGGACGGTGACAGATGGAACACGCCGTCCGCGCCGTGCCGCGGTACGCCCTGGACCAGTTCGGTTTCGGCGCCGTACCCGGCGAGCCGGGCGGTGAGCATCTCGGCGACCTGGCCTTCACCGACGACGGCGAAGCGCAGCCCGGCCAGCTCCTCGTCGACGGGGACGGCGTCGGCGAGGTCGAACTCCCGCATCAGGTAGCGCTTCGGCGCCACCACGACCGCGTCCGGCTCCTCGGCGGGCAGTGCCGGTTCGGTGCCGCCGCCGGAGATCAGGTCCGCCGGCGCCGCCGCGGTCCTTGCTTTGGCGAGCACCTCGGGATCGGTACCGAGGTAGCCGAGCAGGACGTCCCGTTGCGCGGCGATCATCTCGCGGCCGGTGCGGAGGAACTCCGAGATCAGCGCCTCGCCGCCGTCGGTGCCGGGCCGGGAAGTCACGATCGCCTCCGTGGAGATTCGTTGTGCGGGGTGCAGGGGATCTCGCCGTCGGCGGTGCGGACGAGGTGCCCGTCGACGGTCCAGCCCGCCTTCGAACACGACCGTCCGATGTGGACGGCGATCGAGCACGGCGCCGACGAGCCGGGCGCCAAGAATCGACCTACCCACGGGAAGCCTCCGGCACACGGAAGAGCGACTTGGTTACCGGGCGTACTTAAACGCAGGCGAGGCTTCCCGTCAATACTCGACGGTAGGGTTTCCGGTCACAGGAACCGGATGGCGGAACGCCGACCCGCGAAACGCGAAGACCTTCGCGGAAATTTAGCGTTCCGAATACATCGCAGACCGCTGAGCGGCTTGCTTTTCCCGCAGTGGCAAGGAAGAACGGTCAACGGCCGGGTGACCCAACAGCCGATACGCCATCCGGCCTGTTACCCGGAGTCCACCATTCCGCTTTCATCGGACCACTGGGAATAGTGGTCCGCACCTATTTCCGGAAATCGACGGTGATTCCCCCTATCGTCGGTAGCACGCCGATGACGGATTCGGTATCGCGCGCGTTCATGAAGAAACATGAAAGGACTCAGCGGGTGTTCGCGTTCCGGACCGCGATGCTCAGCAGTTCCGCGGCCGGACCGGCGAGCCGCCGTCCGGCCGGCCACACCGCGCGCAGTTCCCGGCCGAAGTCGACGCCGTCCACCGCGACCGGGACGAGCCTGCGGTCGGCGACGTCCCGGGTGATGGCGAGTTCGCTGATCACCGCCGGTCCGGCGCCCGCGATCACGGCGTTGCGGACGGCGGAGGCGGAACCCAGTTCCAGCAACGGTTTCGCCGGTCCGACCCCGGCCTTGCGCAATGCCGCGTCCACGGTCTCCCTGGTCCCGGACCCCGGTTCGCGGACCACGAGCGGCGTGATCGCCAGTTCGGCCGCCGTGAGCGGACGGCGTTTGCGCGCCCACGGATGGCTCGCGGGTACGACGAGGACCAGCCGGTCGGTGGCCACCCGCCGGGACGAAAGGCCGGGCAGCGAACCGGGCGACTCGACGAACCCGAGATCGACCTTGCCTTCCCTGGCCATTTCGGCGGCCTGGTCCGAGTTGGTGACCTCCAGCCCGAGGTACAGCCCGGGGTCGCCGCGTTTGAGTTCGCCGATCCAGCCGGGCACCAGGTACTCGGCCAGTGTCATGCTCGCGGCGACCCGCAGATGCGCCTCGTGCTGGGTGCGCAGTGCTTCGGCGCCGTCGAGCAGGCCGTCGAGTTCGGACAGCACGCGGTGCGCCCAGCCCGCGATCACCCGGCCGTCGGGGGTGAGCGCGGAACCACGCCGCGTGCGGTCGACCAGCACCAGCCCCAGCCTCCGCTCGACTGTGGACAGTCGTTTGCTGGCCGACGGCTGTGCGATCCCGAGGCTGGCCGCGGCCTGTCCGATACTGCCGAGCTCGTCCACGAGCACCAACAGGCGCAGGGAGTCCAGATCGGGTGTGGTCATAGCCCAAGTGTATGACCTACCCCTGGTATTCCCGGCTACCGAGGTCGGCCCGTCCGGGCGAGGCTCGAACCATGAGCACCACGCACGCGAGACCGACGAAGCCCTACCTGACCGCGTTCGCGATCACCGGCGCCGGAGTGGCCGCCGCGTACCTGGTCGGCACCGCTTTCCCGGTCATCAGCGCGCTCACCATCGCCGTCGTGCTCGGCATCGTCACCGGATCGCTGCCTTCGCTGTCCGACGGGACCCGGAAAGCCATCGCCGGGATCACCAAGAAGCTGCTCCGCGCCGGTGTCGTGCTGCTCGGTCTGCAACTCTCGCTCCCGGCCGTCCTGGCGCTGGGCCCCGGGACCCTGGTCGCCGTCGCGCTCACCGTCGGGATCACGTTTCTCGGCACGATCGGTCTCGGCAGGCTCCTCGGCGTGCCCCGCGGCCTGGGGATCCTGGTCGCGACCGGGTTCTCGATCTGCGGCGCGTCCGCCATCGCCGCCATGGAAGGCGTCGTGAAACGCGAGGACTCCGACGTCGCGACCGCGGTCGCCCTGGTCACCTTCTACGGCGGGCTCGCCATCGCCGCGGTCCCGCTGATCGGTGGCTGGCTGCGGCTCGACGCGGCCCGGATCGGCGAGTGGGCGGGCCTCAGCGTGCACGAGGTCGCGCAGGTCGTCGCCGCGGCCACTCCCGCCGGGAGCGCCGCCATCGCGGTCGCCATCGTGATCAAGCTCAGCCGGGTGGTCCTGCTGGCCCCGATGGTCGCCGCGGTCGGCGTGCACGAGCGGCACCGGCCCGTCGACGGCAAGCGGCCGCCGCTGGTCCCGCTGTTCGTTCTCGGCTTCCTGGCCATGGCCGCCCTGCGCAGCACCGGGATCATGCCGGGTGTCGTGCTCGACGTCGCCAAGGTCGCCTGCACCCTGCTACTGGCCGGGGCGCTGTTCGGGCTGGGCTGCGCGGTGCGGATCGGCAAACTCGTCCGCACCGGGGGCCGCGCCCTGCTGCTCGGCCTGCTCTCGACCCTGCTGGTCGGGACCACCGCGCTGGTCACACTGACCGTGCTCGGCTGAGGACGGCGGCCGCGAGCAGCGCGACCACGCCTCCGGTGACCATCACGGCCGGGACGGAGACCGCGTCGACGACCAGCCCGCCGAGCAGCGCGCCCGCCGAAAGGGTCGCTTGGAACGACGAGGTGAACAGCACCGACGCCGCTTCGGGCGTGTGCGGCGCCGCCCTCCCGAACCACGTTCCCGAGCAGACCGGGACGGCACCGTAGGCGAAACCCCAGAGCACCAGCAGCGCGAGCGCGCCCGCTTTCGTGTCGCCGATGAACGGCAACGCGCAGGTCACGACGCCTATCGAGCCCGCCGCGGCGAGGAAGGTCAGCCGGAGATCGCGGGCGATCGCCGCGCCGGCCACGAAATTGCCGACGATCCCGGCGGTGCCGTAGACGAAGAGGAAGACGGTGAGCAGCTCCGGGCTCACGTGCGTCACCTGGCGCAGGAGCGGCGTGACGTAGGTGTAGGTCCCGAAGTGGGCGAGCACGGTCAGCACCGTGACGAGCAGGCCGAGCCGGGTCGCGCGCTCGCGGGTCATCCCCCGCAGGTCGCCGAGCCGGGTCGCGTCCGCCGACGGCAGTGGAGGCAACGCCAGCGCCAGCGCGGCGAGGACGCCGATCGTGAAGACCGCCATCACCGCGAAAGCCGCTCGCCAGCCGAAAAGTTCGCCGAGGAACGTTCCCGCCGGAACGCCGAGAACCGAGCCGAGCGGGACGGCGGAGAAGATCACCGCGGTCGCCCTGCCCGCGCGCCCCGGGCCGACGAGCCGTGCGGCGAGACCGGAACCGATCGCCCAGAAGGCGCCGATCACCAGCCCGACCAGGACTCGCGACAGCAGCATCGCCCAGTAGGCCTGCGCGGTCGCCGCGAGGACGTCGGCCAAGGCCAGGACCACCATCAGCGCGCACAGCAGGATCCGGCGGTCGAGCCGTCCGGCGGCGACGGTGACGGCCGGGGCCGCGAGCGCGGCGAGGAAACCGGGCAGGGTCATGGTCAGGCCCGCCGTCCCCGGGGTGATCCGGAAGTCCTCGCCGATCGGGGTCAGGAGGCCGATCGGCAGGATCTCCGTGGTGACGAGGGAAAAGATCCCGAGCGTCACCGCGAGGACGGCGAGCCATCCCTTCAGCGGGGTCCGCGCGGAGGTGTCGAGGGTCGAAGCGGTCATGTGCTTCAGCCCATCACCACGCGGGCACCGCGGTCTGGCGGATTCGCGACGTTGATCTAGGTCCGCGACCGCTGGGTCACGACGATGCAGGCGACAACGATCAGCGCGGTCACCGGCGCGGCGGCTGGGAGGTGCTCACCGAGCAGCAGGACCGCCCAGACCAGGGTCAGCAGCGGCTGGGCGAGCTGCAACTGGCTCGCCCGCGCGACACCGATCTCGGCCATTCCCCGGTACCAGGCGAAAAACCCGCCGAACTGCGAAACGAGCGCGACGTACAGCAGGCCGACGATGCCCTCGCCGGTGACGTGCAGCGGTTCGGTCGCGAGCCCGAAGACGGCGAACGCGCCGGTGACCGGCAACGCCATCACCAGCGCCCACGCGATCACGTGCCAGCCCGCCATCTCCCTGGCCAGCCTGCCGCCCTCGGCGTACCCGAACGCGCACAGCACGAGCGCGCCGAACAGGAACAGGTCCGCTGTGGACAGTCCGCCGCCGCTCTGCGCGACGGTGAACACGACGACCGCGCTCGCGCCGACCGCCGCGGCGAGCCAGAACCGGCGGGACGGCCGGTTCCCGGTCAGCTTCGAGGAGATGACGGCGGTGGCCAGCGGCAGCAGCCCGATCACCACCGCGGAATGCGCGGTCGACGACGTCTTCAGCGCGAGCGTGGTGAGGATCGGGAACGCGAGGACACAGCCGAGGGAGACCACGGCCAGGCCCCGCCACTGGTCGCGCCTCGGCAGCGGGACCCGGAAGACACGAAGACAGGTGCCGGCGACCAGCGCGGCCAGGACGCTTCGCAGCCCGGTGGCGGTCCACGGGTCGAAACCCTTGAGCGCCCATACGGTGGCGGGGAACGTGAACGAGAAGGCGAGGACACCCAGCGCCGCCAGCGCGGTCCCGGAGCGGACCGCTACTGCCCGATCCGCGATAGCGCTATCATCCAGTCTCATGTCCGATGGTAGCAGCGTCACCAGCCTGGTCACACAGCTGAGGTCCGACCTGGAGCGCTATCCGATCGATGGAAAGCTCCCGTCCAGCCGGGAGCTGGTCCGGGAGCTGAAGGTGAGCCCGGTGACGGTATCGCGGGCCATCGCCGCGCTGGCCGCCGAAGGACTGGTGATCACCCGCCCCGGCGCCGGCGTCTTCCGGGCCCCGCCGCCCCGCGAACGGGCGGTGACCGGTGACGTGTCCTGGCAGGAGGTGGCGCTGAGTTCCCAGTCCGGTACCCGCGCGATCGACGCGACCGGCGTGCTCACCGCGCTGAGCGACCCGCCGTCGGGCGTCATCGACCTCAACGGCGGCTACACGCATCCCAGCCTCCAGCCGGAACGCGAACTCGCGGCGGCGTCGGCCCGCGCCGGACGCCGCCCCGGCGCGTGGACACGGCCGCCGATCTGCGGCCTGCCCGAACTGCGGGCCTGGTTCGCCCGCGACATCGGCAGCCCGGTGAACGTCGAGAACGTGCTGATCACCTCGGGCGGGCAGAGCGCGCTGACCACGGCGTTGCGCGGGCTCGGTGCCCCCGGCGCGCCGGTACTGGTGGAATCCCCGACGTACCCGGGGATGCTCGCCATCGCGCGGGCGTCGGGGCTGCGGCCGGTCCCGGTGCCGATCGACCGCGACGGCGTCCGGCCCGAACTGCTCGCGCACGCCTTCCGCGACACGGGCGCCCGGTTGTTCGTCTGCCAGCCCGCGTTCCAGAACCCGACCGGCGCGGTGCTGTGCGCCGAACGCCGGGCCGAGGTCCTGCGGATCGCCCGTGACGCGGGCGCTTTCGTCATCGAGGACGATTTCGCCCGCCTGATGGCACATCCCGGCAGCCCGGCTCCCCCGCCGCCGCTCGTGGCCGACGACCCCGACGGCGTCGTGGTGCACATCCGCTCGCTCACGAAACCGGCGTCACCGAGCCTGCGGATCAGCGCGCTGGCCGCGCGCGGCCCGGCGCTGGAACGCCTGCGCGGACTTCACGCCGTCGAAAGCTTCTTCGTGCCGCGTCCGCTGCAGGAGACCGCGCTCGAACTGGTGAGTTCTCCCGCCTGGGGCCGCCACCTGCGGAGCCTCGCGGCCTCGTTGCGGGAACGCCGCGACGTCGCCGTCTCGGCACTGCGGGTGTTCCTGCCCACCTGGGCCGCCGTCCCGGTCCCGACCGGGGGTTATCACCTGTGGCAGCCGCTGCCCGGCTTCGTCGACGAAGTAGCGCTGACCAGCGCCGCATTCCGCGCCGGAGTAGCGGTCACCCCCGGCAGGATGTACTTCGCGGCCGAGGCACCGGGGCCTTATCTGCGCCTGAGCTACGTCAGCGCCGCGACCGGCGCGCAGCTGCGGGACGGCGTCCAGCGCCTTTCCCAGGCGTACCAGGAGATCCCCGGCTGACGTCTCGTACGATCGCGCACGGAGGCGACGAAAAGGCATGACACAGCCGGCAGCGGCGCACGATCCACCTGGCAGGCTCTGGGAGCTGCTCGACGACGGCCGGCGCAAGGCGCTGCGTGCCGAGGCCGAACTGCGCCGGTACCCGGCGGGCACGGTGATCATCCGCGAGGGCGACCGGTCGGACTGGGTGCTGATCCTGATGACCGGGCGGGTCAAGATCACCTCGGTGTCCACCGGCGGTTACGACGCCGTGCTGGCCGTCCGCGATCCGGGCGACATCATCGGCGAGATGGCGTCGATGGACGGCAGCCTGCGCTCGGCCACGGCGATCGCCGTCGAGCCGGTGACCGGCCTGTGGCTGTCCTCGCGCGCGTTCAACGCCGTGCTCCGCGAGCATCCCGGCATCTCGGTGGTCCTGCTCCGGATCATCACCTCCCGCCTGCGCTACGCCAATTCGCGCCGCACCGAATTCGGGGACAGCACCGCCGCCGAACGGATCGCCCTGCGGATCAGCCAGCGCGACCTGGCCGGGCTCGCGTCCGCTTCGCGGGAAGCCGTCGCGCGGACCCTGCGCGCCGACGGGTTGCTCAGCACCGGCCGCCAGCGGCTGGTCGTGCGGAGCGTGGACGATCTCAGGCAGCTGGCACCCGACGACCGCTGAGCCGCCACGGCAGGCCGAAGTGCCGTTCCACGCGCGCTCCGGTCGCCAGGAACAGTTTCCGCACGCGTGGCTCGTCCTCCGGATCGAAGTCCGGCGTGGTCTCGATCAGCGTCGCGAGTTCGCGGACGAGCCCGGCCGCGGACTTCCCCGGCACGAGCAGCACCCGCACCGGCGCGAGGCTCCGCACGGCCGGGGGCGGCGCGACGAGGTCGATCCGCGCACGGACCAGGCCGGTCAGCCTCAGCAGCCGGAGAACGGCGCCCGCCACCGCCCAGGCCACCAATTCCGCCACGAGGACCGGCGACAGGATCAGCGCCAGCCCGGCAGCCTGCCCGACGGCGATCCCCAGCATCAACCAGTCCTCGAAGCCCAGGCGTTCTTCCTCCGCGGACCTGCCGCGGTGCCGGGTGAACGACACTTCCCGGTAGCGCTCGCTTTCGGTGACGATCGCGAGCGGGCGGATCCGGCGCAGCCAGGGCGCGAACCGGCGCACGATCAGCCATTCCCGCCTTCGGCATCGGTCACTCGCATCGCGTTCCCCTCATCGGTGTGCAGTTCTCCGACGAAGCAGCGGCCGATGCCGTTCCCCCGGGCCGGCAACCGCCGGTGGGTCCCGCCAACGGCCGGACCCACCGGCGCCACGACGCGAACCGGTGATCGACCGCCCCTCACCCTCTCCGGATCGATCACCGTCATCGGCCCTCCCTTCCGATCTCACGCCGTGTCCGACGGGAACGAGCTTGGCAGTCATCGTCCCGTCGTTCTGCGTCACCTGACACAAAGCGCGAAACCGGGTTGTACGCGTCTTGTACGAGCCGGAAGGACTCTGATGCCCCGTCACCTGAACCGCATCCAGGACGGAGTCACTCCCGTGAAGATCTCCCGCGTCGCACAGGGCCTGTTCGCGGCCCTCGTCGCCACCGCGGCGGTCGGCGCAGCCCCGGCCACCTCTCTCGCCGCGCCGGCCACCGGCGACCAGTTCTCGACCGCCGCGGTCGGGAACACGTTGGTGTACAAACAGAAAACAGAAGGTTACGACTGCTTCAGAATCCCCGCCATCGTCAAGGCGAACAACGGCGAACTGCTCGCGTTCGCCGAAGGCCGCAACGGCGGAGCCAGCTTCTGCAACGACAGCGGCGACATCGATCTCGTCGTGAAACGCTCCGCCGACAACGGCAGGACCTGGAGCGCCCCGAAAATCGTCATCGAAGGTTTCGGTGACACCAAAGGAAACCCGACACCGATCGTGATCCCGTCCACCGGGCGGATCGTGCTGCTCTCGGTGATGGAATGCGTCAAGAACCCCGACTGCAACCGGATTCCGCGCGTCTCGATCAGCGACGACCACGGCAAGACGTGGGCCGCGCCCAAGGTGCTCACCACGCAGCTCGGGTTCAGCACCGCGCCCGGCTGGCTCGCGACCGGGCCGTCGCACGGCATCGTGCTGACCCGCGGCGCGCACGCCGGCCGGATCGTCGCCGGAATGAGTTACACCGTCGACGGCAAGAACAGCGGCGCGCTCATCTACAGCGACGACCAGGGCGTCACCTGGAAGCGCGGCGCCACCGACACCCCGGCGTCGACGGCCGGGCTGAACCCGCAGGAGATCAGCGTCACCGAGCTGCTCGACGGCCGGGTCTACGCCGCGGCGCGCAACCAGGCCAACAACGACAACAAGTGCCTCAGCGGTGGCGCCAAGAACCGCGCCTACGCCATCAGCTCCGACGGCGGAGCGAGCTTCTCGACCAAGTTCACCTTCGAAGAGGACCTGATCACCCCGGTGGTGCAGGCCTCGACCGCGCGGATGACCGCCACCGACAAGGCGGGCAAGTACAACCGGATCCTGTTCGCCGCGCCGTCGGTCTGCGACCGCCGCAAGGAACTCGTCGTGAGGTCGTCGTTCGACGAGGGCGCGAACTGGCAGGGCAACTCCGCCGGAACGCTGGTGTGGAGCGGTGACGCCGCGTATTCCGACATGGTGCAGCTGTCCTCGGGTTCGGTCGGCGTGCTGTACGAGGCGGGCCCGGCGGGGAACGCCAACGAGACCATCCGCTTCTCGACCGTCACCGAGACGACCCTCGGTGCCCCGGTGTGCGGCGGCGGATACGGCGTGATCGACTCGGCGCCGCTGGGGACGGCGGGAACGGTTTACCTGTCCTACAACGCTTCCAACGGGCATAACTGTGTCAGCACGATGAAGAGCGAGTCCGCGGGCACCGCGACCGCGACGTCGGCCTACCTCGAGGTGGCGGGGGCGTCCCGGATCACCGACTCCGGGTCGTTCTCGTGGTTCGCCGGTCCGGTGCGGGCGGCCGCGGCGGGCAAATGCGTGAAGTGGGGCGGTTCCGCGGGCGGGACGTCGTACAACAGCCCGTCGGAACACTGCGGCTGACCCCTGGGTCTCGTGAGTGGTAAGGACGGTTCTAACCGTCCTTACCACTCACGAGGTCACCTGCGGCGTGTCACCCACCAGAGCCGTGCTCCCAGCACCGCCGCGCCCGCGGGCAGCAGGTTGGCCAGGACGACGGCGAACAGGGCCGTCCCGGCGGCTCCCCCGACCCGGCTGACGATGTTGATCTGCGCGGCCGCGTCGGGCAACTGATCCTTGGTGACGGCCGCGTATCCGGCCGTCGTCGCGGGCATCAGCAGGAACGCGACGGCGATTCCCCTGGCCAGCAACAGGATCTGCACGACAAGGCCGTCCGGCGGGAAACCGCCGATCGCGAAGGGGACGGTGGTGGCGAGCGTCGCGACACTTCCCCAGGCGGCGACCAGGCCCGCGCCGTAGCGGTCGGTGAGCGCACCGGAGCTCGGCAGCGCGATCGCCGAGCCGACCCCGAGCCCCATCAGCAGCAGCCCCGTCTCGACGACCCCGCTCCCGCCCAGCACCTGGAAGTACAGTGGCAGCAGGAAAAGCGCGCCGAACAACGCCGGTGCGGCGAAGAAGGACAGAGCGACCGCCGCGGTGTAGACGCGGCTCCGGAACAAGGTCAGGTCCAGTACCGGGTTCGCCCGGCCCCACGAACGCCGGACGAACAGCGCCAGCAGCACGAACCCCGCCACGAGCGGCAGCAGCACTCCGGCGCCGAATTCTTCGCCGCCTTCGCCCCAGGTGGTGAGGCCGTACAGCAGCGCCGGGATTCCCGCACTCACCAGGACGAAGCCGAGCCAGTCGGGCCGGGTCGCCGCGCCCTTCTCGCCGCGAGGCACCAGCTTCAGCCCGAGCGTCAACGCGATCACACCGACCGGGATGTTGATCAGAAACAGCCACTCCCACGAGAGACCGCGCAACAGGACACCGCCGAGTACCGGGCCGAACGTCGGGCCGACGCTCATCACGATGCCCAGCGTCCCCATGACACGGCCGAGCCGGGCGGGCCCGACCGCTTGGCCGAGCACCGTTTGCCCGGCGGGCAGGAGCAGTCCGGCGGCGAGGCCCTGCAGCACCCGCAGCCCGATCAGCCAGCCGATGTTCCCGGCAAGCGCGCACAGCACCGAAGCGACGGTGAACGCCGCCAGCGAAGCCAGCCAGACCCGGCCCGCGCCGAAGCGGCGGCTGAGCCAGCCGCACAACGGCAGCGCGACCGCCAGCGCGACCAGGTACGCGGTGAAAACCCATTGCACGGAGGCGATTCCGGCGCCGAGTTCACGGGTGAGTGTCTCCGCCCCCACCGCGAGGACCGTGGTGTCCAGCATGGTCATGAACGCGCCGAGCACGATCACCCAGGCCATCCGCCAGGCCTCGGCCGGAACCTTGTCCGGCGGCGGAACCGCTTTCGCCGGCCGTTCCAGCGAAACAGCCATCGGAGTGTTCTCCTCACGTGCCCCAGGGATCTTGACCTGGCCCACGCTAAGACCTCGACTTAGCTCAAGGTCAAGCGAAGAACGCTTCGATCACTTCGGCGGACGCTGCCGAGGGGAGAGCTTGGTGAGCGCCAACTTCTCCAGCCGGCACGAGATCTCCGCGATGCCGGCGTCGAACCGGTCCAGGTCCACGCCCCTGGCGGCCAGCTCTTCGCGAACGTGCTTCTCGACCTTCGCCCAGTCGTTGCGGTACTCGGTGGCGAGTTCCTTCCACGGCACACCGGCCAGCCCGGCGGTGAGGCCGCTGTCGTAGGCGAGCACGCCGCGCTCCATCAGGTACGCGATGCCCGGGTACCCGAGATAGCCCTGCCAGTAGGACCCGTTGTCGTTGGCCGTGATCGACCCCGCCGCCGGATCATGGCGGACGTCGTACGTCTTCGCCTTGTCCGACGACGCGACCCGCGCGGTGTCGCCGTCGATCTCGACCCGCCCGTCGGCGACCGCGCCGAGTGCCTCGTAGATCTTGATGACCGGGGACGGCTTCCAGTCCGCGGCCACTCAGCCCTCCAGCCGTTCGAGCAGGACGACCTCCACCGTGTCACCCTCCTCCTTGCCGATCGCCTTGCGCACATCGGCCTTCACCGGGAGCTTGTGGGTGCCGTCGCCCAGCGCCATGAACGAGCTCCGGAACGGATGCCCGTCGATGGTGCCGCGGACCTTCACCAGCCCCTTGGTGCCGAAGAACTCGGCGGAGCCGGGCATGACCACGTACGTCCAGCCGCCCTTCTCCGGGCTCTTGACCAGCGTCGCAGTGAACCGTTTGTCCATGGGGGCACCATACGGCAGGGCACCGACGAAACGGTCTTTCACAGTGCGACACGGATGCGCACCCGGCGGCCGACGTCACGGGCCCAGGCCCGGATCGACGGCCAGTCACGGAAGTCGCCCGCCCACGGGCCCGCGGCCATGATCTTCCAGAACAGGCCGCTCGCGGTGGCCGGGGTGAGCCTGCCGCCGAAGGTGGCCGTCCGCTCGGCGTCGATCCTCGCGGCCAGCACGGCGACCCCCGCCGGCAGGCTCACCCGTTTGCCCGCGGCACGCGGCCCGCACGGCCCGCTGTGGAACAGCCAGACCGGCCGGTTCCGGAGCGCCTCTTCGTGCTCGGTGAGCAGGCGCACCGCCTCCGGGCGCCAGCGCCGGTGGTACAGCGCGCTCCCGACGATCACCGCGCCGTACGGCTCGACGTCCTCGACTTCGGCCGCGTCCAGCAGCTCGGCCGTCAGACCGCTTTCGCGCAGTTCGGCGGCGATCACCTCGGCGATCTCCCTTGTCCCGCCGGACTTGCCGGCGTGGGCGACGAGCACTGCGGTCATGCCGCCATTGTCCGCGCGGCCGCCTGCCGTGCCACCGTCCAGCCCATCGACACGCCGCATTCGGCTCACCTCTTCACCCGTCGGAGCGCTACCCGGGAGGCAGGAACGCCGGTCTCGCCGCCGGATCGGGTTCGTCGTAGTAGCGATGGAACACGGCGGTCTGCCCGCCGGACAGCGGCGGGACTATCCAGCTCCACTCGGCCTGGCAACGGCGTCCCGCGCGCTCCTCCCTGGCGATATGCGTGAGGAACCGCCGCGATTCGGTGTGATGGTCGGCGACGGTCACGCCCGCCGCGTCGAAGGAGTGCTGGACGGCCAGCGTCAGCTCGACGAGCGCGCGGTCGCGCCACAGGGTGCGTTCCGACTTCGTCGACAGGCCCATCAGGTCCGCGATCACCGGCAGCAGGTCGTAGCGGTCGGTGTCGGCCAGGTTGCGCGCGCCGATCTCGGTGGCGAGATACCAGCCGTTGAAGGGTGCCGCCGGGTAGGTGATCCCGCCGATGACCAGCCGCATGTCGCTGATCGCCGGTACCGCGTGCCAGCGCAGCCCGAGCCCGGCGAACCAGCGGTGGTCGGGATGCGACAGCGGGACCTCCAGCACGGCGTCCTGCGGCAGCCGGAACAGCCGCCGCTCCCCCGGCCCGGACTCGATGAGCAGCGGAAGGACGTCGAACGACCCCTTGCGCTCGGGCGGGCACCAGCCGTGCTCCTGGACGGTCTCGGTGAAGCCGGCGTAGCGCGGATCGCCCAGCACCGAGCCGTCGCTCAGCCGGTAGCCGGCGTACCGGACGAGCTGGTCGTTGTGGATCTTCGGACCGGGCTCCTCGGGACCGTCCGGCGCGAACACGGTGATGGTCGGGCGGATCCGGCCGCCCCGGGTCGCCTCCCGCAAGTGGGTGACGCATTCCTCGGCGACTGCGGCGGCTCCGACGACGTCGCGCCGATCCCGCACCCTCAGCCCCTGCCAGTACAGCCTGCCGATGCACCGGGCGGAATTCCGCCAGGCCACCCGCGCGCCGAACTCGACCTCGGCCGTCGTGTGGCGGTACGTGCCGGTCGCGGCGATCTCGGCGCGGACCACGTCGAGCCGCTCGCGGAGCCGCGTGGGCCCACCGTCCGTTTCGGCGTGGAAGAGCTGGAGGAAGTCCTCCGCCTCGGCCACGTCCACGCTCCGTTCCCGCGGCGCCATCTCCGGAGGCAAGCGAGGGATATCCGTCGCCCGCATGGAGGCCGTCGCCATCTCGGCTTCCCGCTCTCCGAATTCGACGCCGGCACCTGCGGCGGGAACGATCACCATTCCTCCTGCACTCGGAAATGCCCGGAGGGATCATGCCTGATCGGCAAGATGGCCAGGTCCGGACCAGACGAAAGACGATACCCCACGGAAAGACGACCACGATCCTCCAAATGGCAGAAGCTTCGCCCACCATGACATTTCAGCAGGTGGAAAGCTTGCGGACGACAATATTTGGAATTGCGTACGACTTCGCTGGATATTCACCGAATTGCACCGCGTGAAACGATCACCTCCAACCAAGATCACTTTACGATCATCGTAATCACTCTTTCGAGCGTATTCGACAGCGGACTCTTCTGCACTTTCCCCGTGCCGGTGTATTGGCCCGCGCCCACCGTCGCTAGAGTGCGGGGAGCTCAGACGGAAGGAAAATCGTGGTCGACAGGCGGATTCCGGTCATCCTGGTCGCGGGCTTCCTCGGCTCCGGCAAGACCACCCTGCTCAACCACCTGCTGGCCAACCGGCAGGGCGCGCGGATCGGGGTCGTGGTCAACGACTTCGGCAGTATCGCGGTCGACGCGATGGCCGTCTCCGGCCAGGTCGACACCATGATGTCTTTCGGCAACGGCTGCCTGTGCTGCGCCGTCGACGCCAGCGGGCTCGACGCCATGCTCGCGAAGCTCTCCGAGGCCGAGGCCGGGATCGACGTCATCGTGATCGAAGCCAGCGGACTCGCCGAACCGCGTGACCTCATCCGCCTGATGATCGCCAGCGAGAACCCCGTCATCGCCTACGGTGGCCTGGTCGAGCTCGTCGACGCCGCCGAGTTCGAGTCGACCAGGAAGCGGCACCCGGAGCTGGACGAGCACCTCGGGTTCGCCGACCTGGTCGTGCTCAACAAGACCGACCGGGCCGACGAGGACACCTTGGCCAAACTGCGCGGCACGATCGACGAGATCGCGCCCGGCACGCCGGTGATCGCGACCTCCCACGGCCGGATCGACCCCACCCTGTTCTTCGACGCCCGGCCGCGCGAACGGGCGGGCCAGCTGTCGTTCGACGACCTCCGCGAGGAGGAGCACGACCACGAGCACCACTTCCACACCGCGTACGACAGCGTCGCCTTCACCACCGAACGGCCGCTGGACCCGCGACGGCTGATGGATTTCCTCGAACAGCGCCCCGGCGGGCTCTACCGGATCAAGGGTTTCCTCGACTTCGGCCCGAACGGCCCGCGGTCCCGGTTCGGCCTGCACACCGTCGGCTCCTTCATCCAGCTGGACCGGTCGGCTTGGCCCGCCGGCCGGCCGCGCCGGAGCGAACTGGTGCTGATCGGCTCGGGGATCGACACCGAAGCCGTCACCGCGCGCCTCGATGCCTGCGTCGCGGACGATCCCGAGGCCGTCGACGATCGGGGCATGCTGCGCGTGCTGCGGTTCATTCAGGACTGACACGCCGGGCCGCGCCTGCTCACCGGCCGATCTCGCGTGTCCTTTGCCTGGACACAGGGAGCGCGATTCCCCGGCCGGCCGAGTGAGTCCGGACCGGACGTACTTTGACACGCCGGAAGGCCGAAATACCGGGAATCGCGGCGCGTCTCGTCGACACTGGCCTGCGGAAGGAATCTCGAGCTGGACCACCTGTATCGGGAGGACAGTTCCATGACGAACACCGCCGGACGCTGGTACCTGGTCGGCGCGCTGCCGGAGGACTCCCCCGCCGCGCATCTGATGACCCGCTCCGAAGACCTCCGCTATCGGCGTTCCGCCTGCGGGGACAAGGAATCCCGGCTGTGGACACCGGTGGATCTCACCACCACCGACGTCGCCCCGTGCCCCCGCTGCGCCGCGACCCTCCCCGGCCACCGTTCCACCCGCAAGGCCGAGCCCGCCGCGAACACGCAACTCGCTTTCGACCTGCCGCTCTGACTCCCCCGCGTTTAGTCCTCTGAATGCGGTTATTGCGCGTGCAACTACCGCATTCAGAGGACTAAACGCTGTCTTTCTTGGCCCTGCTCGGCGCGACCCGGGGCGGCTCGTTCGGCATCTTCGGGTAGACGGGCGGCCAGGGCGCGTCCATCAGCCCGTTCGCCATGTCCTTCCTCGACATTGCGAGCAGCGGCTCGATCGACTGTGGTTTCGTTCCCTCCCAAGGGTCTCCGCGTTCGGCGAGCCGAGCGGGCACAGTGGACAGGGTGAGCTTGTCCGGCTCGATGGTCTCCAGTTCGTCCCAGCCGATCGGTGTCGACACCTGCCCGCCGCCCCTCGGCCGCACACACCACGCGCCGAACACCGTCTTGTGCGGCGCGTTCTGGTTGAAGTCGACGAACACCCGGGAGCCGCGTTCTTCCTTCCACCACTGTGCCGTCATCTCGTCCGGGTGGCGGCGTTCGAGTTCGCGGGCGAGCGCGACGGCGGCCGCCCGGACCTCGTAGCCGTCCCACTTCGGTTCCAGCGGCACATAGAGATGCAGGCCGCGCGAGCCCGAGGTCTTCAGCTGCGCGGTGATGCCCAGCTCCTCGAGCAGCGCCTTCGCCAGGACGGCGCCATGCCGCAATTCGGGGAACCCGATCCCCGGCGACGGGTCGAGATCGACGCGGAGCTGGTCGCTGATGTCCAGCGCGTCGGCCCGGTTCGGCCAGACATGGAAACCGAGGCAGCCCTGGTTCACCGCCCAGATGATATGCGCGAGGTCCTTCGCCACGAGCGCGTCCGACGTGGTCCCGTTCGGGGTGGACACCACCGTCGTGGTCAGCCAGCCGGGCGCGTTCTTCGGGACCCGCTTCTGGAACCACGACTTCCCGCCCGCGCCGTCGGGATAGCGTTCCAGCAGCAGAGGCCTGCCGCCGAGTTGCGCGAGAAGCGGGACCGAGACCGCGCGGTAGTACTCGACGAGGTCCAGTTTGGTCTCGCCGTGCTCAGGGAAGTAGACCTTGCCCGGATTGGACACCGTGACCTCGACGCCGTCGAGGTCCAGCGTGACCGGCTCTGCCTTCATCTTTCCCCCAGTTCGGTGAACAAAGTGGCCAGCTCGGCGGGCGGGACCTCTTCGAGCTGCGCGTACGTGCACGAGGCAGGTTCGCGGTCGGGGCGGAAGCGCACGAGCCTCCCGCCGTGGCGGAACCTGGTGCCCTCGACGTGTTCGTAGCGGACCTCGGCGACCCATTCGATGCGGAGCGGCTCCCAGCTCAGATCCTTCTGCGGCGCCCACCGGCTGCCCGCGCCCGGCATGCGGCCGCCCGCCTCCTCGTGGGTCTCGGCCCACTCGCGCCACGGATGGTTCTCCAGCGCGTTCTCCCGCAGCGGCGCGAGCTCGTCCACCAGCTCACGACGCCTCGCGGCGGTGAAACTGCTGGCCACGCCCACACTGTGCAAGACGCCTTCGTCGTTGTAGAGCCCGAGCAGCAGCGACCCGACGCCAACGCCGTCCTTGTGCCACCGGAACCCGGCGACGACGCAGTCCGCCGTCCGCTGGTGCTTGACCTTCCACATCACCCGCTTGTCCTGTTCGTACGGCGCGTCGGCGGGTTTGGCCATCACGCCGTCGAAACCCGCGCCCTCGAACCGGGTGAACCAGTCCTGGGCGACGTCGGGATCGTCGGACAGCGGGGTGAGGTGGACCCGGGCGAACTTCGTGTCGACGACGCCCTCGAGCAGCTTCCGCCGTTCCCCGAACGGTTCGGGCGTCAGATCCCGGTCGTCCAGCGCGAGCAGGTCGAACACCACGAAACTGGCGGGCGTCTCCTCGGCCAGTTTGTTCACCCGGGACGCCGCCGGGTGCAGGCGCAGCTGGAGCGTCTCGAAGTCGAGCCCGCCCTCGGTGACCAGCACGATCTCGCCGTCGACGACACAACGCTCGGGCAGCGCGTCCTTGAGCAGCTCGACCAGCTCGGGGAAGTACCGCGTCAGCGGCCTGTCGTTGCGCGAGCCCAGCACGACCTCGTCGCCGTCGCGGAAGACCACGCACCGGAAGCCGTCCCACTTCGGCTCGTACAGCAGCCCCGGCGTACGAGGCAGTTCGTGCACGGCCTTGGCCAGCATCGGCTTGACGGGTGGCATCACGGGCAGTTCCACGAGGCCGATCCTAGGCCGCGTCACCGACAAAAGCGCGGCATCTCCAGTTCGGCCAGGAGGAGCCCGCTCCGCGGTTTCGGCGTGAAGTAGGTGGCCTTCCTCGGCATCCGCGATCCGGCCGCGTGCACGGCGAGCACCTCCGCGTACGGGACCGGGGCCAGCAGGAATACCGCGTCCGCGTCTTCGGGCACCGGCGCGCCCGGCAGCAGAGGACGCACGTTCGGCCCTTCCGGATCGACGCCGAGCGCCCCGCGAAGCAGCTCCTGCTCCACCACCGCGTGGTCGCCGCCCGCCTTGCCGAGCGACACCCGGAACGCCGACTCGCCCGCCAGCACGGTCACCTCGCCCGGCTCGGCGGGCGGCCCCGGCGGGCCGGGATGGACGTCGAACCCCGCCTCCGTCCATCGCCGAAGAAGGGTGTCCGGGTCGAGGCCGGTGCCGGCGAGCACCCGGTGGATGGGCCCGATCCGCAGCCCCGGCCCGCCGGTGACCAGCGCGAGCAACGCGCCGCGTCCCGAAGCCGCGGCGGCCGCGACCCGGTGGTTGCCGTCCGCGACCAGGAGATCCAGCTCGTCCAGCGCCGCCAGCAGCTCGTCCTGGGCCGGGCCCGGACCGGCGAGCCACAGTTCGTGCTTGCGACCCGGGCCGTCCACTGTGGACAGGCTCGGCACCTGTCCCCGGCAGAACCGCTCGATCAGCGCGGTCAGCTCCCGGCCACCGGTCGCGGGGACCAGCATCGCGGCACTCGTCGCGACACCGAGCCCGGCCAGTATCGCGGCCCGCTCCGCGACGACGTCCGGATAGACGTCCTCGGTATGCCGCACCCGGGTGACCCCGTCGTCCCGGACCGCGGCCGGATCGACCAGGCACAGCACGCCCAGCGCGACCCCGTCCGGCCCGTCGATGCGATACGGCGCGACGACGTCGGCGACCGGGCGATAGTGCCGCTCCCGGATCCGCTCGAACGTCGCTCTGGCCTGCGGCAAGGCCGCCTCGATCGAGAGGCCGCCCGCCAGCGCGGCCGGGGTCCTCGCCGGATGCTGGACCGCCAGCAGGCTGTCGCCGTGCGCCCCGGCGAGCGCGGCCTCCACCCGGTCCGGGTCGGCGAACTCGTCGACGTCGGGGCCAGGGACGCTGTCGCGGACGGCCCAGCCGCGGCCGATCGGGCGGATCCAGGTGCTCATCCGATCCATTTTGCGGGATGGCTCACGGAAAAATCGGTCCCATCACCGGGTGTCTCCGTGGAATGCTTACCCATGCGAAGTAGTTGACGCCGTTCATGAGCCTGAGGAGACCGCCACAGATGACGACCCCGGCCCCGGTCACCGCGAAGGAAGGGGTCGGTTTCCGGTCCGAACGCGGCCCCGTCCTGATCGCCGTGATGCTGTGTTCCGGCCTGATCGCGCTGGACTCGACCATCATCGCCACGGCGGTGCCCTCGGTGGTCGCCGATCTGGGCGGGTTCTCGCAGTTCCCGTGGCTGTTCTCGATCTACCTGCTGACCCAGGCGGTCACCGTTCCGCTGTACGGCAAGTTCGCCGACGTCCTCGGCAGGCGGCCGGTGATGTTCTTCGGGATCGCGGCGTTCCTGGTGGGCTCGGTGCTGTGCGGCGCGGCCTGGAGCATGCCGGTGCTGATCGCGGCTCGCGCGGTGCAGGGCATCGGCGCGGGCGCCATCCAGCCGATCGCGCTGACCATGGTCGGCGACATGTACACGGTCGAGGAACGCGCCAGGGTGCAGGGCTATCTCGCCAGCGTGTGGGCCATCTCGTCGGTGGTCGGGCCGACGCTGGGCGGCGTGTTCGCCGAGTACCTCGACTGGCGCTGGATCTTCTTCATCAACCTGCCGCTCGGCGCGCTGGCGGCGTGGATGCTGTTCCGGAACTTCCGCGAACGCGTCGAACGCCGCTCGCACCGCATCGACTACCTCGGCGCCACGCTGCTCACCCTCGGCTGCTCGCTGCTGATCCTCGGCCTGCTGGAGGGCGGGGTCGCCTGGGGCTGGGCGTCCGCGCCGAGCCTGGCGATCTTCGGCGGCGCGGTGGTGCTGCTGGCGGCGTTCGTGTTCGTGGAACGCAAGGCCGACGAGCCGGTGCTGCCGCTGTGGATCTTCACCAAACGGACCCTGATCGGCGGGAACCTGGTCGCCGTCGTCGTCGGCATGCTGCTGATGGGCCTCACCTCGTATTTGCCGACCTTCTCCCAAGGCGTGCTCGGCACCGGCGCGCTCGTCGCCGGATTCGCGCTGGCGGCGCTGACCGTCGGCTGGCCGATCTCGGCATCGCTGGCGGGCCGGGTCTACATGCGGATCGGGTTCCGGGACACCGCGCTGATCGGCAGCGGGATCGTCATCGCGGGCGCGGCGCTCACGGTGTTCCTGACGGCGGGGTCGTCGATCTGGCTGGCGGCCGCGGCCGCGTTCGTCCTCGGGCTGGGGCTGGGCCTGGCGTCGAGCCCGACGCTGATCGCCGTGCAGTCCACGATCGGGTGGGAACGCCGCGGCGTCGTCACCGCGACCAACATGTTCAGCCGCTCGCTGGGCAGCGCCGTGGGCGTGGCGATCTTCGGCGCGATCGCGAACGCCACGCTGGCGAGCCGCTTCGCCAGCCCGCCCGCGGGGGTCACCGGCCTGCCATCCGGGGTCGACGCGACCAGTGTCGTCCTGGAGGGCCACGGCCCGGACACCCCGACGACGACGTTCGTGCGCGGCGCACTGGCGGACGCCACGCACCACGTCTTCCTGGCGATGCTGGTGGTCGCCGTGCTCAGCGTCGGCGCGCTGCTGCTGATGCCGCGGCGGACCGAAGAGCTGAAGTTCGACTAGCAGGCCGGTCCAGTGTCGTGGGGGGGGGGTTGGGGTTTCCCCCCCACCCCCCCCCCCCACCCCCCGGGCCCCCCCCAACCAGACACCACCCCCCCCTTCCGGTCCCTCCCCCCCCCCCCCCCCTC
>NZ_JBWKEC010000054.1:0-32412 GCF_056435645.1 Amycolatopsis sp. NPDC043889
CCCTCACGGAACTCCGCATCGAACTTCCTTCGCTTCTCAGGCACAACTCATGATCCTCTAAGTCCATGCCTCCACGGTTTGGGGGGAACCTCAGGGTCCTCGGGGTGAAGACGACATCAACGCCATGGTCGTCGCTTTTACCTGCGCCATCGCGGTGTTAGGCGGTGTGGTGCTGGCCTCCGCCGTGGGCCGGGTTCGGTTGTGTCATGACAAATCCGGGCGGCGGATGGTGCTGCGGCGAACCTGTGGAAGCCGTGTCGCTCCAGCTGCCTTCGTCGTCGCCGTTCCGGCGGCCTTGATCTCGATCAGGTCATTCGGTGCGCAGGCGAGGATGTCGCACAGCGCGGCGAACACGTCCATCGACAGCCGCTGAGGTGGTGTCGTCACGAGCCGATAGATCTGCTCGCGGGACAGCACGATTCCGCGTTCTGCCAAGGGCTTGACCAGATCTGAGGTCTGAAACATCCCGCGTTCGGCCATCCGCATACGCAGATGCCATTCGAAGGTCATCTTCTTGGTCACGGCGCCTCCCACATGAATGGCGCGAAGGCGCCGAGTGCCTGGTGCATCAACCGGTTCCGGAACTCGTCCGACACGTCGGTGTAGATCGAGGTCGTACTGGGGTACGCGTGGCCGACCTGCTCCTGAATGAACCGCGGAGGGTATCCGAACTCGACCAGGTGCGTCACATAGGAATGCCGCAAACAATGCAGATCGAGTTCCGCATCCAGGCCCGCGGCGTCACGGGCCCGCTGGAACGCCGCGTTGAGACCCCGCGGCGCCAGCCGGCTACCCCGCTCAGTGAGGAACAGCGCCTGGAGCCCGGCGGTGTTCAGCAGCGGCCGGATCTCCTCGAGCCACTCCTCGAACGGCTCGACCACCCAGTCCATCTCGGGCACGAGCAGGACAGTCCGCCGCTTCGGCGGACTGCCGCGCGAGCTCTTGCCCCAGCGAACGAACAGCGCACCGCACCGTTGAAAGTGGCGGATACGAGGATTGTGCCGTAGGTCAGGCAGATCCAGGCCCCAGGCTTCCCTGCGCCGGAGGCAGAACGCGTACACGGTCTTGAGCGCGATCGAGTCCCGCAACGCGGTGATGCCGCCCTTGCGGCCACGCGCCCGCGCCTGATCCGCTAATCCATCGGCAGCGTCGAACAACGCCTGCACCTCGTCGTAACTCAACGCGCGCCGTTCAGGGCGGCTCTCGACGTCGGCGACGTGCCGGACGCTGTTGAACTCATGCAAGACCATCATCGGCGCCGCGCCGAATCGCTGCAGGCACACATCAGGCCACTGGTATCGCGGATCGGTGACGTACTGCATGAACAAGCGCAACACGCACTCATGCGCGCGCAGCGTCGACATCCGCACCGGCCTGTCGCCGGAGCGTAGCTGCGACAGGAACGCTTCCACCTCGCCCGCTGTCCACTGCCACGGGTACTGGTTCGACACTGCGGCGAACCGCCGAACCAGGTGCAGCCGGGCATGGATGGTCCTCGGTTTCAGGAACCGGACTCGCTGCTGCCGCGCCCACCCCTCGAGCATCGCCTCGAAGACCGCCGTCTCCGGATCAAGAAACGACACGCCCTCGACAAGCATCATGCGAGCCGTCCCGGCAAGATCGTCGTCCACCACAGTATGTTGCATCAAACACAACGATGTGGCGTTGAATGGAGCGGAGTTCTACTCGTTCGAGCTAACGGTCAAAGGGTCTGTCGACCTGGGCGGTAGCGGCGTCCGCCGCTCGACGTCAGAGGCTCGACTTGACTCGCTGAGGGCGGGTTGTCAGGCTCTTGATCTGCAAAAACGCTGCACCGGCGGCCTGTTGTGATAGATGCAACTTGGCTCATTCTCGGCTTGACGGCGGGCCCTGGACGAGTCAGGATCGCTGACAGATTTCGTGCGTATGTTCGAGTGTTTGTCGCTGGCTTCCCCCCACGGCAGAGCGTGTGGTGTGGAGCTGGTGTGGCGTTCAACAATCCTGCTGTCCCGTGGCGTGAGATTCAGCGGGTCGCGTCCGGTCGTCCTCGGGTGGAGGGTGATGGGAACGATTCTCCGGCGTGGTCGCGTAAGCGGGAGGGTTATGCGGGGCTGCCGGTGGATTTGCGGGTCCGTGAGGGGGACGACGACGGGGGCGCGGTGCCGCGGGTTCCGTATGCGGAGTTGCACGCGCATTCGAACTTCAGCTTCCTCGACGGTGCCAGCCACCCGGAGGAGCTGGTCGAGGAGGCCGCTCGCCAGGGTTTGGACGCGATCTTCCTGACCGATCACGACGGCATGTACGGGGCGGTGCGGTTCAACGAGGCCGCCCGCGAGCTTGGCGTCCGCGTGGGTTTCGGGGCGGAGTTGTCGCTGGATCTGCCCGCGCCGCAGAACGGGGTCGCGGACCCGGGCGGCGCGCACCTGCTGGTACTGGCCCGCGGGCTGGAGGGGTACCGCCGCTTGTGCCGGGTGATCTCGCGGGCGCAGCTGGCCGGCGGGGAGAAGGGCCGCCCGGTCTATGACGAGACCGCGCTGGTCGACGACCTCGCGGGGCATGTGCTGGTACTGACCGGCTGCCGAAAAGGAAGGATCCGCCGCGCCCTCGCCGCGGACGACAAGGTCACGGCGATGTCGGAGCTGGTGTCCCTGGTGGACAAGTTCGGACACGACAACGTGGCGGTGGAGCTGATCGATCACAGCCTGCCCCTCGATTCGACCTTCAACGACACGTTGGCGTCGATGGCGGAGGCGGCGGGGGTGGTGACGGTGGCGACGAACAACGTCCACTACGCCCACCCCGGCCGGGGCCCACTGGGTGACGCGGTGGCCGCAGTCCGCGCCCGCCGGTCGCTGGATGACATGGAGGGCTGGCTGTCGGCGGCGCACATGGCGTTCGTGCGTTCCGGCGCCGAGCAGGCCGAGGTTTTCGCGCGGTATCCCGGCGCGGTCACCCGTGCTGCCCTGCTCGGCGTGGAGTGCGCCTTCGACCTGAGCTTGGTCGCCCCGGAGCTGCCTCCGTTCCCGGTCCCGCCGGGGCATGACGAGATGTCGTTCCTGCGGGAGCTGACCTGGGCGGGCGCGGCGAAACGCTACGGGCACCGCGACGACTACCCGAAGGCCTACGCCCAGCTCGAACACGAGCTGAACATCATCGAGAAGCTGGGGTTCCCGGGATATTTCCTGGTGGTGTGGGACATCGTCCGGTTCTGCCGCGAAGCCAACATTCTGTGCCAGGGCCGGGGATCCGCGGCGAACAGTGCGGTCTGCTACGCGCTGGAGATCTGCCACGCCGACCCCGTGAAGTGGGGCCTGTTGTTCGAGCGGTTCCTGGCGCCGGAGCGGGACGGGCCGCCGGACATCGACATCGACATCGAGTCCGACCGCCGCGAAGAAGCGATCCAGTACGTCTACGACAAACACGGCCGCTTCCATGCGGCGCAGGTGGCGAACGTGATCACCTACCGGGCGCCGTCGGCGATCCGGGACGCCGCCAAAGCCCTCGGCTACAGCCCCGGCCAGCAGGACGCCTACAGCAAGATCGTCAACCGCTGGGCCGGCGTGAAGAAAACCAGTGTCGAGGCTGCGGGGGAGATCCCCGCTGAGATCCTCGAACTCGCCGACGCCCTCGAAGACTTCCCCCGCCATCTGGGGATCCATTCGGGTGGGATGGTGATCTCGAAGGAGCCGGTGTCGGAGGTGGTGCCGGTCGAGTGGGCCCGCATGCCCGGCAGGTCGGTGTTGCAGTGGGACAAGGACGACTGCGCCGCCGTCGGGCTGGTGAAGTTCGACCTGCTCGGCCTCGGCATGCTCTCCGCGCTGCACTACATGATCGACCTCATCGCCGAACACCACGGTGAGACGGTCGACATCGGCAAGCTCGACCTCGCCGACCCGAAGGTCTACGACATGCTGTGCGCGGCGGACGCGATCGGTGTGTTCCAGGTCGAGTCCCGGGCGCAGCTGGCGACGCTGCCGAGGTTGCGGCCGCGGAAGTTCTACGACCTCGTCGTCGAAGTCGCGCTCATCCGGCCCGGCCCGATCCAAGGGGGCTCCGTCCACCCCTACATCGCCCGCCGCCGCGGCGAGGAAACCTGGAAGCACAAGCATCCTCTGCTGGCGCGGAGTCTCGATAGGACACTCGGGGTGCCGTTGTTTCAGGAGCAGGTCATGCAGATGGCCGTCGACGTCGCCTCCTTCACCCCGGCCGAGGCGGATCTGTTGCGGAGGGCGATGGGCGCGAAACGCTCCAGCGCCAAAATGCGGAAACTCGCCAAGAGGTTCTTCGACGGTGCCGCGGCGAACGGGGTCGACCGCGACACCGTCGTGTCCGTGTTCGAGCAGATCCACGCGTTCTCCGGCTACGGCTTCCCCGAAGCCCACTCCATGTCCTTCGCCCTGTTGGTCTACGTCTCCGCGCATCTCAAGTACTACTGGCCGGCGGCGTTCTGCGCGGGCCTGCTGCGGGCGCAACCGATGGGGTTCTACTCCCCGCAATCGCTGGTCGCCGACGCCCGCCGCCACAGCGTCATCGTGCGTGAGCCGGACATCAACTCAAGCCTCCCGCACGCCACCCTCGAACCTGAGCCCGAAAGCACCGGCGGCCACGCGATCCGGCTCGGCCTCGCCGCGATCAGGAACGTCGGCGACGAAGCGGCTGAAGCGATCGTCACCGAACGGCAGAACAACGGCCCCTACATCAGCGTCGGTGAGCTGACCGAACGCGTCCGGCTGAAGAAACCCGCGATCGAGGCGTTGGCCACCGCAGGTGCGTTCACCAGTCTCGGCCTGGAACGACGGCAGGCGCTCTGGGCCGCCGGTGCCGTCGCTACCACCCGACCCGAGCACCTGCCAGGTCTCGCGCCCGGCCTGGACGCCCCAGCGTTGCCGGGGATGACGCGGTTCGAGGTCACCGCCGCCGACCTATGGGCCACCGGCATCTCACCCGGCTCCCACCCCGTCGAATACCTCCGCCAGTGGCTCACCGACCACGGCGCCATCACCGCCGCCCAGCTCGGCCAGGCCGAGGACAGGGCACGGGTCTGGATCGGGGGAGCGGTCACCCACCGGCAACGCCCCGCGACCGCCGGCGGGATCACCTTCTTCAACCTCGAGGACGAGACCGGCATGGCCAACATCCTCGTCTCCCCGGGCCTGTTTCACCGGAGTAGGAAGGTGCTAGTGGCGAGCAACGCCCTGCTGTTCCGCGGAATCGCTCAAGTCACCGAAGGATCATCCACTCTCGTCGCGGATCAAGTGCGGCCGTTGGAACTCAGGGGCTTGGCGTCGAAGTCGCGTGATTTCCGGTGACTGGAGCAAACCGGGAGTGGCGGACGCTGGAGGTACCGATCCGGCCAGGCTCGGGCGCCCCGAAGCGGTGCCCGTGGGGGCATGAGTTGGCGGTCGGCGGCGTGCGGCAGGGCTGGTCGCAGGACTATCGGGCGCCGGAATGGTTGTGCGAGGCCTGCCATGCGTTGACCGGTGTCGGCGGAGTCTGGGCGGTGATCGACACCGCTGTCGAGCGGCAGGTCGTGGAAACCGGGGTGGACGAGTACGGCCTGCGCCTGGTCGTCCTGCCTCCACCGGTTTCCGCCGGGATCGGCGTCATCCAGCTTCGCTTGGGGCACAGGGTCTTCGGTGAAGTGCGCTTGTCGCTGTGTCCGGTCGACCGACGCGCGATCCTCGTCCATGTCGAGGTCGAAGAGAAGCATCGACGTCGTGGGGCTGGCCGCGTGCTGGTGAACGCCGCCATGGAGCGGGGCGCCAGGTTCGAATGGTCGATGCTGCCCATCGGGCGTGACCCGGTCACTGTCGCGTTCTGGGCCAGGGTTGGAGCGGTCGGGCCTGCGAGCCCGCACCCCTGCACGCATCAGGTCAACGCGAAGGTGGTCCCTGCCGAGTCGCGGTGGACGAAGTGGTGGTGAGCTGTTCACTCGGCTGGTGATCGCGGGCTACGGGGCAGCGTCACGCTCCCCGGAACCCGTCCGGCCGATGCCTCCATGGTGGCGTGGCGACGCCGCGGTGGACGGGCTTCCAGGACGACCAGCCCCGCTGCCGCAGGGAGAACTTCACGCCGGAGGTGACGGTGAAGTACGGGTAGGACCAGCCCCGCTCGCGCGGGGAGAACTGGACGGCATTACGCGCCAGTCGGCCCAGGAGCAGGGACCAGCCCCGCTCCTGCGGGGAGAACGCTCATGATCCAAACCACCTTCTCGCCCCGTACGGGCCAGCCCCGCTCGCGCGGGGACTACGGCTACGGCGGCCTCAACGTCGGGATGCTCCAGGGACCAGCCTCGCTCGCGCGAGGAGAACGGGTGGTGTTCGGCGGCGTAGTGCAGCACGCAGGGACCAGCCCCGCTCGCGCGGGGAGAACGGCATGGTAGATCGCAGAAGTGGCATCCCAGCGGGACCAGCCCCGCTTGCGCGGGGAGAACTTGGAGAACGCGGTGTCCGGGTTCGAGATGGTGGGACCAGCCCCGCGCGCGGGGAGAACAGCTTGACCATCCTGGCGGCGACGTCGAAGACCGGATCAGCCCCGCCTGTGCAGGGACGACTGTTCGACCACCGGCCGTGTGATCGTGTCCGTGGGACCAACCCCGCCTGCGCGGGGACAACCACCCGAAAAGCTTCACTGGTCGTCTCCCCTTGGGACCAACCCCGCTTGCGCGGGGACAACGGGCCGACGGATCCTTGTCTACCCCGATCAGGGGGACCAACCCCGCCTGCGCGGGGACAACACTAATTAACCTGGTTGTTTGAAGATCATACTGGCGAATTTCATTCAGTCTGGTCGCCGTCGCGTGGGATCACAATCCTTGATCAGGTCCGGCTTGCCTGGGCTAGTTACTTCGTCAGGAACTAGGGGCGATTTAAAGGCGAAGTTGCACGTCGAACGAGGGCGACCGAGATCGACTCAGGGCATGAGCGTTCGCAAACGTCCCAGCTAGACCGACTGAGATCGACGGGAAAGGGCTCGAACCAGTTAACCGGAGGGTTCTTGGTTCGAGTCCGAGCGGGGTCGCAAAGCCCATGCCCCCCGGCCTTGGCTCTTTGTGTTTAGGGAATCGGTCTGGCCCTTACGGGGCGGCTTGTTCCTTCTGTCGAATACCGGACCAACCCCGCTCGCGCGGGGACGACGAACCGGACAACACCCGGATCCCGCGAGCGCCCGGACTAACCCCGCTCGCGCGGGGACGACGCCGCCGAACCACGGGTTCAGCCAGTCCGGTACGGACCAACCCCGCTCGCGCGGGGACGACCACCTGGAGACCGACGACAGCAGCCCGGCCGAGGGACCAACTCCGCTCGCGCGGGGACGACGCCGCGATGGCACGCGGCGGCAAGTACGTCGACGGACCAGCCCCGCTCGCGGGGGGACGACCCGGGCCTCGCGGGCCCGTTCATCATCTACAACGGACCAACTCCGCTCGCGCGGGGACGAACCACATCGCCGAACTCGAGGCCGACAACGCGACGGGACCAACCCCGCTCGCGTGGGGATGACGGTAAGGAGAAGAAGAAATGCTCAAGCCCGAAGGGATCAACTCCGCTCGCTCGAGGACGACCGTCAGGATGATCCCGAGCGCGTCCATGATCCGGGACCAACCCCCGCTCGCGCGGGGACGACCGCTCCGCGTACGCCAACCGGAACGCCAACGGCGGACCAACCCCGCCCGCGCGGGGACGACATGCCGAGGTCGATCGCGCGGTCGATGAGGGCGGGACCAACCCCGCTCGCGCGGGGACGACGCCGTCGGCCCCGTGACGATGTCGAGAGCCACCGGCCCAACCCCGCTCGCGCGGGGACGACTGGCCGCCGAGATCAAAGACCGGTTCCTCCCGACGGACCAACCCCCGCTCGCGCAGGGACGCCGAGAACCCGAACACGGGTGAAGCCGGCCGGGTAGGACCAACCCCGCGCGGGGACGACGCGGCCGAGAGCACGCGGGTGATCGGGCCGAGCGGACCAACTCCGCTCGCGCGGGGACGACTCGGCGTCCGCCCCGCCTGACCCTCAGGCCGGAGGACCAACCCCGCTCGCGCGGGGACGACACGCTCACCATGCAGCAGAGCAACGTACTGCAAGGACCAACCCCGCTCGCGCGGGGACGACACGAACTGACCTGGTCCTTTGAAGATCATGCTGCTGGTTTTGTTCAGTTTGGTTGTCGTATGTCCTCATGCTGATCATGGCGTTGGCTCGAATCTCAGGGCATCGATTCGGCGAGTTCTCGTTTGAGGGTGTCCGCTTGTGGAGGTGGGTTCGTTGGTGTCGTCGTTTGGTGCTTTGACGGTGTTTCGTGTGGCGGGTGCGGTTCGGAGTTGGCTGGGGTTGTATGCGTGAGTGTTCCTTCTTTGCGCCATTTTCGGAGGATGCGGCGACCGTAGTTGTGGGTTCCGGCGACGCGGTCGAGTTCGGCGCGGGTGGGTGTTCTGCCTTGGGTGTGTTCGTGCTGGTAGTGGGTCCACATCAGTTGTTCGGCGGTGGGCTTGGATGGCTGGTCCGTCGGGTTTGGTGTTGTCGGCCGAGGGATGACCGGAGTTGGCGCGAGGGGTTCGGGTTCCGTGTGAATGCGGTCGGCGGGTGAGGGCGTTGGTGGTTCGGTGCGGTGGTGTTTGAGTGCTCGGTTGAGGAGTTCGACGGCCAGCAGCAGGGCAAGCGGTGGGCATGCTGTGACGGCGACTCCGAACGCGCTGGTCAAGGGTGTCGAGGCGATGTTCGCGCAGAGGGATAGCGAGATGCCGAAGATGAACGCGGACCAGGCCGGCCATCGGCTTGAGCCGTCGCGGCTCGGTTTCCAGAGTTCGACAGTGGCGGTGGTGAGGAGGCCGTCGACGATGAGGGGCCAGATGGAGGCGGTCATCGTGTCGGCGCCGAAGCGGAGGGCGAACTGGCGTCCGTGGATGTAGGAGGCGTAGGCCGCGCCGAGCGCGACCAAGGCAGTACAGCTGCATTGAATCCAGAGAGCAAGGTCTCGCCGGAAGCTGTTCATGACGAAGCTCCCCGGCGGAGCCAGTTGATCCTCAGTGTGGCGGAAAGTCGCAGCTCAGAGGGCTGCGAGGGCGCGTGGTTGCTGTCCGTACCTCGTCACCGGGTCCGAGCGCTTAGTCAGTGATCAAACTGCATTGTTTGCTTGAACGACGTACCGGGGCAACCAGGCCACCATCTACCCGTGGGGCCAACCCTGCCTGTGCGGGAACGGCTGGCCTGGCCGGGAGAGATGCCGAGGATCAGCCCCGCCCGCGCGGGGGCGACGTCGATCCGGCGCGGGCATCCTTGCTCATGGGACCAGCCCCGCCTCCGCAGGGACGATGACGCCTAGGTCACCCCGGACGCCCTCGCCGCCGGACCAGCCCCGCCTGCGCGGGGACGACGCCGTAGCGGCTGGAGATGTAGCGCAGGCCCCAGGACCAGCCCCGCCTGCGCGGGGACGACTGGTGGCGCAAGGGCCTGGAGGCCGCGCACCGGGGACCAGCCCCGCCTGTGCGGGGACGACCTGAAGTGGGACAGCAGCGCGAGCCTCGTCAGGGGACCAGCCCCGCCTGCGCGGGGACGACCCGCCGACACGATCACGCCGGTATCCGCGGCGAGGGACCAGCCCCGCTCGCGCGGGGAAGGCCAAAGCGACGACGGCCACCGCTCCATCATGTCCGGACCAGCCACGCTCGCGCGGGGAAGACCCAGCCGGGACTGCACGAATTCAACATGCGGGACGGACCAGCCCCGCTCGCGCGGGGACGACCTTGGCTGGCTGGCGCTGGCGTGGATCGAGCTCGGACCAGCCCCGCCTGCGCGGGGACGACACCGTCTTGTTGTACAGCGCGTCCTGCATCCGCGGACCAGCCCCGCTCGCGCGGGGAGGACGACGCTCAGCCGGTCTGCCGCACCCGGATCGAGGGACCAGTCCCGCTTGCGAGGGACGACCGCTACATGTGAGCTGAGTATGAACACCTCTGCGGACCAACCCCGCATGCGCGGGGACGACGTGACGAGGCTGCCGGTCAGGTAGTCCGGCTAGGGACCAGCCCCGCCTGCGCGGGGACGACCAGGTCGGGCCGTACGGGCTCATCATCGGCGCAGGACCAGCCCCGCTTGCGCGGGGACGACATCGTGTGCGACACGACCGCGACGTGCCGGACCGGACCAACCCCGCTCGCGGGGGACGACAACACGTCATACGCCGACGGGTTCCGGCCGAGCGGACCAACCCCGCTGGCGCGGGACGACAAGGACATCGACCTCATCAAGAGCGCGAACCAGGGACCAACCCCGCTCGTGCGGGGAGGGCTCCCTCGGCCTCCCCGCTGAACACAAGATGTCGGGACCTGCCCCGCCCGCCTGCGCGGGGACGGCGGCTTGGAACCGAACCGGTTCGTGGCCTTCGCCGGACCAACCCCGCTCGCGCGAGGAAGACTGAGACTTGAATTCTCACTTGCACGGACCTAGAGGACCAGCCCCGCTCGCGCGGGGACCACGGCCGGGTGAACACGACCGCGAACACGTGGTCGGGACCAACCCCGCTAGTGCGGGGACGATAGCGGTGGTAAGAACGGCTGCTTCGAATTCAACGGACCAACCCCGCTCGCGCGGGGAGAACCCGCCGCTCTCCTGGACCAAGGCGAGGAGAGTCGGGCCACCGCTGCTCGTGCGGTGAGAACGACGCCTGGCTGGAAGGCAGCACGATCAAGTGGGGACCAGCCCCACTCACGCGGAGAACTGAGACTCCGCAGTCTTCACGATTGCTCCCGCCGGTCCAGTCCCGCCTGTGCGAGGACGGCAACGCTGCTACCGCCCGAATTCTCGCCGCGTCGGGACCGACCCCGTATGCGCGGGGACGACAGTTCCGCCGACAGGTGAGTCACGTAGCCGTACGGATCAACCCCGTATGCACAGGGACGACTGAACTAGCGGGTTCAAGACCTGGGCGCCGAAGGGGCTAACCCCGCCTGCGCGAGGACGGCCTGATCCAGCCGCACGTGAAGCGGCAGGACGCAGGGCCAACCCCGCATGCGCGGGGACGACCACGTGCACGGATGAAGCACGCCGGGCACTGCGGACCAATCCCGCTCGCGCGGGGAGGACGGCATGGTGGCGCCTGTCTTCCCGAACCCATTGGGACCAGCCCCGCTCGCGCGAGGAAGACTTGCTGGTGCCGCCGACCATGACTCGCGAGCAGGGACCAGCCCCGCCTGCGCGGGGGACGACACGGGGACGACAGACGGTCGGACCTTCCCGGACCGCTCTGCAACGAACAAACCCGTCTGCGCGGGGACGATCGTGAATAGAACAACGTCCTGATCGCCGACGACGGACCAACCCTGCCTGCGCGGAATGACAAGGATATCCGCAACGAAGTCACGGACTTCGACGGACTAGCCCCGCTCGCGCAGGAAGAACGATTCGACGAAGACTTACCACGACTTTGTGCGCGGACCAGCCACGCCTGCGCAGTGACGAGATCACCGGAGACGTTGTCGTAGAAACGACGGTGGACCAACCTTGCCTGGGAGGATGACAAGGGCCGCCAGCGCAAGCGCTGCTGGACTCGGGACCAACCTTGCTGGCTCGGCTTGCTGACACGGAGACAACGTTGGAGTAGACCATTCGCAGTTCCCGATGAAGATGCCAGCCGCGCTCGCGAGAGACGACGGCATGTAATTCTGTCCCGGCCCTTGCGTCCTGCCTTGCCTTGAGGGCTATCAAACTTGACCACTGTTCTCCCTGATACCTCAGGCAATCTCAACCCATGTATGTGAACTTCCTTCAGGTTTACCTGAGTGGTAGTTAGCGGGGCTTCAAGTGAGATCGATCCTCCTTAATCTGAAGCAAGACTCAATCGAACGTGTTGAAAACGTAGCTTGCAGGTGCGCTTTGCGCGTATTTCTCTTGAGGGAGGGGTGGATTCGTGGGCGGTTCGTGGGTGGCTAAAGTGGCCAGCCTCGTCGGGGAAAAAGGCAAGAGTTGGTGTGCGAGATGGGGGAGTTGGGCGTGGCCGTGCCTGGATCGGTTGTGCCATGGGGGAAGTCTTCGGGGCGTGCTGGTTGCCATCCGCTGATTTGTCATTCGTTGGATACTGCCTCGGTTGCTCAGCGGTTGGTTGACGTCATGCTGGGCGGGGTCGTGCGAGCGCGTCTCGCCGAGATTTTTCCCGACCCTGCTCTGTCGCGATCGTGGGTGCCGCTTTTCTGCGGGCTGCATGACATCGGGAAGTACGCACCCGACTTCCAGGGGTTGGTCTACGAGCTTGCGGTGAAGCGTTTCGGGGGGCTGGCGATCGAGGATCTCGACATGGTCCGCAAGCCTGCTGGGATGGGGCGAAGGGTAGATGCGCCGCACGGGATCCTGACCGCCCTGCATGTCAGGGACATGCTGGAGTCATGGGGCGCGGCCAAGGGCGCGGCGCTGCGTGTCTCGGAGGTCTTGGGTGGACATCATGGTCATTTCCCTGCCGGTGAAGCAATTCGCCAGGCGCGTGGTGAGCGCAACGCGCATGGCGGAGAGAGATGGGCGGCGTGGCGTACGGCGCTGGTTCTTGACGTGGTCAGGCTCCGAGGCGTGTCGGAGCCCAGTCTTGTTGAATGGCGGGATCTGCGGCTGTCGCTACCTGCGGCGATCGGGCTGGCGGCGCTGACGACCGTGAGCGACTGGGTGGCCTCGGATACCAGCAACTTCCGGGCCCTGGAGCCAGGCGTCGACCTGGACGCATATGTGAAGTCTTGCGACGCGAAGGCTGACGAAGCGGTCGTGCGGTTGGGGATATCGCCGTGGTCGCCACCGGTGCAGACGGACTTCGAGACGTTGTTCCGGCGTACCCCTCGGCCTGTTCAACAGGTTGTCGAGCTGGTGACTTCAGATTTGACGGAGCCGGTTCTGCTGGTGGTCGAGGCGCCGACGGGAGAGGGGAAGTCGAAGGCGGCGCTACAGGCTGCGACGTCGATGGTGCGTCAACTTAGGATGGCGGGCTTCTACGACGCGATGCCGACTCAGGCGACCAGCAATCAGATGCTGCTGGAGATCCAGTCCATGCTGCACGAGCTGGGCGACGAGACGCCGGTGAATCTGGTGCATGCCGGCGCGAAGCCGACGGAAGTCGGCAGGGATGAGGGCGACGATGACGTTGCGGCGCAATCGTGGTTTACGCGGAAGAGGAGTCTGTTGGCACCGCTTGGTTGCGGGACGATCGATCAAGCACTGAAGGCCGCGATCCGGTCCGGTCACGTGTTCGTTCGTCTTGCCGCGTTGTCGAACAAGGTGGTCGTGTTCGATGAGGTGCACGCGTATGACGTCTACATGTCGACGTTGCTGGAGCGGCTGCTGATGTGGCTGGGCGCGCTCGGCACCCCTGTCATCCTGCTGTCGGCGACGCTCCCGGCCGGGCGAAGGCAGGCACTGATCGCGGCTTGGCAGGCTGGCCGCCGCGGATGCCCACCGCAGCAGATTCCCGAGGTGCTCTCGACGGTGTCCTACCCGCGCGTCACGGTCGCCACGGCAACCCGTGCTACCGAGCATCCTGCGGAGGTCTCCGACCTGAACAAGGACCGCCGGATTCACCTGAGCCGTATCGGCAACGAGGAGATCGTGGACTGGCTTCTTGAGGAGGCGAGCCAGGACCGTTGTGTCGCGGTGATCCACAATCTCGTGAAGCAGCGGGCGGTGAAAACCTACGACTCTTTGAAGAAGCGGATCGATCAACTTCCGGAAGTCGAGCGGCCGCTGCTCATCGCGATCAATGGCCCATTGCCAGCAGGGCAGCGCCGTGACGTCGAGCAGCAGCTAAGGGAGCTTTTCGGCGAGGACGGGGTGCGGCCGCGGCGGGCGATCGTGGTCGGTACGCAGGTGCTGGAGCAGAGTCTCGACCTCGATTTCGACACCATGCTCACGGATCTTGCTCCGATCGATGCGCTGATTCAGCGGGCTGGCCGGATCCACCGGCATCGACGTGACCAGTCGCGCGGGCAGCTCCGCTTGGTCATCACCGGGGTCACTGACAGCCAGGAGGGGCCGCGGTTTCCGCCCTATCTGCGGAACGTGTACGCGCCGATCGTGTTGATGCGCACGTGGGCTCTGCTTCGTGACCGGCCGTATATCGACTCGCCCACTGAGGTGTCGCATCTCGTCGACCGAGTTTATGGGGGCGACGTCGAGTGCCCGCGAGGTTGGGAAAGTGCGTGGAGCGAGGAAGGAGAACGTCTTCGTGCCGTGCGCGCCGAAGATGAGTTGGCCGCCAGCACTTCATACCTCCCCATGCCGCACGCGGTCGAGGATCTCGCCGAGCTTACCGAACGGCCGAGAAGTACCAGACAGACACGAAAGCCGTCGGGGAGACGTCGATGACACGCGATGAGGTTTACGGCGAGCGGTCGGTCCGCGTGGTGCTGTTCCGCCGTGATTCGGCTGGCGTCGTACATCCAATGTGGAGTGATGGATCAGACGAGCTGTTGGATTCCGCTGCTGTTCTGGTCGCTCCGGAAAACGTTCCCCCACAGGTGGTGCACGCCTTACTGGAGCGTGAAGTGTCGTCCGAGTTCGCAGCTGATCCGTGGCTCAACCAGCATCGCGCGCTGGTCTTCGACAACAACAGGTGCGAGGTCGGCGAATTCACGTTGGCCTACCACGATCAGTTCGGCGTCTACGCGATCGAGGAGACATGACGACCCCATTCGACCTCAGCGTCGAACCATGGATTTCTGTGGTTCGCCTCGATGGCACGCGCGAGGACGTGAGCTTGCGTGATGTGCTGCTGCAAGCGCACGAGATCCGCAGGATCGTGGGAGAGACACCGCCGATGACCGCCGCGCTGTACAGGCTGGTCTTGGCGCTGCTGCACAGAGTTTACGGGCCGGCTCGCCGCGACGACTGGGGTGAGTTGTGGTCGGCCAAGGCGTTCGACGAGGCCCCACTTGATCGCTATCTCAAGGCGCATGAGTTCGATCTGTTCCATCCCGAGGTGCCGTTCCTGCAATGCCCGGCACTTCCGGGAGCGAAGAGCAGTACCGTCGCGAAGCTGATCCCGCACAAGTCCGTCGGGAACAACGCGACGTTGTTCGACCACACCGTCGTGTCGGATCGCGTGGAGGTGTCACCGGCCGCAGCTGCGCGATGGCTGGTGACAGCTCAGGCTTTCGACCCGGGTGGTATGAAGACGCCGTATGAGAAGGTCAAGTCCTCGGAACGTGCGCCGTGCAGCAGCTTGGGGATTGTGGTCGTCGAGGGACGGACGCTGAAGGAAACCCTCCTGTTGAACGCGCTCACCTACGATCAAGAGGCCGACAAGCCTTCGGGGACCACCCTGAAGGATGCTCCGGCCTGGGAACAAGAAGTGCCTCCACCCACTCCGGGAAGTCGTTCCTTCCTGGGGTGGACTGACCTCCTGACGTGGCCGGCTCGGCGTATCAGGCTGTTTCCTGAGTCGGTCGGTGACGAGCAGGTCGTTGCCCACGCGGTCATGACTCCCGGTGTGCGTCTCAAGGGCAAGCCGCTTGACCAGGAGATTATGACCGCGTTCCGCGCTCCCACTGCCGCGAACGGAAGGGTCAAAGCCGGTACCGAGATGCTCCCGATCCGGCTGTATCCCGTTCGCGGGGTCTGGAGGCACAGTGTCGAACTGCTGCTGCACGATCCGTGGGAGGAAGAGCGGACACGACAGCGGCCCCGTGCCCTGAAACAGATCGCCGCGCTCACCGAAGCCGGCTACATCCCGGACGACACTGTCTACACGTTGCGTGTGTTCGGGCAGAAGCTCGATAAAAACGCGTCCGTTGTGGAGGGGTATCTCGAGGAGGAGGTTCCCGCGCCGGTCGCGTTGATCCGTGCGACCGACGATGCACTGGCCGGGCTGATCGGTACCGCTATCGAACTCGCCGACGAAGCCGGAGCGGCGCTGCGCGGGATGCAGCGTGAGTACCACAAGGCCATGCGGGCCGAGCCGGACGTCACCCTCGACCTTGCCTACTGGCCGGCGCTGGCCCGGCCGTCCGAGGTGTTCCTGCGTGCGGTCAACACCGCCCGGCTGCGGGCCACGTCGGAACGGAGCGCCGTCACGGCTTGGCGACGAACGGTCCTGCGGATCGCCGAGGACGCCGCGGAGACGTGGACAGCCGGCGTCGCGGCGTCCGATCGAAACCTCAGCATGCTCGGCAAACAGCACGCGGTGTTCCGGAACCGGCTGTCCAAGATCGCCCGCATCTTCGACGCCCGAGCCGCCAAGTACCTCACGAAAGATGAGACCGAGTGACCACATCCGTCGCTGAACGACGAGACACCTTCGTCAAGGCCCTCTACTCACTGCATGCCGGAGCCAGTTCCGGCATCCCGAAACGGCAATCCGAGTGCCGCCAGGCGCTCGCCCGGCTGCGCCGTAGCTTGACGGGCCCGCGGCAGCAGACCGCCGCATACGAGATCGTGTTCCGGCACGATCCACCCGAGTCCGAGCAGGAAGTCTGGCTCCTGGTCGCGGGCCTGTTCGCTACCCATCCGCAGCCTGCGAGGCGCGGTCACCGCTCTCTGGGCTCCTCGATGCGGGCACTGCGGGAGAAGCGCGGTGACGCCGCGGCCCGCCGCTTCGAGCAACTACTCGGCCGGGAACGCGACGTCCTACCGCATCATCTGCGCCAGATCGTCCGTCTGCTGGCCAGTGACGACATCCCCGTCAACTATTCCTCGCTCCTCGACGACCTCGTCGTCCTGATGGGAGACGGCTACCGCGATAACCGGGCCCACCGGATCCGGCTGCGCTGGGCCCGCGACTTCCACAGCCCTGACTACACAGCCACCACGGCTTCGACCGACGACACAACAACCTCTTTGCCTGCATCGGCCTGACCCTTTCGGAGACCTTCGTGATCATCGAGCTTCATCTGCTGCAGTCCTTCCCGGTGAGCAACCTCAACCGCGACGACGTCGGCCAGCCCAAGACCGCGACCTTCGGGGGAAGCACCCGTGGCCGTATTTCCAGCCAGTGCCTGAAGCGGTCCGCGCGCCAGCTGTTCACCGAGCACGGTCTCGACGAAGCAGAGACCGGTGTCCGCACCAAACGTCTCCGCAACGATGCGGCCGATCTCCTTGTAGAACGCGGCCGGGACGCGGAGACCTCGCCCGGTGTCGTCACCGCCGGGCTTGAGCAACTCGGCTTCGGTGTGGACCAGGCCAAGGGACTGACCGAGTACCTGCTGTTCGTCGGCCGGACCGCGATCACCCACCTCGCCGACTACTGCGACGCGAACTGGGACACGCTCCTGGCCGCATCCGCGGGGAAGAACGGGAAGAAGCCGGCGAAGGCCAAGCCCAGCAAGGAAGCCGCAGCCGAGGCCAAGCGCATGCTCGACGCCACCCGGGTCGCCGATGTGGCGTTGTTCGGGCGGATGATCGCCGACAACAAGGACTTCAACGTCGACGCTGCCTCCCAGGTCGCGCACGCCCTGTCCACCCACTCGGTGGCCACGGAATTCGACTTCTACACCGCGGTCGACGACCTCAAACCGGAAGCGGAGTCCGGTGCCGACATGATCGGCACTGTCGACTTCAACTCCGCCTGCTACTACCGCTACGCCAACCTCGACCTCGACCGGCTCCGGTCCAACCTCGCTGGCGACGACCAGCTGGCCAACCGTGCCGCGGCCGCGTGGCTGGGCGCGTTCATCCACGCCGTCCCCAGCGGCAAACAGAACTCGATGGCCGCGCGCACCATGCCCAGCACCCTCCTCGGCGTCGTCCGGGACACCGGCGCTTGGAACCTCGCCAACGCCTTCCTCAAGCCTGTCACCGACGCCGACCTCATGGCCGGGTCCACCGCCCGGCTCACCACACACTTCCAGCAGCTGCGCGGTTTCTACGGCGACAGCGGTATCCGCGTCGCCGTCGCCGCCTCCGTGACCGGCGACATCACCCACACCGACGACATCGACACCGCCGCGAGCATTGATCAGTTCACCAGCGGTGTCCTGACCGCGGCCGGTGCGGCGACCGCATGACCGCCACCCTGGCGTTGTGCTTCGACGCTCCCATGCAGTCCTGGGGCACCCGTTCCCGGGGCATCATTCGCGACACCGCCCGCGAACCCACGAAATCCGGTGTGGTCGGGCTCTTGGCCGCCGCCAGGGGGGTGGAGCGCGACGACGAGGACACGATCGCGGAACTGGCTGCCTTGCGCCTCGGTGTCCGTGTCGACCGCGAAGGACTCCTCGAACGGGACTACCAGACCGCGCAGAACGTCCCCACCACCCACGGATCCGGGCATCGCACCGTCGTCAGCGAGCGCTACTACCTCGCCGACGCACTCTTCCTCGTGCTTCTGGAGGGGTCCGAGACTCGGCTCGCGCAGCTTCGGGACGCGATCAACACGCCGAGGTGGCCGTTGTGCTTCGGCCGGCGTGCCTTCGTCCCGGCTCGGCCACTCGTCTGCTGCCTCCGCAACGAGCCCCTCGACCACGTTATCCGGACTCACCCCTGGCTCGAGCACCCCGAACGCGTCCACGAACCGGACTTCGAAGTAGACCTGCGGACCATGCTCGACGGCCCGGTAGACGCCGTCGGCGCCGAACTTCGGCACGACGTCCCGATCTCCTTCGCCCACGACGACCGCCGCTTCGCCACACGCACCGTCGTCACCGGCGACACACCACTCACCCCCGACATGATCACCACAGGAGTGCCCTCGTGTTCCTGAGCAAACTGACCGTCGACATCCGTTCACGCACCTTCCGCCGCGATTACGCCAACGTCCACGACATGCACCGCACCCTCATGTCCGTCTACCCCGACATCCCGTCCACCAACGACAAACGCCAAGGCCACGGTGTTCTCTGGCGGCTCGACAGCAACCGCGGCGGCTTCACCCAATACGTCCAGAGCCACACCGAACCCGACTGGGCCAAACTCCCCGCCGGACACCTCACCGCCCAACCCGAGGTTCGCCCGCTCAAACCGGTTCTCGACGCTCTCACGCCAGGCCGCACACTCGCCTTCCGGCTCGTCGCCAATCCCACCAGGTTCGAGGGCAAAACCCGCAAACGCATCCCGCTGCGCCAACCCGCCGACCAGCTCAGCTGGCTCATCCGAAAAGGCGCGCAGCACGGCTTCGTCATCCCCGCCGCGGCTGACGGCCAGCCCGACCTCGCGACGACACCGATGGCGACTATCGCCGGACGAAAGGCGGAGACCGGGAAGATCACCGTCGAATCTGTCCGGTACGACGGCCACCTCGTCATCACCGACCCTGCCGCCTTCAGCGACGCACTTGTCACCGGTATCGGGCGCGCCAAGGCCTACGGATGCGGACTCCTCAGCCTCGCGCCCGCACGGAGGTAGCAGACAAAAGCGCTCCCGTGTAGACAGTGACATCCTGTTCGGCTACCCAACCCCGCTGACGCGAGGACGACTACAAGTGGGCGATCAACGACACGGGCTGGGCAGGGCCAACCCCGCGCTCGGTGAACTGAGCTGCGACCAACGGTTTTAGCCACGTTGGTCCGAACTCATTGGTGCGGGGAAGGTCGTAGGATACCCATGACCACCAGGCATAAGCGGATCAGTTCCCCTTTGAAGGAACCACACTTTCGCCGTGCTGGCCTGATGGCCGCTGCGGGCCCGCCCCATCGGTGCGGGCCGCAGTGCGCGGCGGCCATGATCGTTTACGCGTCTGGGGCCACCCCTCTCTCGTGGGACTACCGCAACATCGGTCATCTCGGCGCGGCCGGGCCAGGATCAGCCCCGCCTGCGCAGGGATGACTCCGCCGAGGTCGCCGACGAGGAAGGGGCGAACGGACCAACCCCGCATACGCGGGGACGACGCGGCGCTGCTCTAGAAGAACCGGGACTTGTGCGAACCAACCCCGCATGCGCGGGGAGAACGCACTGCCGTTTTCGATGTTGCGGAGTTAGCCCGGACCAGCCCCGCTCGCGCGGGGAGAACTTCTCGACCTGGGCTCCGCTTGCACGGGGACGACTCGACCAGCGCACCGCACGCACCGGCGTAGTCGGGACCAACCCCGCTCGCGCGGGGACGGTCGCGGGCAGCTTGCCATCCCGATGGCGCGCGAGGGACCAGTCCCGCCTGCACGGGGACGACACCGAGAAGGTAGCCAAATGCGCGAACGCGCAGGGACCCACCACGCCTGCGTGAGGACGACCGATCCGCCGTTTCGTTGTCGAGACGAGCAGGGACGAACCCCGCATGCGCGGGGACGAGTCGTACGGCAAACTCGACATGCCCGAACTCCTGGGACCAGCCCCACATGCGCGGGGACGACAGGTTCAGCCGCGACGGCCGCCGCCGCAGCTCGGGACCAACCCCGCATGCGCGGGACGACAATCTGACCAGCGCGAACGACATCAGTATTGGCGGAGCAGTCCCGCGTATGCGGGGACGACACGAGGGCAGTCGGCTGATGCATTGGCACATGAGGAGCAGCCCCGCTTGCGCGGGGACGACTTCGGCATGACTATGGGGTCGCCGTCTCCGATGGGAGCAGTCCCGCTTGGGCGGGGAGAACGACGCGATCAAGGAGCGGCTCGACGTCGAGGGCGGACCAGCCCTGCTCGCGCGGGGAGAACCCTGAGGTGATCGCTGAACAGGATGGCCGAACCGGACCAGCCCCGCTCGCTCGGGAGAGCCGTAGTCACCACTAGGGCCTTTCGGCTAGCCCGGGACCAGCCCTGCTCGCGCGGGGGAGAACTTCGGGATGTTCGACAAGGTCGAGCTCCGGGACGGGCCAGCCCCGCTCGCGCGGGGAGAACTCTGCCTGCGCGGGGACGATCGCGAGCTGCTCGGCGGCGGCTCAGTGCTGAGGCCAACCCCGCCTGCGCGGAGACGACACGGTCAAGGGCGACCAGCCCGACGTCGACAACGGACCAACCCCGCCTGCGCGAGGACGACTCCCGGACGCGACGAGCGCCGTTGTTGGCGTTGGGACTAGCCCCGCCTGCGCGGGGACGACAAACCGAGCCGAAGCCGGGGGACCGAAAGGCGACGTGCTCCCCGCAGGCGCGGGGATGATCCGAAGGCAGGCACTGTCCGTCGCGCTTTGGTTGGGTGCCCTCCGCATGCGCGGGGACAACAACGCCGCTTGATCTGCCGGTGGCCTAGGTTCCGGACCAGCTCCGCTTGCGCGGGGACGACACTCGAAACTCGATGTGGCCGAAGGCGTCGGGGGAACAACCCCGCCCGCGCGGGGACGACTGGGCGCTGCGCGTCCTGGGCCCGACCCCGCCTGCGCGGGGATGGCTCAACGCACTGCCGGGCGGTAGCCCGGAGGACTGGACGAACCCCGCTCGCACGGGGAGGACCCGGCATGGTGAGACCAGGCGTCCGGGTCCTGTGGCCCAGTCCCGCTTGCATGGGGGAGAACGAGCCGCTCGTTCCCGTTGACCACCACGAATGGGGACCAGCCCCGCTCGCACGGGGAGGACGCCGCGAGCTGCAAGCGGACGCCGGAAGCGAACGGACCAGCCCCGTTTACGCGGGGACGACGCGCACTTGCCCGGCAGCGCCAAGAAGAACGAGGGACCAACCCCACGTGTGCGGGGAGGACGTACAGCGTCGGCACGACAGACGCGTTGATCGAGGGACCAACCCCACGTGCACGGGGAAGACCCGACCTGGGCCGGATTTCCACGCCACGGCGCCGGACCAACCCCGCATGCGCGGGGAAGACACATTCGGCGGAAGCGCGTTGGACACGTAGATGGGACCAGCCCCGCTTGCGCGGGGAAGACCGGAGCTCGTCGAGGTGGAGTTCGGGCGCGAGTGGACCAGCCCCGCTTGCGCGGGGACGACCCCGCGTGGCGGATCCCAGTGGAGTTCTTCGACGGACCAACCCCGCCTGCGCGGGGACGACTACGGCAACGACGCCAAGATTACCTTTGACGCCGGACCGACCTCGCCTACGCGGGGACGACCAACCGCTACCGCCGAAGAGTCTCACGGTGATCGGACCAACCCGCATGTTCGGGACGACGCTTGCGCCTGCCCGGGCAGATAATGACCCCGCCTGCTCCAGGATGACCGCGCTCGTCCTGGAGCTACATGCCGTGTGCGGAGGGTTATTCTCGCTCGTGTGGGGAGGACCAGCCGCGGTCGCCTGTGGTGGGCATGCCTGAGGACCAGCCCCGCTCGCGCGGGGACGACGTCCGCTGCTCGGGCGAGCGGCTCGGGCTCTGGGGACCAACCCCGCTTGCGCGGAGACGACACTCGGCTGTTGTGGCGAAGCTAGTGGCGATGCGGGCCAAACCCGCATGCGTGGGGACGACAACAGCGGCATCCGCGCGGTCTGGCCCAGCATGGGACCAACCCCGCATGAGCGGGGAGGACGTCGCGGGAGACGCTGGCGCCGCCGGAGCGAAGGGACCAGCCCCGCTCGCGTGGGGAGGGCACTGTGGCGTTCGCCGGGTCTTCGGGGATGACGGGACCAGCCCCGTATGCGCGGGGACGACGACGCGGTCGACCTCCTCAGTGGACCGCGCACGGGACCAACCCCGCTCGTGCGGGGACAACACGCCGGCACTCGGGTTCCTGGTGATCGTAAGGGGACCAATCCTGCCTGCGCGGGGACGACGCGGCTTGCAGCACGCGCGGCTGCCGGTCGACCGGACCAGCCCCGCCTGCGCGAGGACGACCAGGTGTGGGGCGAGAACGGCATGGAAATGCTCGGACCAACCCCGCTCGCGCGGGGACGACACTAACTGACCTGGTCCTTTGAAGATCATACTGCTGGGTCGCGGTGGTGAGGAGGCCGTCGACGATGAGCGGCCAGATCGAGGCGGTCATCGTGTCCGCGCCGAACCGGAGCGCGAACTGGTGTCCGTGGATGTAAGAGGCGTAGGCCGCCGAGGGCGACGAAGGCCGTGCAACCGCATTGAATCCAGAGGGAGAGGTCTCGTCGAAAGGTGTTCATGACGCGTCTCCACCGCGGTCTCGGCGGAGCCGGTTGAGCCTCAGCGTGGCGGAAAGTCGCAGCTCAGAGGGCCGCGAGGACGCGTGGTTCCTGTCTGTACCTCGTCGCGCAGGGAGGACATCTGCTTGTCCGGTCGGTAACGGATGGCGCCGGGACCAGCCCCGCCTACGCGGGGACGACGCCCATGGGCACTACCTTCGAGTGCCGGGTCAGCGGATCAATCCCACTCGCGCGTGAGGTCCAAGACGGGAGCGGCACGCATGAACACGGCCAGGGACCAGCCCGGGAGGGCGAGTCTTCTGCCTCGATGCCAAGGAATTCGTCGGGACCAGCCCCGCTGGCGCGGGGACGATGCGACGAACGGCCGCATCACGACCGGTTGGCCCGGACCAGCCACAGCCCCGGCCTGCGCGGGGACGATCCACATGCCAGATAGCCAGCAGCGTCCACGTAGGGACCAGCCCCGCCTGCGCGGGGACGACGAAGGGGTCTGCGCGCAGACCGACCCTGAATCGGGGCCAACCCCGGTTGCGCAGGGACGGGCGTCGGCCTCATGGCTGCGGACATCTGGTGACTGGGATCAACCCCGCTTGCGCGGGGAGGTCCATTATCCACCCGCATCCGGCTGCCCCAGTCGCGATCAGCCCCACTCGCGCAGGGACCGCAAGATCGCGCCAGTCCAGGGAGGAGCAGCCAGCCTGTGCTCGGACGACGTGGAGATCGCCACCCGCACCCGCATGACCACTGGACCAACCCTGCCTGTGCGGGGACGACTATGAGGCTCCGCGGGGTTCGTAGGAGGCCACGGGACCAACCCGCTCGCGCGGGGGAGAACGAGACGGGGAAACGATGATACCGGCAAACGAACGAATCAGCCTCGCCTGCGCGAGGACAACGGCGGCCGCGGAGCCGACTGAGCTGATGAACTCGGACCAGCTCCGCCTGCTTGGGGCGACCTGCTCGCCTTTCTCGTTGAGGAGGCACATCGCGGACCAGTCCCGTCTGTGCGGGACGACCACGGCTTTGCCGCGCTCCAGCCGCTGGGATCAGGACCAGCCCCGCTCGGGCGGGGGCCATTTTTGGACGGATCAGCCCCGCCCGCGCTGGGACGACATCACGCAGTCGATGGTGTGCACCGAGGCGCTGGGACCAGCCCCGCTTGCGCGGGGAGGCCGTGGGTCGATGTTCGCTGGACCGGCCCACTTCGGACCAGCCCCGGCTTGGGCGGGGACGACATCTGTTGGTGGCCAGTTTGAACTCCCCGCTGGCGGCCGGTTAGCGGGGAGTTATCTGGCCGCGCGTCCGGTTACGTAGCGTGGCTCTCGACAGACGTAGCTGTAGCCCGTGGAGAGCTGCCGCCCGTTGGCTGGAGTGGCTTCGATCTGTTGTTTGCCAGACCGAGGGACCACCATGCCGCCAGTCGTGGGACCACCGACACCAGCGCAGAAGTGGAACGGGTTATTACGCGGTTCGTTCGGCCGCCGCCGCGTTCCTGAACGACCGCTCGGCGGCATGACAGGACGATTCGGTGACTGCTGCGGCCGTACGTCGTCCTCCGGAACTAGGGTGCGCCTGGCCGGGTGACCGGGGAAGATCGTCGCGTGAGACTGACGGACGAGGTTGCCGATCTGCGCGAGCGTTTCGAGGCAAGACTGAGCGGGCTCCGGGGCCGCCGGCTCTTGGCGGTGGACTACTGGGATGTCCACAACTTCGCCTCCGAACCCGCGCGATGGGACTATGGAAACTGGCATCACGCTGTCATGGGCGTCGGACTCGGCACTGACGCGGGGCCGGCGACGATCACCTGGACTGACACCTTCTACAGCTACGGGGTCGAAGTCCTCGACGGCCGGATCGAAGACCACCTCAGTTCGGGCGACGAGGGCCCGGAGCGCATCGGGCCCGACGTCGGTTCCAAGAGCCCGTGGGATCGATACCTGCGGACACCGATTCGCGAGACCGCCGCTCATTGGGACCGACTGGAACTGGGGCCGAGCCGGCGAGCCGATGGCACTATCGTCGAGCCCGTGCGCACTGTGGACGTGCCGATGGCTGTGCGTCTCGACTTCGCCGCGGGAGCGGTGTGGTTTGTCGCTGCCATGCCGGAGCCGCCGGAGTGGCAGCGTGTGTTCGTTGGAGGTGACGAGATCATGGTCGTCTTCTCGCCCGAGCAAATGCGCGACATGGGCTTCGGCGACACCGCGTTCCGTCAATAGTTCAGGTGGACCTGAACAGCGACTACGGCTGGGGCGTGACCTTTCCGGCCAAAACGACTCGTTACGAGTGGTCATGAACATGCATCCTTGTCGCGTGTCCGATGATCGATCCGAAGAGACAGGCATGTCAAGCCGGCCCAGGCGCTCCGGCGTGCGTGGGCCGGGCGCGGGCGAGGAGTCGATCGGCCAGCGAACGGCCTGGTTCCAGACCTACGCAAGACAGAGGAATGTGTTCGCCCCACCCGGCGGTGGGCCATACAGCTGCCCCTGCTGCGGCCACACAACCCTCGGTGAACGAGGCGGATACGAAATCTGCGAAGAATGCGACTGGGAAGATGACGGGCAGGACGACCACGACAGCACCACTGTCCGCGGCGGGCCGAACGGGCGACTCAGCCTTGACGCCGCACGAACCCGATACGTCGCTAACGGCGGCGTGAGGCGAGCTCACGTGCCGCCCAACCAACCTACCTGACCCAGGTGCCGCTGAGCGTCATGCAAATGCGATGACGACGTTCACGGAGGCGGTCGTACGCTCATCGACAGAAGAGGGCGTTCGCGACAGGAGAAGACTGACGCGCAGGCACCGTTATCGAGAACGTGTTCTTACAACGACGCCGAGCCGCAAGGTGGTCCTATCGCTGGCGACACGGTGGTCCCACGACCTTGGCAACTGACGGATCCTGTGTCACCGCGCCGCGCCGTTCAAAGCGCCGTGCTGGCGGTCGAGACGCGATCGACCTTGCGGCATGACCAGCACGGCCGCGCTGGCCGACGAACCTGGTGCGATCACTGACCGTACAACTGGCCGCAGCGGGGAATCGAACTGGCCGTCCGTGGGTGGCCGTCCACGGGGAATTCCCACTGGCCGCTGACAGACATCCCGGAAGACCTCGCAAAGTCAGCAGTGGACAGAACGACCCTGCTCGCGCGGGACGACACTTCCTGACCTGGTTCTTTGAAGATCATAGTGGTGAAAACTGAATGTTCGGCGAAGCGTGGGCTAGTCCGATCCCGTGGCTGGAAATCCTAGTTGGCGCGGCAATTGAGCGCGGGCTGACAAGGTCATTTATGCAGGTTGCCTCGCTGAGGTTAGGCGTTCGGTTGGGTAGGGGATGCGGCTGCAAAGGCGTTCCATAGTGCGTTGAGTGGGTGGTCGTCGGCGTAGCGCTGGCGTTCGCCGGGGCGGGCGAAGATGCCGGTGACGATGTCGAGCTGGGGGTTGAAGTCGTCGGTGAGGGCGAGTTTGCGGAGGTTGTTGCCGGGGAGGCGGCCTTCGGTGGCGGCGTCGGCGACGCGGTCGGTGGTGAGCAGGCATCCGTACATGAGCTGGGTGTTGAGCAGGTTGAGGCCGTAGTTGAGGGTGTCGACGTCGGCGACGACATTGAGGACACCGCGGTAGTCGGGGCCGTACCAGCGGCTGAGGAAGTCGGCGAGCAGTCCTGCGGAGGGGACGAGCAGGGGAAGTTTGGCGAGTTTGGTGTGGGTGACGGGGCGGTCGTTGAGTTCGCGGGTAGTGAGGTTGGTGAGCAGGGCGACGCGTTCGCGGTGCCATTCGAGGAAGTCGTAGTCGAGGGCTGGTGGAGCGCCACGGATTGCGGCGAAGGAACCGCAGACGAGGTCGACTTGTTCGGCGGCTAGTTTGGTTTTGAGGTCGCGGGTGCGGACGTGCTCGATCTTGAGCTGGACGCCACGGCGTTCGAAGTCTTCGCGCAGGCCGGGCCAGACTTGGCCGAGGAACTCGACGGTGAACTCGGTGGTGCCGATGGTGATGGTGGAGCCGGCTCGGCGCCGGGCCCTGTGGATGCCGTCGGTCCACGATTGGAGGGTGGCGGTGGCGAGCCGGACGACTTCTTCGCCGGCGCCGGTGAAGTGGAACGGTTTCCCGCGGCCTTGTTTTGTGACGAGGGTTTCGGCCATGAGCCGCGTGGCGGCGTCGTTGAGGTTGTCGAGTTGCTTCTGGACGCTGCCCTGGGAGCGACCGAGGACCCTGGCCGCGTGTTGTGCGCTGCCGGTGGCGTGTGTGATGACCAGGGTGCGCAGCTGATCGAGGGTGGTGTCCAGCAGCTCGGGTGGGCAGCTGAGCAGCGCGTCGAGCTGGGCGGCGTCAGGTTCAGTCACAGGAGTCCTTCCGCGTCAAGCTGCCACTCTGCCACAGAATTTTCCACAGGAAGAATGATCCTGTCCTTGCGAGAAAGTTCAATGTGCTGCCACGCTAGATTTCTTGACGAGTATTAAGTGTCGACTTGTTGTTCGTTGGAGTATTTGATGCTGTACTCGGTCTATGACGCCGCGTGAGCACCTCGGGCGGCGCTGTCAGACCGGGGAGGCCGAGCTGATGACCGCACGCGCGATTGTCACGGAGGAGCGGGCACTGTCGTGCTATTTCCGTACGACGGTTGAGTCGCCGTATCGGAAGGCGCTGGTCCAGATCAACGAGGACTGCAATCTGCGCTGCGCGCACTGCTTCGTATCGGCCACGAAGAAGGGCAAACAGATGCCGCTGCGGGACGTCGTCGCCAAGGTCGTCCCTAGGCTGATCGAGGCAAGAGTCCGGCGGGTCACACTCACGGGAGGCGAGCCGACGATCCACCCGGATTTCCTGGCGATCGTCCGCGCCTTCCGGGACGCGGGTCTGGATGTCGGGATCTGCACGAACGCCACGACCATGGACGATTCCATGGTCAGCGAGCTGACGGCGATCGGCGGTGTGCACGCGAACGTCAGCTTGGACGGCTTCGCACGCGAGTCCCACGGCAGGTTTCGCGGAGACCGCGACTCCTTCGACGTCACGGTCGACACTGTGCGGAAACTGGCCGCGGCGGGACTTCTGCAAGGGCTGCTGTGCACGCCGAACTCGCTGGCACGCAACGAGGAGTATCGGGAACTCTGCCGATTCGCCCGCGACCACGGCGCGAAATACGTGCTGCTCAACCCACTCGGCAGCATGGGCCGTGGCGTGAAGTCACAGGCGAAGCTGGCGAAGACCACCCTGCACATGCAAGAGATCTTCGAGCTGACCGCACCGTTCGACGGCCCGGACCTCGACATCGCCCACATCCGATTCCCCAACACCGAGCAGAAACCGCTCTCGGGTTGCGAGGCCGGGACGATCATCTACGTATTCACTCCGGGCGAAGTCACGGTCTGCCCTTACCTTGTGTTCGCCGCGCGGACGCCGATCTCCCGGCACCCGGACACGGACTTCATCGTCGGTAACATCTTCACCGACCGCGACATCGCCGAGCGCCTCGGCAACTACGCGTTCCACCAGCGTTTCCAGGTCGGCGCGAACGACACCTGCGGAACCTGTGCGCTGGAACCCCAGTGCGGCAAGGGATGTCCGGCCGCGGTGATCGCCGCCGGCGGCCGCATCGGCGACGTCGACGCCGAGCAGTGCCCGACCGTCGCCGACGGTCGTCACCTGCTGCCACTGGACGTCGCATGATCGCGGAGCCGCAGCGCAAGCCGGGAACGCTGGTGACGCTGGACGGCCCCGGTGGCGTCGGGAAGACCACCGTCGCCGCTCTCGTAGCCGTCCGCCTCGCCGATGCTGGGTACGGCGTTCACTCCACGAGTCAACCGTCCTGTTCGACGCTCGGCGAGATCGCGCGACACGGCACCGACACCTATCAGGGCATGGCGCTGGCCTGCCTCTGCGCCGCCGACCGGCACCACCAGCTCGCCACCGAGATCATGCCCGCCCTCGATGCGGGTGACGTTGTCGTCTGCGACCGGTACCTACCGTCGTCTCTGGTCCTGCAGGGGCTCGACGGTATCCCTGTCGACACGGTGTGGGCACTGAATCAGGGCGCTTACCGGCCTGACCTCACCCTGCTCCTCACCGGCGATCCCATCGTCATCGACCAGCGCCTGCGGGCCAGAGGCGGGCACAGCCGCTTCGAACGCGCGCCCGACAACAGCCAGCGTGAGACCATCGGCTACCAGCACGCCAGCCGGTTTCTCAACACCCAAGGCTGGGACATCACCACCCTGGACTGCACCGCCGACACACCCGATGCCCTAACTGCCAAGATCGTGGACCTCGTCCACCGTATCCGCCAGGAGCGCCCGGTATGTCGCTGAGCCTGCTCACCATGAACATCGGCCACCCGTCGCTCGAACGTGCCCGACGGCAGCTGAGCTGGCTCGCTCAACGCACGGAGGACGTCTTCATTCTCACCGAAACCGGCGCCGGTCCCGGCACACAACATCTCGCGCAGTCCTTCGCGGACGCCGGGTGGTGCGTCACCTATCCCCACCACCCTGACAAAGAGCGGGGAGTGATGCTGCTCAGCAAACTCGCCGCGACCCTCGACCCCATCGGAGCCGCCATGACCTACCTACCGGCCCGGCTGGCAGGAATCCGGATCGACACCGACAACGACCCCATCCGCGTCCTCGGCGCCTACGTCCCCTCCCGCGACGCGACCGAGAGCAAAACCCGCAGAAAACGCGACTGGATCGACGCCTGCCACAAAGCCCTCGACGCCACTGCCGGCACGGAACCCGTGCTCTTCCTCGGAGACCTCAACGTCCTCGAACCAGGACACGTCCCGCCGCACCGCGGCCAGTTCGCACCGTTCGAAACCGAGTTCTACCGTTCACTCACCGAACGGCACGACCTCGTCGACCTGTTCCGCCACCTGCACCCGGAGGCCGTCGAGCACAGCTGGGCGCGGCGACCTGACCTCGGCTACCGCTACGACCACGCGCACGGCTCACCGTCACTCGCCGCGCACCTGACCTCGTGTGAGTACGTGCACCAAACCCGCGAACAGGTTCTCGATCAGGCGGCGTTGACCGATCATTCCGGACTCGCCGTCAGGCTGGCTCTGACCCCGGCAACTCCGCTGATAACGTCCGATCCGGCCGCGGAGCGGGAAGCCACCTTGTTCTAACCCCGGAATCTCGTGCCAGGCCACGACCACGCCTGCCGAGCACGAGGAAACCGGCGCAATGCCCACAACCACAACGGAACCACGAGTCGGGGCCCGAGTCCTGCTGCTCGATGCACACGACCGCGTCCTGCTCATCCACGCCCGCGACCCCGATGACCCCGCCCACCACTGGTGGGAGCTCCCCGGTGGCGGCCTCGACAACGACGAAACCCTCACCGCCGCCGCCCGACGCGAAGTCACCGAAGAATCCGGCATCATCCTCACCGGGCTTGACCGGAAACTCTGGACCCGCGAAAGCCGCTTCACCTACCGCGGACGGCAGCACCACCGCCTCGACCACGTCTTCCTCGCCAGAATCCAGGACACCAGCCCCACCGTGCCCGTCAAACCCACGGCGAACGAACGCGCCGGACTTATCGAACGCCGCTGGTTCACCGCAGCCGAGCTTGACCTCACCGCCGACAAACTGCTACCCGCCACCCTGCCAGCCCTGCTGAAACAGCTCCTCACAGGACAGTTCCCGGCCGAGCCGATCTGCCTCATTGACTAATAACGAGATGGCCTGATTAGGCGTACGGCTTACCTAGCTGCCAGTGGTTGTTTCCTAGGTCATTGCTTCCATCAGGATCAACTCCGCATGCGCGGGAACGACAGCGCGAGCTTGTGCTCGGGACGGGTGATGGTGGGACCAACCCCGCCTGTGTGGGGACGACCAACCGCTGGGTTTGGTCGTAGCTGTGCCCGTGCAGACCAACCCCTCTCGCGCGCGGAGAACACGCGTACCGGCGGCTACGCGCACTGCGGCTGGGACCAGCCCCCGCTCGCGCGGGGAGAACCTCACTGGCCACTGCAAGATCCAGCGAACGGGAGGGCCACCCCCGCTCGCGCGGGGAGAACTACATCGAGAAGTGGGTACGAGCCGACGGCTACGGGCCACCCCCGCTCGGGCGGGGACGACCGCAGCGCGGCCAGCACAAGCAGCCACCCGATCGGACCAGCCCCGCCTGCGCGAGGACGACGCCGCCGGACCAGTGACCGGGCTCGGCCCGCAAGGACCAACCCCGCATGCGCGGGGACGACGCCGGAGAAGACGGCACCGCGGCCATGGACAAGGGACCAGCCCCGCATGCGCGGGGACGACGCTTCGTCGGTGAGGGCCTTCATGTAGATGACCGGACCAACCCCGCATGCGCAGGGACGACGTTGCGGACCTCAAAACCGTTGGCATGTACAAGGGACCAACCCCGCATACGCGGGGACGACACTAATTGACCTGGCTATTTGAAGATCATACTGGAGAATTCTGTTCAGTCTCGGGGCGTTGCGTCCTGCACATGATCCTGATCAGGTGTCCGACTTACCCCAGTCGACGGCGGCAGGAACTGGGGGCAATTTAAGGGCGAAATTGCAGGTCGAAGCAGGTCGATTGACCTCGGCTGAGAGCATGAGCGATTGCAAACGTCCCAGCTGGATCGACTGACGTCGACTGAAAAGGACTCGAACCAGTTAGCCGGAGGGGTTCTTGGATCGAGTCCGAGCGGGGAGTACAGGCCCAGACCGCCCGGCCTGGGCTGCTTCGTGTTTAGGAATCGGACTACCCCCTCTTGCGTGCGACGACGGATCCACCACCGCCGGGTCGACGCTGGCGAGGGACCAACCTCGGCCTACAAGGGGACGAAGCTACGTGCCCGGCGTGCGGGGAGGGCATAGTCGGACCAGCCCCGCTTACACGGGGACGACGAAACTGGGATCGCCCCGGCGGACAAGCTCCGGGGACCAACCCCGCACGTGCGGGGACGACGTGCCGGTCGGCACCACGCCGAAGTTGTTTCGGGATCACCCCGCTCGTGCGGGACGACACGAACGTGGTCGGCGTGGCCGTGAGCTGGCTGGGACCATCCCCGCTCGCGCGGGGACGACGAGCCGAACAGAACGCCCCAGACGGGCGCCCGTGGACCAACCCCGCTCGCGCGGGGACGACACTAACTGACCTGGTCCTTTGAAGATCATGCTGCTGGTTTTGTTCAGTTTGGTTGTCGTATGTCCTCATGCTGATCATGACGTTGGCTCGAACCTCAGGGCATCGATTCGGCGAGTTCTCGTTTGAGGGTGTCCGCTTGTGGACGTGGGTTCGTTGGTGTCGTCGTTTGGTGCTTTGACGGTGTTTCGTGTGGCGGGTGCGGTTCGGGGTCGGCTGGGGTTGCGTGCGTGAGTGTTCCTTCTTTGCGCCATTTTCGGAGGATGCGGCGACCGTAGTTGTGGGTTCCGGCAACGCGATCGAGTTCGGCGCGGGTGGGTGTTCTGCCTTGGGTGTGTTCGTGCTGGTAGTGGTCCTGAGGTTCCCCCCAAACCGTGGAGGCATGGACTTAGAGGATCATGAGTTGTGCCTGAGAAGCGAAGGAAGTTCGATGCGGAGTTCCGTGAGGG
>NZ_JBWKEC010000055.1:0-31903 GCF_056435645.1 Amycolatopsis sp. NPDC043889
CCCTCGTGGTGACCGAGGACGGCGCCGAGATCCTCACGGTGCCCTAGGCGGCTCGTGAGTGGTAAGGAAGGGTCTAACCGTCCTTCCCACTCACGAGACCGATGTGACCGCTGCTGCGCGTGGGACGAGCGTGCCGGTCCCAGAGGTAGTGAAGGCCTCCGTCCCTACTCTCACCGTCGGGAAGGATGCCTTCACCGACTTTTGCCTCTCCCCCTCCCCCTCCCCCCCCCCCCCCTCCCCCCCCCCCTCCCCCCCCTCCCCCCCCCCCCCCCCCCCCCCCACGACCACCTGCACCGAACGGTCACCGCACATGCTGAGCTCACTCACCGCCGCGTACCTCGCCCTTTCCCTTACCCTGCTCCCGCCCACCGAGATCCGGCCCGACCAGGTCGAACACGTCGCCTTGCCGTGCGTCCAGACGAGCGCGTCCGCCGACGACGCGGATACGGCGGGAGCGCTCAACCAGCAACTCGCCACCAAGATGCGCGGCTACATGAACCCGTACAACACGTCGTGCGCCAGAGTGATCGTCGAGACCGTCCAGAGAGCGGGGCTCAACGATCGCGCGGCGGCCATCGCGATCGCCACGGTGATCGTCGAGTCGAGCATCGCCAACCTCGACGGCGGCCTCGGCGACTCGGTCGGGCTCTTCCAGCAGCGCGCGAGCTGGGGGAGTTTCGAGCAGCGGACCGACCCGGTCTGGGCGACCGGCCGGTTCCTCGCCGTGATGCGGCAGTTCTACCCGAACGACTCCTGGAACAACGTCGCCATCGGGGAGGTCGCCGCGGTCGTCCAGCGGCCGGCGGCGAAGTACCGGCATCGCTACGGGGTCGAGGCGGGCGACGCGGTCAAGATCGTCAACGAGCTGTGGTCCCAGAACGGCCAATGGCCCCTGCCCACGAAGGTGGACAGGGGCCATTGAGTCGTGAAGAAGCTACTTGCGCCAGGCCGTGCGCTGCTTGCGGATGTCCAGCACGAGGCCGAACACGAGCAGCAGGGACAGGCCGATCAGCCACAGGTTCTCGGTCCAGCCGTGGTGGTTGCCGTACAGCATCACCAGCAGGATGATCGCGCTCAGCCAGCCCGCGATCCGCGTCGCCTTCGGGAAGGAACCGTGCCAGCCCCACTCGGCCGACGGCTCGTCGCGGGGGTCAACGGTGTCGACGCCCACCCGGCCGCGCTTTTCGACCGCCTTGCTCGCCACGATCAACTCCTCAAAACCCGATGGTTCGCTTGCCCGCGAATGATCCCACACCTGGCTGCACGCGCCCGACGGGCCCCAAGCGACAATGAGCCCCGATGACTACCTCGCGAAGTGTGCTCGTGCTCGGTTCGACCGGATCGGTCGGCGCCCAGGCCCTCGACGTCGCGGCCCGTAACCCGGAGCTGTTCCGGGTCGCCGGGATCGCCGCGGGCGGCTCCGACCCCGCCGCGCTGGCCGCGCAGGCCCTGGCGCACCAGGTCGGCGCCGTGGCGATCAGCAGGCCGACGGCCGTGGAAGACCTGCAGCTCGCGCTGTACGCCGAGGCCCAGAAGCGCGGCTACAACCGCGGCGACTTCAAGCTCCCGCGCATCTTCGCCGGGGCTGGCGCCGTCGTCGAGATGATCGACGCCACCCCGGTCGACGTCGTGCTCAACGCGCTCCCCGGCTCACAGGGGCTCCCGCCGACCCTGCACGCGCTCGCCACCGGCGCCACGCTCGCGCTGGCCAACAAGGAATCGCTGATCGCGGGCGGACCGCTGGTGCTGGCCGCGGCCAAACCCGGCCAGATCGTCCCGGTCGACTCCGAGCACTCCGCGATCGCCCAGGCCTTGCGCGCCGGCCGCGAAGCCGAGGTCGCCCGGCTGGTGCTCACCGCGTCGGGCGGCCCCTTCCGTGGCCGCAAACGCGAGGAACTCGCCGACGTCACCGTCGAGCAGGCGATGGCGCATCCGACCTGGTCGATGGGCCCGCTCATCACGATCAACTCGTCCACTTTGGTCAACAAGGGGCTGGAGCTGATCGAGGCGAAGCTCCTGTTCGACATCGAGACCGACCGCATCGACGTGGTGGTTCACCCGCAGTCGATCATCCACTCGATGGTGACCTTCGTGGACGGCTCGACGATCGCCCAGGCCAGCCCGCCCGACATGCGGCTGCCGATCGCGCTGGCCCTGCACTGGCCGGATCGCGTCCCCGGCGCCGCGGCCGCGTGCGTCTGGGACAAGCCCGCGAACTGGACCTTCGAGCCGCTGGACAACGAGGCGTTCCCCGCCGTCGAGCTGGCGAGGCACGCCGGAACCGTCGGCGGCTGCATCCCGGCGGTCTACAACGCGGCGAACGAGGAACTGGTGGCCGCCTTCCTGGCACAGAACACCGGCTTCACCTCGATTGTGGACACTATTGCCCAGGTGGTGGAAGCCGCCGACGAATGGCGTCGTGAACCTCGCGACGTGGATGACGTACTAGCTGCCGAGCGCTGGGCTCGCGCGCGTGCCGGTGCGCTGATCGGTAAGGGGAAGTAGCGCGTGCTCTGGTTCATTCTCGGGATCGTGCTGTTCGCGCTGGGTATCTGCCTGTCCGTCGCGCTGCACGAAGCCGGTCACATGTGGGCGGCGAAAGCCTTCGGCATGAAGGTCCGGCGCTACTTCATCGGCTTCGGGCCGACGATCTTCTCCTTCCGTCGCGGTGAGACCGAGTACGGCATGAAGTGGATCCCGCTCGGCGGGTTCTGCGACATCGCGGGCATGACCGCGCTCGACGAGGTGACCCCGGAAGAGTCGAAGCGCGCGATGTGGCGCTTCAAGACCTGGAAGCGCACCGTCGTCATGTCGGCGGGCTCGGCGATGCACTTCATCCTCGGTTTCATCATCCTGTACTTGATGGCCGTCACCATGGGCCTGCCGAATCCGGCCGCGCAGGCCGCCCCCACCGAAGCCGTGATCAGCGCCACGTCCTGCGCCCGCGCGGCCACCACGGTGGAGCAGCTGAACGACACCACCTGCCCGCCGAACGCCCCAACCCCCGCGAAGACCGCCGGTCTCCAGGCGGGCGACAAGGTCGTCTCCGTCGCGGGCAAGCCGATCAAGACCTGGCGCGAGATGCTCGCGGCCGTCCAGGTCGCCAGCGGTCCGACGCCGTTCGTGGTCGAACGGAACGGGCAGCGGCTGAACCTGACCGTCGACGTGCCGAGGGTGCAGCGGCTGGTCGCCGACGGTTCCAACAACACCACGGTCAAGGACGTCGGCATGATCGGCGCCTCGCCGATCCAGAACACCGCGCCGCCGCTGCTGAGCTACGGCCCCGTCGACGCGGTCGGGGCGACGTTCTCCTTCACCGGCACGATGTTCTCCGAGACCGCCAAGCGGCTGATCGAGTTCCCGTCGCGGATCCCCGCGGTGGTGGATTCCATCTTCGGCGGCGAGCGCGACCCGAACACCCCGGTCAGCGTGGTCGGCGCCAGCCGGATCGGTGGCGAGGCCGCCGAGCGCGGTCTGTGGGAGATCTTCGTGCTCCTGCTGGCGAGCCTGAACTTCTTCATCGGCGTGTTCAACCTGCTGCCGCTGCTCCCGCTCGACGGCGGGCATATCGCGGTCGTCTGGTACGAGCGGGTCCGCGACTGGTTCCGGAAACTGCGCGGCAAGGCGGCGGGCGGACCGGTCGACTACACGAAGCTGTCCGCGGTCACGATGGTGCTCGTCTTCATCGGCGGCGCGGTGACCCTGCTCACCGTCACCGCCGACATCGTGAACCCGGTCAAGCTGTTCCAGTGACGCGGGAGGACGGTTACGGAGCGCGCTGTCAGCACCGTTGGGCTGCCCAGGTAATGCTGCTCACCGTGACGGCTGACGTCGTGTATGTCCGCCGATCGGGGTAGGTACGCTTGAAGGCGTGACTGTCGCTCTAGGTATGCCAGCGCTTCCTCCTCCCGTTCTCTCCGAGCGTCGCAAGACCCGACAGCTGCAGGTCGGGCCGGTGGGCGTGGGCAGCGAGCACCCGATTTCGGTGCAGTCGATGACCACCACACTCACCTCCGACGTCAACGCGACCCTGCAGCAGATCGCCGAGCTGACCGCTGCGGGCTGTGACATCGTGCGCGTCGCGTGCCCGTCCGCGGACGACGCCGAGGCGCTGCCCGCGATCGCGAAGAAGTCGCAGATCCCGGTGATCGCCGACATCCACTTCCAGCCGAAGTACGTCTTCGCCGCGATCGAGGCGGGCTGCGCGGCGGTCCGGGTGAACCCGGGCAACATCCGCAAGTTCGACGACCAGGTCAAGGAGATCGCGCGGGCCGCGAAGGACCACGGCACCCCGATCCGGATCGGCGTCAACGCGGGTTCGCTGGACAAGCGGATCATGGACAAGTACGGCAAGGCGACCCCGGAGGCGCTGGCCGAGTCGGCGCTGTGGGAGGCGTCGCTGTTCGCCGAGCACGACTTCTACGACGTGAAGATCTCGGTGAAGCACAACGACCCGGTGGTCATGGTGCGCGCGTACGAGATCCTCGCCGAGCAGTGCGACTACCCGCTGCACCTCGGCGTCACCGAGGCGGGCCCGGCGTTCCAGGGCACCATCAAGTCGGCCGTGGCCTTCGGCGCGCTGCTGCGCCAGGGCATCGGCGACACCATCCGCGTTTCGCTGTCCGCGCCGCCGGTGGAAGAGGTCAAGGTCGGGATCCAGATCCTGCAGTCGCTGAACCTCAAGGAGCGCAAGCTCGAGATCGTCTCCTGCCCCTCGTGCGGCCGTGCGCAGGTGGACGTCTACACGCTCGCCGAGCAGGTCACCGCCGGGCTGGAGGGCATGGAGGTCCCGCTGCGCGTCGCGGTCATGGGCTGCGTCGTCAACGGGCCCGGCGAGGCGCGCGAGGCCGATCTCGGCGTCGCCTCGGGCAACGGCAAGGGCCAGATCTTCGTCAAGGGCGAGGTCATCAAAACCGTGCCCGAGCACGCGATCGTCGAGACGCTGATCGAAGAGGCCATGCGCATCGCCGAGGAGTCGGGCCAGACGATCGGTGAGGGCGAGCCCACCGTCACCGTCGGCTGACTGGTCGAGACAACTGCAATGAAAGGCCCCTTCATCGCAAAATTTGCGATGAAGGGGCCTTTCATTGCACTCGGTGGCTTCGACCTGCCGAAGTTCTCTCAGCGTGTCGTGAAGCTTGCGTTCCGTTTACGCCGCCGATCTGGCACCCTGGAGTGGTGTTGCGGCTTGCAGGTGCACGGCTGCTCGATGATCGGGACTATCCCGCGGTCCGTGCCGCGCTCGCCACAGACCCGGTCGGCAGCTGCATGGTGAGTGCCAGGGTGGAGACGGCGGGTCTCGACCCCTGGCGGCTCGGTGGTGAGCTCTGGGCCGCGGATTCCCGCCCCGTTCGCGCGGGCAGGCTCCAAGGGCTGTGCTTCTCCGGGCCGAACTTGATCCCCTTGCGCGGCAACGCCTCCGCTTTGCGTTCCTTCGCCGATCGTGCCCTGCGGCGGCAGCGGACCTGTTCGTCACTGGTCGGCCCGGCCGAGCAGGTGCTGGGCCTCTGGGACGAACTGGAGCCGGAATGGGGTCCCGCCCGCGAAGTCCGGCACGACCAGCCGCTCCTGGCGCTCGACGGGATCCCGTCCGTCGCCACCGATCCGCTGGTCCGCGCGGTACGTCCGGAGGAACTCGACCGGTATCTCCCGGCCGCGATCTCCATGTTCATCGAAGAGGTCGGCGTCGATCCCCGCAACGGCGACGGTGGCGCCGGGTATCGCGCCCGCGTCGCGGAGCTGATCGCCGGCGGCCGGGCGTTCGCGCGGTTCGAGGACGGCGAGGTCGTCTTCAAGGCCGAAATCGGCGCGATGTCCTCGACGGTCGGCCAGATCCAGGGCGTCTGGGTGCATCCGGAACGCCGCGGCGGCGGGGTCGGCACGGCCGGGACGGCGTCGGTGGTGACCAGGCTCGTCCGCGGGATGGGCCGCACGGCGAGCCTGTACGTCAACGCCTACAACAGTCCCGCGCTCGCCGCCTACCGCAAGATCGGCTTCCAGCAGGTCGGGCAGTACGCGACGGTTCTCTTCTAGGCCGTGTCGTGTCCGGCCGGAAAGGGCCGGGGCTGGCAGGATTCGCAGCATGCCTGCAGGTCGTCGTGTCGCCGTCGTCGTGCTCGCGGGAGTGGTGGGCCTCTCGGCCGCCGGGTGCGGACTCTTCGCCGACTCCGGTCCTGAAGACGCCATCTCGGGCTTCCTCGGCGGACTCTCTTCCGGTGACGTCGCCGCCGCGGCCTCCTTCACCGATTCGCCGGAGGCCGCGCGCGCGTCGCTGGAGATGGCGCGGAAAGCGCTTTCGCCCGAGTCGATCACCGTCGTGGACAAGCAGGTCCAGCATTCGTCCGGGGCGGACGACGGGACGGCGACCTATCAGCTCAGCTGGAAGCTGCCGCGCGGCCGGACCTGGACGTACAAGGCGGACGCGCAGGTCCATTCCACACAGGACGGCTGGAAGGTGCGCTGGTTGCCGACGGCGCTCCATCCGCAGCTCGCCGCGCAGCAGAGCATCGCGCTGAAGGCCGATCCGCCGGATCTCGCGCCGGTGCTGGACCGCGACGGGATGCCGTTGCTGCGCCCGCAGACGGTCGTCAGCGTGGTGCTCGACCCGGCGAAGGCGGGCGATCTGGTGGCCGTCACCGACAAACTCGGCGCGGCGCTCAACCGGTTCGAGGCGTCGGTGACCGGCCAGTCGATCCGCGACGGGGTGAAGACGCTCAAACCCGGCTCCGGCTATCCGGTGGTGAGCTTGCGGGCGAACAGCTACCAAGAGGTGAAGCCCGAGATCTACGACCTGCCCGGCGTCCGGTTCAGCCAGCAGGAAAGGCTGCTGCCCGACGACAAGAACTTCGGCAAGCAGGTGCTGCCCGCGGTCCGGTCGCTCGTCGAGGACCAGGTGGAGGGCTCCGCGGGCTGGCGCGTCGTCACGCTCGACACGGGCGGCGGCGAGATCATCGACCTGCACTCCGAGAACCCCAAGCCCGCACCCGCGGTCGTCAGCACGCTCAGCGTGAAGGTGCAGGGCTCGGCGGAGCGGGCGCTCGCGCCGGTCCCGACGGCCTCCGCGCTGGTCGCGATCCAGCCGTCGACCGGCGAACTGCTGGCGGTGGCGCAGAACGCCCCGGCCGATACCCAGGGCGCGATCTCGCTCACCGGCCGGTTCCCGCCCGGCTCCACGTTCAAGATGGCCACCGCCGTCGCGGGGCTGACCGCGGGCTCGGTGCGGGCGGACAGCCCCGTCGACTGCCCCGGCACGGCCACGTTCGAAAACCGGACGGTGCCGAACGAGGGCAAGTTCGCGCTCGGCGTCGTCCCGCTGTCCACGGCGTTCGCCAAATCCTGCAACACGACGTTCGCGAAACTCTCGACCGACCTGCCGCCCGCCGCGCTGACCGACGCCGCGCGCGACCTCGGCGTCGGTGCCGACTTCGTGATTCCCGGCCTGACCACGATCACCGGTTCGGTCCCGCCGGCGAACACCGTCGCGCAGCGGGCCGAGAACGGCTTCGGGCAGGGGACCGTCGTGACGAGTCCGTTCGGGCTGGCGGTCGCCACCGCGACGGTCCAGTCCGGCAAGGTGCCGGTGCCGACGCTGGTGCGCGGGATGGCCACGACGTCGTCCGGGCTCGGCAAGCCGATCAAGCCGGAGGTGCTCGACGCGCTGCGCGGGATGATGCGTGAGGTCGTCACCGACGGCACGGCGACGCTGCTCAAGCCCTTGGCGGACGTCCGGGGCAAGACCGGCACGGCGCAGTTCGGCGACGGCACGCATTCGCACGGCTGGTTCGTCGGCTACACCGGTGACCTGGCCTTCGCGGTGCTGACGACCGACGCGGGAACGTCCAAGCCCGCGGTCGAGGCCGCCCAGCGCTTCCTGGCGGGGCTCGGCTAGCCGTCAGGTCGTAGGCTGGACTCATGTCCGTTCGCTCCCCCTTGAAGCCCGGCGTCCAGACGCCGAGGCGAGTCGTCCCCGCCAGCATCGCCCGTCCCGAGTACGTCGACCGGCCGGCGCCGAAACGCGACACGGGCAACGGGGTCCGCACGCCCGAGGTGATCGAGGCGATGCGCGTCGCGGGCCGGATCGCGGCGCAGGCGCTCGAGGTGGGTGGCAAGGCCGTCAAACCCGGTGCGACCACCGACGACATCGACAAGGTGATCCACGAGTTCCTGCTGGACAACCACGCGTACCCGTCGACGCTGGGCTATCGCGCGTTCCCGAAGTCGTGCTGCACCTCGCTGAACGAGGTGATCTGCCACGGCATCCCGGACTCGACGGTGATCGAGGACGGCGACATCTGCAACATCGACGTCACCGCGTTCATCGGCGGCGTCCACGGCGACACCAACGCGACGTTCCTGGCGGGTGACGTCTCCGAGGAGGCGCGGCTGCTGGTCGAGCGCACGCGCGAGGCGACCATGCGCGCCATCAAGGCCGTCCGCCCCGGCAGGCAGCTCAACGTGATCGGCCGCGTCATCGAGGCGTACGCGAAGCGGTTCGGGTACGGCGTCGTGCGCGACTTCACCGGCCACGGCGTCGGCCCGGCGTTCCACACCGCGCCGACCGTGCTGCACTACGAGGAACCGTCGGTCGACACGGTCATCGAGCAGGGCATGACCTTCACCATCGAGCCGATGATCACCCTCGGGACGATCGAGTACGACATCTGGGCCGACGACTGGACCGTCACCACCAAGGACAAGAAGTGGACGGCCCAGTTCGAGCACACCCTCGTGGTGACCGAGGACGGCGCCGAGATCCTCACGGTGCCCTAGGCGGCTCGTGAGTGGTAAGGACGGTTCTAACCGTCCTTACCACTCACGAGACCGATGTGACCGCTGCTGCGCGTGGGACGAGCGTGCCGGTCCCAGAGGTAGTGAAGGCCTCCTTGCCAACCCTCAGGGTAGGCAAGGAGGCCTTCACGGACCGGGCCCGGGACCAACCGCAGCCGGTATCCCCGTATGTACCTGAGATCCCCTTACCGCTCGCGAGGATCTTGGGTCAGCTCTCGTCCTGCTCCACGCGGGCCAGGAGCTCGTCCAGGAAACCGCACGCCTCGCTGGCGGCCCGGTCGGCGTCGCGGTCGGCGATGGCCTCGGCGAGGCCTTCGTGCCCTATCTCCGGCAGGTACTCGCGCCCCGGCGTCACGTTCGACGTGGCGGCCACGCTGGCCGTGATCACCTCGGTGAGCCCGCGGTACATCTCGGTCAGCAGCGTGTTATGTCCACTTTGGACGACGGCGAAGTGGAATTCCGCGTCGAGGCGGGCGAAATCCTCCCAATGGCCATCGCGCAGCTCGGCGTTGCGGCGTTCGAGCAGTGCCTTCAGCTCGGCGACCTCCTCGTCGGTCCGCGACGCGGCCGCGAGCCGGGCGCCTTCGACCTCGAGGATGCGCCGCACCTGCAGCACCTCGCGCAGTTCCGAACCGCACAACCGCCGGATGGCGCCCGAGACCTCGCTCGTCGCCCGCACGTAGGTCCCGTCGCCCTGCCGGACCTCGAGCAGCCCCGTGTGCGCGAGCGCGCGCACGGCCTCGCGGACGGTGTTACGCCCGACGCCGAGCTGCCCTGCCAGCTCCGGTTCGGTCGGAATCCGCTGACCGATGGGCCATTCTCCCTGCGTGACGGCGTCACGCAGCTGCTCGATGACCTGATCGACCAGGCCGGCACGGCGCGTGGTGGCCAATGGCACAGCGTTGTCCCTTCATCCAATCATCCTATGTATGTGATACTAGCCGACGTGCGTGTCGACTCCCGAGAACCCGTTTCCCCGTTCGACGAAAGTCTCGAACTCGAAGGCTCGATCGAAACGGAGTGGCGGCCGGGAGTGATCACCGGCGGCGTGCTGCTCGGTGTCGCGGTGATCCTGGTGGCGCTCAACCTGCGCCCGGCCATCACCAGTGTCGGCCCGATCCTCGGCGAGATGCGCGACGACCTCGGCGCCACGGCGACCTGGGCCGGTGTGCTCACCACGCTCCCTGGCCTCTGTTTCGCCGCCGCCGGTCTCGCCGCGCCCCTGCTGGCCCGCCGATTCGGCATCGGCGCGGCCATCGCTTCCGCGCTTTCGGTGCTGGCCGTCGGCCTGGTGCTGCGGGTGCTCGACGGACCGTACGTCGTGCTCGGGGGAACCCTGGTGGCCACGGCGGGAATCGCCCTGGCGAACGTACTGATCCCGGTCGTCATCAAGGACTCCTTCCCGGCACGTGTCGGCATGATGACCGGCGTGTACACCGCCGCTCTGCAGGGCGGGGGCGCCCTGGGGTCCGCGCTCACCCCTCCCTTGGAGAACGCGTTCGGCGGCTGGCGCCAAGGTCTCGGCGCCTGGTCGGTACTGGCGGTGCTCGCACTCCTCGTCTGGATTTTCGCAGCCCGCGGTGCGGGGCGTGCGCCCGTTGTCGAGGCAGGCAAGCAGGGTAGCGGGCGATCGCTCCTGCGTAGCCCCCTTGCGTGGATGGTCACGCTTTTCTTCGGAACTCAGGCCTTTTTGGCCTACGTCGTGATGGGCTGGCTGCCGGAAGTGATGATCGACGCGGGGGTGAGCAAGGGGGATTCCGGGCTGTTGCTCGGCCTGATCTCGCTCATCGCCGTCCCGATCAGTCTCGTGGTGGCGCCGATGGCCGCGCGGCACAAGAGCCAGAGCCCGTGGATCGTCGGACTGGGTGTTCCCGGCTTCGTCGGCATGGTCGGCATGATGGTCGCTCCGGCCGCCTCGCCGCTGCTCTGGTGCATCCTCATCGGGCTCGGGATGAGCGTCTTCTCGCTCGCGCTGACGGTGATCGCGCTGCGGGCGCGCACCGGCGAGGACACCGCGCGGCTGTCGGGGATGGCGCAGGGCATCGGTTACCTGATGGCCGCCGTCGGGCCATTCCTCTTCGGGCTGCTTCACGATCTCACCCACGGCTGGACCGTTCCCTGGATCATGATGCTCGCCGTCTTCGCCGCGCAGATGACCTTCGGCGCCTTGGCCGGCCGCCGCCGCTTCGTCTGAACGCGTTCAAAAAACATCTTGACCCGGCCGGGGCGGAGCCATAGCCTGATTGAGTTGAACCTGTTCAAAACTCGGTCCTGGGGGTCGGCGTGGTGGAGGGACTGGCGTACGGGGCGGCTCTGGCGTGTTTCGCCGCGGCGTGCGTCGCCGTGGCGCCGGAGCGGCCCGCGGCGGTGGCTTCGCCGCACGAGTTTTACCGCGCCGTGGACCGGGTGTGCGTGTGGGTATGGAAGGACAGCGGCGCGGATATCGAGCGCTACTGGCCGGATCCGAAGGGGGACGCCGCGACGGAGCTGCGCAAGTGGCAGCACTACGTCGCGACGCGGGTGGACGACGCCAAGGAGGTCCTCAAGGGGGCGACGGGGGTCCGCGCGGTGCCAGGAGGGGCGGCATCCGCGCGGGAGGAGTTCTTGGCGGCGATCCGCCGGTACGTCGAGGCGGGCGAGCGGTTCTCGGAGGACGGGGCCCGCTCGGCCGTCTTGAGGGGCGCCTCGGACGCCGAGATGAACGCGGTGAGCGCGCTCGCGGCGCGGAACGGGGCCCGCGCCTGCGACCGCGTCGTCTGAGAGCGCATTTAGTCCTCTAAATGCGCCGTACTCGGGCGTCACGTGCGCCCGAAGAACGCATTTAGAGGACTAAATGCGGCGAAGGGTCAGTCCAGCGGAAGGTTCAGCAGCGCGTTCTCGACCAGTTCCGGCATCGCCGGGTGGATCCAGTACTGCCCGCGCGCCATGCTCTTCGCGTCCAGCCCGAAGCTCATCGCCTGGATCAGCGGCTGGATCACCGAGGACGCCTGCGGGCCGATGATGTGCGCACCCAGCAGCTGCCCGGTGGCCGGGTCGGCGAGGAGCTTCGCGAAGCCGGTGGTGTCCTCCATCGCCCAGCCGTACGCGATGCCCGCGTAGTCCTGGTGCGACGTCACGTACGAAACGCCACGCTCGCGCGCCTCGCGTTCGGTCAGCCCGACCGAAGCGACCTGCGGCGAGGTGAACACCGCGTGCGGGACGAACCGGTGGTCGGCCTCGATCCGCTCGTCCGGGTGCAGCAGGTTGTGCTGCACGACGCGCTGCTCGTGGTTCGCGACGTGCTTCAGCTCGAAGACCGACGAGATGTCGCCGAGCGCGTAGATCCCGTCGACCACGGTCTGCTGGTACTCGTCGACCACGACGTGCCCGCGCTCGCCCGTGGTCACGCCGGTGGCGGCGACGTCGAGGAGGTCGGAGTTCGGCGTGCGGCCGGTGGCGACCAGGAGCACGTCGGCCTCGACAGTCTCGGCGCCTTCCGGGCCTTCGAGGTCCAGAGCGACGCCCGACGCGGTCTTGCGCGCGCGGACGGTCTTCCGGTCGAGCCGGACGTCGAACCGCTGCGACGCCAGTTCGGTGAACCGGGCGCTGACGTCGTCGTCCTCGGAGCGCAGCAGCGCGCCGGACCGGTTGACCACGGTCACGTTCACCCCGAACGAGGCGAAGACGTGCGCGAACTCGGCCGCGATGTACCCGCCGCCCAGGATCACGATGCTCGACGGCAGCTCGTCGAGCCGCATCACCGTGTCGGAGGTGTGGTAGCCGGTTTCGGCGAGACCGGGGACGTCCGGGATCACCGGGCGCCCGCCCGCGGCCAGCACGAACCTGTCGGCGGTGATCGTCTCGGCAGGGCGGCCGTCGGAGTAGGAGACCCGCAGCTCCTTGTGCCCGGTGAAGCGGCCTTCGCCCTCGTACACGGTGACGTTCTTGTTGTCCTCGTGCTGGACGCGGTATTCGCGACCGCCGGCGGCGATCGGATCGATCCGGCCGAAGATCCGGTCGCGCACGTCGCGCCAGCGGACCTCGGTCAGCTCCTCGTCGACGCCGAACTTCGACGACGTGGCGGGCGTGGCCGCGACGTTGGCGGCGTGCACGAACATCTTCGTCGGGATGCAGCCCACGTTCAGGCAGGTCCCACCGAACGTGCCCTTCTCCACGATCGCCGTGTTCCAGTCCGCGAAGCGCGGGTCGAGGATCGAGTTGCCCGATCCGGTACCGACGATGACCAGGTCGTAGTGGGGCACGCTGTCTTCCTTTGCGGCGGGGGAGCGGGTGGTTCCGACTCTAGCCAACTTGTCACGGCGTGCGGTTGTTCCCGGTTCAGCGCCCGTTGGCGCTGAAGTGCATCCGGTCCGTCGGCGTCGTCCAGGTGCCGCCCCAGGTCCAGCCGATCGCGGAGAAGGCGGCCACGGTCCGGTCGCCGGCGGTGATCATCCCCGGCCGCCGGTTTTCCCGGTCGAGGTACGCCGACGCCAGCTCGGGCAGCACGAGGCCGCCCTTGGTGTACGGGTTGCAGAAGGGGTTGACGTCGATCGCGAGCCCGTAGGCGTGCGCGGACCAGTTCGTCTGGCCTCGCGCCGGACGGCAGACGAAGGCGTTGGTGTTGTTCCCGTCACCCGTCGGGGGAGCGGCGAGTACGGCGGGAGCGGTCACGCGCATTTCCTCCATCGGGAACTTCGCGGCGAACAACTGCCCGAATACGGTGACGACGGCGTTCGCCACCGACGCGTTCACGAGCATTTCCCCGGTATGCGCGCGGCCGTCGAAACCCCAGAACGAGAGGGTGAGATAGCGCAGTGCGCCTGCGGAGACGGGGCAGCCCGCCTGCCAGGTGCTGCGGGCGAGCACGTCGGCGGGAACGGGATTCACCGTGCCCGAGAACCGGTCTCCGGCCGGCGGCGGAAGCAGGTCGGCGGTCGGCAGGGAACGGTTCGCCAGCACGGGAGGAGTGGGGAGGATCTGCCCGAAGCCGTCACCGCGCAAGGGAAGCGGCTTCGCCCCGACCTGCCAGACGGGTGCGGGTGGCGGGGCCGAGGTGGTCGGAGTCGTTGCCGCCGAAGAGGTTTGGGTCGGACCGCTGGTGACGGCCGGGCTCGAACATGAGAAGAGCAGAAGGGCCGTAGCCGCCAGAATAGTCGCCGTAGCCCGCACGAGGTCCAGGGTGACAGATGCGTTCGGTGAGCACAGGTCCACCCGTTTCAGTGACACCACATCGGGCTTTCTCCGATTAGGGTATTCGCGATCGCTCGTGTACGCGCTGGAGTCGAATGACTTCCCAGGGTTTGACCGTACGTACGCCCCGGTGAAGGGACAGAACATGCCCAAGAAGTCACGTCGCACGCTGCTGCTCGCGGTCGGAGCGGTGCTCGCGACGGCCGTGATGGTGCCGGTCGCGGTCAACAGCGCGTCGGCGGACGACGGCTCGATGAGCGGCCCGGAGCAGGCTGCCCAGCCGAGGATCGTCGGCGGCGGCAAGGCTTCGGTCTCGCAGTACCCGTACGCGGTCTATCTGGCCGATCGCGGCGGCAACCAGTACTGCGGTGCGGTGATCGTCAGTTCCACCACGGTCGCGACGGCGGCGCACTGCGCGGTCGCGGTCAAGCGCGCCGATGTCCGCGTGGTGGCGGGGCGGGACAACAAGCGCTCCCGGGACGGCGTGGAGCTGCGGGTTTCGCGGATCTGGGTCAGCCCCGACTACAGCGGCGATCCCGGCAAGGGTGACGACATCGCGGTGATGACGGTCAGCGGCCAGTTGCCGTACCGGCCCGCGAAGGTCGCGGACAACGGCGACGCCGACCTGTACAGCGAAGGCACCAAGGCGACCGTCCTCGGCTGGGGCCGGGTCGCCGAGGGCGGCGCGCGATCGGACTACCTGCGCAGCGCGGTCGTCCCGGTGGTCAGCGACAATACCTGCCGCACCGCGTACTCGGGCTACGACCCGAGCGACATGGTGTGTGCCGGCTACCCCGAAGGCGGCGTCGACGCCTGCCAGGGCGATTCGGGCGGACCGCTCATGGTGGGCGACACGCTGATCGGGATCGTGTCGTTCGGCGAAGGCTGCGCGAAGGCGGGCAAACCCGGCGTTTACACCCGTGTCTCCCACTTCGCGGACGAGATCTCCCAGCAGAAGAACCGGGGCCTGATCGGCTGATCGATGCCTTCTTCACGTCCGATGTGCTAACAAGTGGGCGTGAGCACCGACACCCCGATCATCGAGACCTCGTCGTTCCCGCTGTCCGTCGCCGGTGACGAGATCACCGCCGCGCAGCTGCACGGCATCCTCCGCCTGCGCGTGGACGTGTTCGTCGTCGAGCAGGACTGCGCCTATCACGAGATCGACGGGCGTGACCTCCTGCCCGGCACCCGGCATCTCTGGATCGGGGGTTCCGTCGCCGTCGATTCGTACCTTCGGGTGCTGCAGGACGCCGGCGGCACCTTCCGCATCGGCAGGGTGTGCACGGCCGTCCGCTCACGCGGCAAGGGACTGGCGGGACGGCTGATGGAGACCGCGCTCGCGGGGATCGGGGACGCGCCGTGCGTCCTCGACGCGCAGACGTACGCGACGGATTTCTACGCCAAGTACGGCTTCGTGGTCGAAGGCGAAGAGTTCATGGAGGACGGGATCCCGCACCTCACGATGTGGCGCCGGGAGGCGCCGCGGCCGTGATCACCCCGACCGCGCGGTCCACGTCGGCCTCGGTGAGGTCGGCCCGCGCGGTCAGGCGCAGGCGGGAGATGCCGTCGGGTACGGACGGCGGACGGAAGCACCCGACCCGCACGCCCTGATCGGCGCACGCGGCCGCCCATGCGACGGCCGATTCCGGCGACGGCGCCTGCACCGAGATCACCGCGGCGTCCGGGAGACCGACCCGGAAACCCGCGGATTTCAACTGCATCGCGAGGTTTCCGGCCGCTTCGGTCACCTTGGTGGCCAGCTCGGGCTCGGCCTTCAACGCGCTGAGCGCGGCCAGCGCGGCGGCGGCACTGGCGGGCGCGAGGCCGGTGTCGAAGATGAAACTGCGCGCGGTATCCACGAGATGCTTGATCACACGACGCGGCCCGAGTACTGCTCCGCCTTGTGCCCCAAGGGATTTCGACAGCGTGATCGTGGTGACGACGTCCGGCGCTCCGGAGAGTCCCGCCGCGTGGACGGCGCCGCGGCCGCCCTCGCCGAGGACGCCGAAGCCGTGCGCGTCGTCGACCAGCAGTGAGGCGCCGTGCTCCCGGCAGACACCGGCGAGCTGCTCCAGCGGGGCGATGTCGCCGTCGACGGAGAACACGGAATCGGTGACGACGAGCGCGCGCGGTTTGCGGCGGGTCGCGAGCGCGTGCTTGAAGGCGCTCGGGTCGCTGTGCGCGACGGCGGCGATGTCCGAGCGGGACAGGCGGCAGCCCTCGATCAGCGACGCGTGGATGTACTTGTCCGTGACGATCGCGGAATCCGCGCCGGACAGGGCCGTGACGGCGCCGAGGTTCGCGGTGAAGCCGGACGAGAAGACCAGCGCGGCCTGTGTGCCGCAGAAGCGGGCGAGCTCGTGCTCGAGTTCGGCGTGGACCTCGGTGGTGCCGGAGACGAGCCGGGAGCCGGTGGCCCCGGCGCCCCAGCGCAACGCGGCCGCCGCGGCGGCACCGGCGACGCGCTTGTCCCTGGCGAGCCCGAGGTAGTCGTTACCCGCGAGATCCAGCTCCGGTTCCTGCGCCTGCCGGATGCGCAGCTTGCGCACCAGCCCGGCCTCGACCCGCTTCTCCGCCTCCACGTCGAGCCAGTCGAAGACCTGGTCGGGCGGGAGGTTCTGGAAAGCGGGGCCGGAAGAAGTCACGTCCCGCAGTCTCCCATCCGCCGCTCGGCGCTGGGCGTGGTGGTCCCCACAGCGAACGCAAGGAAAGGTCCTTTCCTTGCGAAATTTGCAAGGAAAGGACCTTTCATGGCACTAGCCGCCGGAAGGACCGGCTTCAGTTACTTCAGCTGTCGTAGCTGCGACGCGGGCGTCCGCCCGGACGCTGCGGACGGCCGTTGCCGCCACCGGACTCGCCACGACGCGGGCGGCCGCGGAAGCCACCGGGACGGCCGCCTTCGCGGTGACCGTGACCCTCACGCGAACCCTGGTAGCCGCGGTCGCCGCCACCGTAGCCGCGGCCACCGCCACGACGCGGGGACTCACGACGACGCTCGACGACCGGCTCGCCGCTGGGCTGCTGCGCACCGGTGATACGAGCGAGCTCGGCGTCGCCCGGGCGGACCGTGGTCTGCTCGGCGCGGACACCGGCGCGGTCGGTCATCCGGCGCACCATGCGGCGCTGGTCGTGGGTGATCAGCGTGACCACGACACCGGACGCCCCGGCGCGCGCGGTGCGGCCGGCGCGATGCAGGTAGTCCTTGTGGTCGGCGGCCGGGTCGACGTGCAGCACCAGCGAGATGTCGTCGACGTGGATACCGCGCGCGGCGACGTCCGTGGCGACGAGGACGGGCGCGTAGCCCTCCTTGAAGTCCGCGAGGACGCGGTTGCGCTGGCCCTGGGTCTTGCCGCCGTGCAGCGCGGCCGCGTGGACGCCCTTCTCGCGCAGGCGCTCGGTGAGGCGGTCCACGTGGTGCTTGGTGCGGACGAACATGATCGTGCGGCCCTCACGGGCGCCGATCTCGGTGATGATGTCCTGCTTGTCCTGGTGTGACACCTGGAACACGTGGTGGTCCATGGTGGTGACGCTCGCGGTCGACGGGGCGACCGAATGCGTGACCGGGTCGGTCAGGTACGCGCGGACCAGCCTGTCGACGTCACCGTCGAGGGTGGCCGAGAACAGCAGGCGCTGGCCGCGGGCCGGGGTCAGGTCGAGGATCTCGCGGACCTGCGGCATGAAACCCATGTCGGCCATCTGGTCGGCCTCGTCGAGCGCGACGAAGTTGATGTCCGACAGCGACGCGGTGCCCTGGCGGACGTGGTCCGACAGCCGGCCGGGGGTGGCGATCAGCAGGTCGACGCCGCGGGAAAGCGCGTCGGCCTGGCGGGTGAAGGCCATGCCGCCGACGGCGGTGCGGCACCACAGGCCGAGCGACTTGGCCAGCGGGGTCAGCGAGTCGGCGACCTGCATGGCCAGCTCGCGGGTCGGGACCAGGATCAGCGCGCGCGGGTGCTTCGGACGGGCACGGCCGCCGTTGAGCCGGGTCAGCATCGCGAGGCCGAAGGCCAGGGTCTTGCCGGAACCGGTCTGGGCGCGGCCGAGCACGTCGCGGCCGGCGAGCGCGTCGGGGATGGTCGCCGACTGGATCGGGAACGGGGAGGTGATACCTGCGTCGGCCAGTGCCCGCAGCAGCGGCTCGGGAAGCCCGAGCTCCGCCCAGGTGGTGGCCTTGACACTCTCGACGGCGTCGTTGTGCAGCATCGCGTCACCCGCGGGGCGGGTGCGCGGCTTGCGGTGCTGCCGGGCCGACGGTGAGGTGTGGCCGGAGTTGAACGTGACTGTCACAAATGCCTCTCGGACGTGGCACGTCACAAGGAGGCCCGGGCTGCCCGCACGCAGGCAAGGCAAGATGGTGTGCACAGATGGGCGTTCACAGGGACGAACCCGGCACACCGCGTCTGCGTGACACCGCGCGCCAATTGGTTGATACGGATACCGCGAGCCATTCGGTTGGCTTTGGAGGCGACGGACACCACTCATCCACGCCGCCGGTTGCGGTCTGTCACTACTGTACCGGACCGTTATCCGGCCGCCCAACCGGAGGGACCGATTGTGGGCAGGGTCTCCACCGCGGGGTCCTTCCCGGCGTGATCGTGCCGGGAAGGACCCCGCGAGCCACTGTGGACGGTCACCGGAGACCGGCGATCTCCTTCAGCTCCTCGATCAGCTCCGGGACCGCCGTGAGCCGCTCCGGCAGCCCCCGCGAGTGGAACCACGTCGCGATGTTCCGCACGTCCCGCGCGAGGAACTCCAGCCCGCCGGGGTTGGCCACTATGTCGACCACCTGCGGCAGATCGATCACCATGATCCGCTCACGGTGGACGAGCAGGTTGTACGCCGAGAGGTCGCCGTGCGCGAGCCCCTGCGACGCCAGCAGTTCCAGCATCGCCGCGGTCTGGAACCACAGTTCCCGCAACTGCTCGGGCTCCGGCCGGACCTGTGCCAGGCGCGGCGCGGCCGTCTCGCCGTCGCCGAGGAATTCCAGCAGCAGCTCGGTGCCGTCACGCTGCACCGGGTACGGCACCGGCGCGCCGACCGTCCAAAGCCTGCTCAGCGCGCCGAATTCGGCCACCGCCCACTGTTCGGCGATGAGGTTCCGGCCGAAGCTGCTGCGCGACTCCATGGCCCGCATCTCCCGCGACCGCCGCATCCGCCTGCCTTCGAGGTAGCCGGCGTCGCGGTGGAACAACCGGTGCTCGCCACTGCGGTACCGCTTGGCGGCGAGCACGACACCCTCGGTGCCGGGCAGATTGCGCCGGACGAGATGGACGTCCGCCTCCTTGCCGGTCTTGAGGACGCCGAGTTCGGTGTCCACCGCCGCGAGTTCGGTGATCACCCAGTCCGGGCGCGGCAGCGGCCCGTGCTCCGCGTCTCCCCACGTGCTCCAGCGGTCGGCGCCGTCGGGGATGGCGGTCTCGGTGTAGGCGTCCTCACGCAGCCGGGCGAGCCGGACGCGTTCGGCTTCGGTGAGCCGTCCGCCGCGAGTGGGTTCGGGCTCGTCGTCGAAACGGGCACGACGGGTGCGGCGAGGACGTTGTTCGTAGGACTCTTCGAGATCGTGCTTGCGCACTGGTGGGTTTCTCCTAGTCAGGGATGCCCCACCGGGCGAGCGTCGTGCTCAGCCTCGAGGGGCGAGTGGATGGGGGCGGTCAAGGCCCCGGACAGTCATCAGCACGAGGCACCTCCCTGTCGCATCCACCGGCTCCCTGCCGGTTCGCGCACGATCATCGCGGACGCCGTCAGGCGCGCGCAACCGAATTGATTTCCGGCGCGTTGAAGTGACAAGCATGGCGGTGACGGGTGCCCAGGTGGTCGTGAGTGGCGATTCGGGTTCTAACCCGAATCGCCACTCACGACCAACCCGACCCACGCCACACCGCCACGCCGTTCCCTTTCCTGTCCTATGCCGACCGCAGTCCCGCCAGCTCGCTCCGCGACCGCACCTTCAGCTTCCGCAGGACACTCGCGACGTGCTGTTCCACCGTGCGCCGGGACAGGAACAGCACCTCGGCGATCTCCCGGTTCGTATGCCCGGCGGCCAGCAGGCGGGCGACGTCGCGCTCGCGGGGGGACAGCTCGTCGCCGTACCCACGGCGGCCGCGCCGCGACGGGGCGACCGCGCCGGTGGACCGGAAGGCGTGGCGGCAGCGCGCGGCGTCGCGAGTGGCGCCGAGGTGGTCGAAGGTCTCCGCGAGCGCCGCGAAGGTTTCGGCGACGTCCTCGTTGCGGGCCAGACGGCAGCGCGCGGCGCGTTCGGCGATCAGGGCCGCGTGATACGGCGCGGGAAGGGCCTCGAACCGGGTCCGAGCCTGCTCGAAGGCCTCGATCGCCTCCGCGTACTCGCCCCGGGACGCCGCGATCAGGCCGCGGTCCGCGGCCAGCGCCGCCCGGGTCGACGGCGCGTCGAGATCGCCGATCTCCCGTTCGAACTCGTCGGTCAGCGCTTGCGCTTCGGCGTCCCGCCCGGTGGCGCAGTACGCGTCGACGGCGGCCGTCAGCAGATCGGCGCCCCAGGCCCAGACACCCTTGGCGCGCAGGAGTTCCAGTCCCTTGTCGGCCTGCGCGACGGCGGCCTCGCCGAGATCCTGCGCGAGCAGCATGCCCGCCATCCCGGCGTGCGCGGCGATCGCGACCGGCGTGAACGCGTTCTCCGGCTGGTCCGCCGCGGTGCCGGCGAACCGGGCGGCGGCCTCGTCCCATTCGCCGCGCGCGGCGGCGAGCAGGCCGAGGACCAGGCACAGTTCGCTGGTCACCGGCAGGAGGTCGCGGTACTCGTCGATCAGCGCGCGGGCCCGTTCGGCGAGGCCGTCCCAGTTCCCGGTGAGCCAGTCGGTGTGGACAGCCGTCGCGCGGGCGGTGCTGACGACGTACGGCGCCCCGCAGTCGGCGGCCAGCTGCATCCCGCTGTGCAACAGGCTTCTGGCCCGCCGATGATGGCCCGTCCAGGCGCACGCGTCGGCAGTGTTGCAGTGCAGCCGCGCCAGATGCCGCTGTTCGTCGGCGGAACCGACGCTGGTGGGCGCCCGGTCCAGCATGTCCCAGCCGCGGGCGTCCCCGATGTGCAGCCGCGACGCCGCGTTGTTGGCCAGCAGGATGATCTTCAGCCGCCGGTCGGTCGCCCGCTCGATGAGCCCGTCCACCCGGTCCATCCAGCGCCGGTGCTCCCGCAGCGGGGTCGCGCCGACCCACGGCTGCGCGAGGACGCCCATCCCGCGTCCGGCCAGGTCGGGCCGGTCGGCGAGGTCGTTGACGGCGATCTCGATCTCGGTCCTCGCGGCCTCCAGCCCGCCTGCCTGGCGCACCAGCAGGAGCCCGAGACCCAGCCGGACCTCGCCGCTCAGGCGTCCGGACAGCCTGCCGTCGGTGAGCAGCCGCTCCAGTGCCGGGACGACCTCGGTCTGCGCGAGGCCGTTGCACGCCACGGAGCTGAACTTGACCGCCAGTCTGTCCACATCGGACGGTTGCAGTCCCGGTTCGTCGAGCAGGGTACGGAGCAGATCCGTCGCGGTCGCGAGATCACCGACCGCGGACGCCTGGTCCGCGGCCGCTTCGCCGTACTTCAGGGCACCGGCCCGGTCACCCGCCTTGCGGCAATGCTCGGCCAGCCGTACCAGGGATTGCGGGAGGCGGTCGCGCAGCAGCCGCGCGGCCCGCCGGTGCAGTTCCTGGCGATCGGGGCCGGGGATGGTGCGGTACGCGGCCCGCTGGGCGAACGCGTGCCGGAAGCCGTACGTGCCTTCACCGGTCTCCACCAGGACGTTGCGTTCCAGCGCGAGGACGAGCGCGCGGCGGGCGCGCTCGGGGGTGAGCGCGGCCGCGGCGGCCAGCAGGTCCGAAGTGGACGGTGTGGCGAGGACCGCGGCGGCTTCGGCGATCCGCCGGGCGGCCGGTGGCAGCGCGACGAGGTGTTCGACCGTCGCTTCCCGCAGCAGCGCCGGGACTTCGACCGTGTCGAGCAGATGCCGTGCGGTCGCGCCGTCGGCGTGCACCGCGCCCTCGACGCCGCCGATCGCGTGCACGATCTCCTCGACCACGAACGGGATCCCCGCGGTCCGCTCGTGCAGCCGTGCGGCGAACTCGGCGGACACGTTCGCTCCGCCGAGCAGCGCCGAAACCAGCGCCTGGACGCCGTCGCGGTCCAACGGCCGGAGTGCGACGAGCGCGTGCGCGGTGCCGGGCACCGGCCGATAGGCGCTGCCGAGCGGGATACCGCCGGGCGTCTCTTCGCGCCGGTACGTGAGCAGGAGGGTCAGGCCCGCGGGCGGGTCGGTCATCAGGAACCGCAGCAGGCGGCGGGATCCGTCGTCCGCCCACTGGAGATCCTCGACGAGGAGGACGTGCGGGCCCAGCGAGCCGAGCAGTTCCCGGACGGCGCGGAAGAGCCGGTGCCGTTCGGCCCTCGGATCTCCGAGCCGGGGCGGCGGCTCCGGCAGGAAGGCCGCGAGTTCCGGCAGATAGGGCGCGAGGACGCCGGTCACGGGGTTGAGGTCGCGCGCCGGGTGGATGTCCTTCAGCGCGTCGAAGACCACGCCGTACGGGAAGGGCTCGCGCAGCGGCTGGCAGGTTCCGGTGAGGACCGGTCGTCCGGCCAGTTCGGGGCAGGCCAGCAGTTCGGCGGCGAGCCGGGTCTTGCCCACCCCCGCTTCGCCTTCGAGCATGATCACCGACGGCGAGCGCATCGCGCCGTCGAGGAGTTCGCGTAGTTCCGCCTCACGGCCGACGAGCACGGGCGAGCTCGTCGCGCGTCGGCAGCCACCGATCACCATTGCCGGGTCACCCCCGCTTCACGAACCACACCGTTCGAGTGAACGCAGCTTAAGCGCCTGCTTAGTGATCACGGAACCCACTCGGACCGTCACAGAACTTTCGTAGGGCAGGGGAGTTCGCCTATTAGATACGTAGTCCTACGGAGTGTTGCCTCGCTTGTTCGCGCAGGTCCCGCCACCCGAAAGTGATTCATGCGTGACTGCACGTCACGGCACCGGCTCTGGATCCCCGCCGGTGCGAACCACCTGTTCGAGTGAACGGAGCTCAGGAAATGCGTGGAGAACTTCGACGTCACCGGATCGCGGGTGCGGTGCTCGCCGGGGCCTGTGCGGCGGCCACCGTGGCCTTCGCCGGACCGGCCGCGGCCGCCGAGGGGCAGATCCGCGGCGCCGGTGTGCCGGGAGCCGTCACGGACGGGTACATCGTCTCGCTCAAGAGCGGCGACGCCGGCCTCGCGGCCAAGTACGGCGGCCAGGTGAAGGCGACCTACACCGCCGCGCTCAACGGTTTCTCGGTGAAGATGACCGAGGCGCAGGCGAAACGGCTCGCCGCCGACCCGAACGTCGACTTCGTCCAGCAGGACGCCGTCGCGCAGATGACCGGCACCCAGACCAACCCGACCTGGGGCCTGGACCGGATCGACCAGAAGAATCTGCCGCTGGACAAGAAGTACACCTACCCGAACAACGGATCCGGGGCGACCGTCTACGTCCTCGACACCGGTGTCGACTACCGCCAGACCGAATTCGGCGGCCGCGCGACCAGCGGGTACGACTTCATCGACAACGACAGCGACGCCCGCGACTGCCAGGGCCACGGCACGCACGTCGCCGGTACCGTCGGCAGTGCCACCTACGGCGTCGCCAAGGGCGCCAAGATCGTCTCGGTCCGCGTGCTGAACTGCCAGGGCAGCGGTCAGTACTCGCAGATCATCAGCGGGATCGACTGGGTCGTGAAGAACGCCAAGGGTCCGTCGGTGCTCACCATGAGCCTCGGTGGCCCGGCCGACTCCGGTGTCGACGCCGCCGTGCGCCGCGCCGTGTCCGCGGGTATCACCAACACGGTGGCCTCCGGCAATTCCAACACGGACGCCTGCTCCACCAGCCCGGCCCGCGTCCGTGAGGCCATCACCGTCAACGCCACCCAGAGCGACGACCGCCGGTCCTCGTTCTCGAACTACGGCAGCTGCACCGACATCTTCGCGCCGGGCACCGGCATCACGTCGCTGCGCAACGGTGGCGGCACCCAGCAGATGAGCGGTACCTCGATGGCGACGCCGCATGTCGCCGGCGCGGCCGCGATCTACCTGACCTCGAACCCGTCGGCCACCCCCGCCGCCGTCGCCTCCGGTCTCGCCAACGCCGCCACCAGCGGTGTCGTGACGAGCCCGGGCACCGGTTCGACCAACAAGCTGCTGAACGTGGCGGGTCTCTGATGCGGCGCGGCGTGCGGGCCGGTGTGGTGGCCGTCGCGGCCACCGCGCTGGCCGCGCTCGCCGCGGGCAACGCCCTCGCCGCGGAGGCGGAAGGCGTTGTCGTGCAGGCGAAGCAGCACTACGGCGATCAGTACATCGTGGAGCTCCACGATGTCGGCACCATGGCGGTCGAGCAGTCCTCGGCCGCGCTGACCGGCCGCTACGGCGGCGAGGTCCGGTCGGCGTACAAGAACGTGCTCCGCGGGTTCTCGGTCAAGGGTATGTCCGAGCAGCAGGCCCGACGGCTCGCGGCCGACCCGGCGGTCAAGGCGGTCTACCAGGACGGCACCGCGCGTGCCGTCGGCACGCAGGCCAATCCGACCTGGGGCCTCGACCGCGTCGACCAGAAGAACCTGCCACTGGACAAGAGCTTCACCTACCCGAACACGGGCGAGGGCGTCACGGCGTACGACCTCGACACCGGGATCAACCCCGAGAACCCGGAGTACGAGGGGCGCGCGTCCATCGGCAAGGACTTCGTGGGCGGCAACGGGAAGGACTGCAACGGGCACGGCAGTCACACCGCGGGCACCATCGGCAGCAAGACCTACGGCGTGGCGAAGAAGGTCAAGCTCGTCGGGCTGAAGGTGCTGGGCAACGACTGTTCGGGCAACGGTCCCGACTCCGCCATCGTGGACGCGGCGGAATGGCTGACCGCGAACGGCGCCAAACCGGCGGTGGCGAACCTGAGCCTGCGGATGGACCAGGTCGGGCTCGGCGACGACGTCATCAAGAAGTCCATCGCGGCGGGCTTCGTCTACGTGGTGGCGGCGGGCAACGAGAACCAGAACGCCTGCAACGTCAGCCCGGCCCGGATCCCCGAGGCGATCACGGTCGGCGCCTCGGACCAGAGCGACGCGAAGTCCTCGTTCTCCAACCACAGTTCGTGCGTGGACATCTTCGCCCCTGGCAGCAACATCACGTCGCTGTCCACGTCCAACGGTGGTTCGGCGAACATGAGCGGGACGTCGATGGCCACGCCGCACGTGGCCGGGGCGGCGGCGCTGTACCTCGCCGCGAATTCCGGTGCCACCGCGCAGCAGACGCGGGACGCGCTGGTGAACAACGCTTCCGACGGCGTGCTCAAGGGGCTGCCGTCCGGCACGGTCAACAAACTGCTGAACGTGTCGTTCATCGGCGGCGGTGGCCCCACGCCGACGTGCGGGGCCAAATCCAACACGACACCGGTGTCCATTCCGGACGCGGGTGACGCGGTGACCAGTTCGGTGACGCAGGAAGGCTGCGACGGCAAGGCGTCGGCGACGCTGCCCGTCAAGGTCGACATCGCGCACACCTACACCGGTGACCTGGCGATAGACCTGATCGGGCCGAGCGGTGCGGTGTTCGGCCTCAAGCAGGCGGGAGGGATCGGCGAGGCGGGCGGCGTGCACACGTCCTACACGGTGAACGCCTCGTCCGAACCGGCGAACGGGACCTGGAAGCTGCGGGTCCGTGACGTCTACCGGTTCGACAGCGGGACGATCGAAGGCTTCTCCATCACCTTCTGAGTCCTTGCGAACGGCGGTGTGCCGCGGTCACGATGACCGCGGCGCACTGTCGTTTTTCGCTGGGAGGCTTTGCATGGAGTCCTACGACGCCGTGATCGTCGGTGGCGGGCACAACGGCCTGGTGGCGGCGGCCTACCTGGCCGGGGCCGGCCGCTCGGTGCTGGTGCTGGAACGGCGCGACGAGGTCGGTGGGGCGGCGGTGTCGTTCCGGGCCTTTCCCGGCGTCGACGTCCGGCTGTCGCGGTACTCGTACCTGGTGAGCCTCTTGCCACGCAAGATCATCGCGGATCTCGGGCTGGGCCTCGATCTCCGGCGGCGACGGATGTCGTCGTACACGCCCGTCGGCGACGGTGGTCTCCTTGTCGACACGGGCGACGACGGCCGTACGGCGGCGTCGTTCTCCGCGCTCACCGGGTCCACAAAGGACTTCGAGGCGTGGCGGCGGTTCTCCGCGATGACGGCCCAGGTCGCGGAACGGACGTTCCCCACCCTGACCGAACCGCTGGTGTCCAGGGAGGAACTGCGTTCGGGCATCGAGCCGGAGGCGTGGGACGCGCTGTTCGAACGGCCGATCTCGGAAACGCTCACCGGGATGTTCGGCGACGACACCGTCCGCGGCGTCGTCCTGACCGACGCGCTGATCGGCACTTTCGCCGGAGCCGGTGATTTCCGGCAGAACCTGTGCCTGCTCTACCACGTGATCGGCAACGAGACCGGCGACTGGGACGTGCCGGTGGGCGGGATGGGCGCGGTGACCGGGGCGCTCGCGTCGGCCGCGCGGGCGGCCGGGGCGCGGCTGGTGACCGGTGCCGAGGTGCTGTCCGTCGATCCCGGCGGGTCGGTGCGTTACCGGCTCGGCGACGACGAATTCACCGTGCGCGGCGGGCACGTGCTGTCGAATGTCGCGCCGCGAGTGCTCGCGCGATTGCTGGGGGAAGAGCCGCCGGAGGCGCCGGAAGGCGCGCAGCTCAAGGTGAACATGGTGCTGTCACGGCTGCCGAGGCTGCGCGATGCGAGTGTCGATCCGCGGGAGGCGTTCGGCGGGACGTTCCACGTCAACGAGGGCTACGAACAGTTGGCGGCGGCCTACGCGGAGGCCGCCGCGGGCCGGATCCCGTCGCTGCCGCCGTGCGAGATCTACTGCCATTCGCTGACCGATCCGTCGATCCTCGGCCCGGCCGAACAGGCGGCCGGGGTGCAGACGCTGACGTTGTTCGGTCTGCACATGCCCGCGCGGCTGTTCGAGGGGCGAAACGACACCGCGCGAGAGGAGGCGTTGCGTGCGACCTTGTCCTCTTTGGACAGTGTGCTGGCCGAGCCGATCGAGGATTGTGTGCTGCGTTCGCCGGACGGCGGGTCGTGCATCGAGGCGAAGACGCCGCTGGACCTCGAAGCCGAGCTGGGGCTGCCCGCGGGACACATCTTCCATCGCGATCTGTCGTGGCCTTACGCGGCGGATGCCGCTCAGGTGGGCCGCTGGGGCGTCGAGACCGCGCACGAGCGGGTGCTGCTCTGCGGTGCGGGCGCCGTGCGAGGTGGCGGCGTCTCGGGCATTCCCGGGCACAATGCCGCGATGGCGGTGCTGGCGAGCGCGTGAAGGCTCCCTTCCCTCGGCTCAGCCGAGGGAAGGGAGCCTTCACGCGCATTCGCTTACTGGACCGTGAGGGTGTAGGTCGCCGTGGCGGTCTTGCCCGCCGAGTCCGTCGCGGTGACGGTCACCGGGTACGTGCCGCGCTGGAACGGCGCGACCACCTGCATGGTCGAACTGCCGCCACTCGAGATCGTCTTCGGGCTGAAGAACGGCGCGAACGGCAGACCCTGCCCGGACGCCGACAGCGTGATCGCGCCCGTGCCCCCGGTGGCGGAAACCGAGACGTTGCTGAAGAAGCCGGGCTGCGATGTCCCGCTGGTGGGACTCAGGCCCACCTTGAGTTCGCCGGGTTGGGGCGCGCCGTCGCCGACGGTCAGCGTCAGGTTCGTGGTCGCGGTGTCGATGGTGCCCTTGCCCGAGATCGTGACCGCGTAGTCCTTTTCGGCCGTACCGGCGGGAACCTCGATGCTCACCTTCGCCGACTCACCCGACGTGATGGACGTGGGCTGGAACGTGGCCGTCGCGCCATCGGGAAGTCCCGAAGCACTGAGATCGACCTTCTCCGCGCCGTTCTTGCCGGGCTTGCTGGTCACCGTGGCCGAAACGTACTTGCCCGGCTCGACCTTGAGGGCCGACGGCGTCACCCCGAGCGAGAACGTCTCCGGGTTCTGCGGCTCGCCGATCTGCTGCTTGACCCAGTCGCCCATCTCGTTGTTGAGCCTGCCGTACACGCTGTACCACTTGAAATCGCTGCGGCTCCAGGACGCGACACCGACGACCTTGCCGTCCACGATCAGCGGCCCGCCGCTGTCGCCGGGCAGGATCGTGACGCGGCCGTCGCTGTAGCCGCTGCAGATCATCGTGGCGTCTTTGAAGCCCGCGCCGACGCCGTTGCAGTTGCTGCCCTGGACGATCGGCAGCGTGAACTTGTGCAGTTCGACGTTGCGGGTGTCGTCGTTGTGGTCCTTCTTGCCGTAGCCGAGCCCGAGCCCTGACTTGCCCGGCTTGTGCAGCTCCGTGTCGGCCGACGTCGCGACCTTCGCGTACTGGCCACCCGGCACCGGGATGTCCGCGTCGGTGGTGACGACCGCGACGTCGTAGCCCTGGTCGAAGTTGACGTACTTCGGGTGCTTCTCGTAGCTGACGACGCCGATCCGCGTCCCGCCACCGGCGTTGAGGTCGTCCAGCCCGTAAAGGAAGGACTTCTCGCCCGCCGCGTCCTTGCAGTGCGCGGCGATCAGGATCTTGCGCGGCGCGACGACCGATCCGGTGCACGTCTGGCCCTGCGGCCGCGTCCCTCCTTCGCGCAGGCCCGCGATGATGAACGGGTAGTCCCGGACCGAGGCGGGGGTGCCGCCGATGGAGTTCGTGTGCAGTCCACCGGGGACGACCGCTTGATCCGTCGGGGTGACGGCGGGCAGGTTCGCGGCGGCCGCCGGAGCGGGCAGGAGGACCGAGAGGCAGCCGAGGGTGGCGGTGGCGATCCCCAGTAGCCGTTGTCTTCTGTTCACGGTGGTTCCTTTCCAGGTGGCTGGAAATCACTTTCCGCATGTGCACCTGGCGGAACAACCGAGGAAGGAGCCCGTAGGGGTACGGAACTAATGCGCCCCGTCGCCGGTGAGCAGTTCGATACTGTGGTCTCCGGTGCGCTCGACGTCGAGGCCCGCCTTCGTCAGGACCCGCATCAGCTGCTCCACAGTGGACGGTTCGCTGCGCGACTTCACCAGCTCCGCGGCCAGTCGCCCCTTGTACGCCTTGTTGAAGTGGCTCACCGTGGTCCGGTTGCCCTTCGCGTCCTCGGTCACGACGCGCACGGTCACCGCGTCCGGGCGGAGCTTCGCCAGCGCCGAGTAGGTCCCGGAGCGCAGGTCGACGACGAGCCCTTCGACACCTTGGAGCGCCGGTTCGAGGACCGGCTTCCACACGCTGCGGACCGTGCCGAGCGACGGCAGCGCGTTGCCACCCGAAAGCCGGTACGCGGGAATCGGGTCGGTCGCCGCGACCACCCCGAACAGCGCCGAAGCGACGGCGAGGCGCTTCTCGGCCTTCGCCAGCGTCGCCCTGGTGAACGACTTCACGTCGAGCGCGTCGTAGAGGACCCCGGTGTAGCGGCGCAACGCGGGCATCGTGGGCGAAGTCCACAGCTCGGCGTTGCGGGCGACCTCGTCGGCCTGCCGCGGCGTGATGCCGAGCGCGGCGACACTGGCCGGGACGTCGACGGCCAGTTCGGCCAGCGCGTCGGCCAGCTTCGCCCGGGTCGGGTTCAACTCCGGGAACGACAGCGCGTCGAGGTCCAGCGGCGCGCCGGTGCCGCCGGCGGCCTTGGTCTCGGAAGGGGGCAGGAGCACGAGCACCACGGAAGCGTAACTAAATGGAGTGCGTCACCCCGAGGCGCGGGCTTAGCCTCGTCCGCATGAGCCTGACCTGGCGCCCGCTGACCATGGACGACATGCCGCGACTGGCCGAGACCTTCGCCGAGGCGGAGCGTGCCGAGCCGATCGAGGAGCACTACAGCGCGGAGGATCTCGCCGAAGAGATCGGTACGCCGACCGTCGACCTGCCGACGGCGTCCACCAGTGCCTGGGATGGCGACACCCTGGTCGCCTACGGTCTGCTCCGGAAACGTGACGCGGCGGATCCGGTGCACATGATGCGGGTCGAGACCCTCGTCCACCCCGCGTACCGCGACGCCGCGATCGCCGCGCGCCTCACCGGCTGGTTCGAGGAGGCGGGCAAGAAGCTCCACGCGACGTCCCACCCGGACGTGCCGCTGGAACTGCACGCCGCGGCCAACACCAAACAGCGCTGGCTCTCCGAGGTACTCGTGGACGCCGGGTACGAGCACGCCCGGTGGTTCGTCGACATGCGGGCGGACCTCGGCTCGATCCCGCCGGTCAAACCGCTGCCCGAAGAGTTCCCGCTCGTCGCGTACGAGCAGAAGTACGAGGCCCTCACGCTGCGGTCCCGTAACGAGACCTTCGCGGACCACTGGGGGAGCACGGAGCAGTCCCCGGAAGCGTGGCGGCATCTGATCGTCGGCGCGAAGGACTTCCAGCCGGACCTGTCGTTCCTGCTGCTGAGCCCGGAGAGGGACCGGGTGGTCGCGATGGTGCTGAGCGCCCACTTCGCCTCCGATACGGCCGCCACCGGCGTGAAGGATCTGTACGTCAGCCACGTCGCGACCGACGCGAGCCTTCGCGGGCGCGGGATCGCGGGCGCGCTGCTCGGGCACACGCTCACCCAGGCCAAGGCCAAGGGCTTCCAGCGGGCTTCGCTCAACGTCGACCAGGACAACACTCATCGTGCCCTCGGTGTCTACGAGCGTGTCGGGTTCAGCGAGTTCCAACGCTGGGCCGGGTACGTGAAGCCCGTTCCGACCTGACCGGTTGTCACCCGAAAGGGCGGATTTCGGTACAGTCGATCCTCTCGGAGAGATCGCTGGGGGTGGTAGGGCGTTGCCGGTTTCCGCACGCCTCGGCTGGCATGACCTGCCGTCGGCGACGCGTGACGCCGTGGAGCGTGAGCTCGACAGTGTCCTCAGGCCCTCGGCGGGAAAGAGAACCTCGGGACGTGTGGTCCGTCGCTCGTTGTGGCAGACCCCGGAGTTCGACGGCGGTGTCGCCGCGCGGCTCGAACTCGACCGCGGTCATCACTGGGTCTTCCTGAAGGCGATCCCGGCGGACAGCCCGCGCGCGGGCGGTTACCGGACGGAGGCCGCGATCGCGCGACGGCTTCCCCCGGAGGCGCCCACGCCGAAGCTTCTGTCCTTTGTGGATGGTGAGTGGCTGGTGCTGGCGTTCGCCGACTTCGACGGCACCAGGCCGAACCTGCGCCCCGGATCGCCGGACCTCTCCGCGGTGCTGGCCACCTTCGGCGCGCTCGGGCGCACGCTCACGCCGTGCCCGCTGCCCGACGTCCCGGACGCCCTCGACGATCTCGGCCCGCTCCTGCGCGGCTGGCACGAACTGGCGAAGGAAACGCCGGACGACCTCGACGGCTGGGCCGTCCGCAACCTCGACCGGCTCGTCCAGCTGGAGACGTCCTGGCATCCCTGGTCGGCCGGGGACACGTTGCTGCACAACGACATCCAGCCCGAATACCTGGTGCGGACCGGGCCGGGCAGGGTGCTGGTCACCAACTGGCGCTACCCGGCGCGGGGCGCGGGCTGGCTCGATCTGGTCGCGCTCGTCCCGTACCTGCTCGACGCCGGGCACGAGCCCGCCGACGTCGACCGTCTGCTCCGGCGGCGCCCCGTGCTTGCCGGTGTCCCGGTCTGGGCGGTCACCGCGTTCGGTGTCGCCCTGGCCGGGCACGCCGAACGAGCTTCCCGGCTACCGGAACCGCCCGCGACGACGGGCGTCCGCGCGGCGCAGCGCCGTCTCGCGGCGGCCATGCGGGGCTGGCTCGCTTACCGGACGCACTGGCAGTAGCGCCTCGGTTCGTGAGCGGTTGGTGCCGGGTGGTCGTGGGGGGGGGGTTTGGGTTTCCCCCCCACCCCCCCCCCCCCCCCCCCGGAGCCGAACGCGGGGTGAGTTGGGCGGCGCTTGTTTCCAAGGGGGGGCTCTTTGAGTGGAAGGGGCACGTCTACGGTGGAGCGGGGGT
>NZ_JBWKEC010000056.1:0-30134 GCF_056435645.1 Amycolatopsis sp. NPDC043889
GGGTGTGGGGTGGGAGGGTGGGGTTGGCAATCCCAGGGGGGGGGGCCAAAGGGGGGGGGGGGGGGGAAGGGGGGGGGGGGGGGCAGGGGGGGGGGGGGGGGGGGTTTGGGGGGAAAACCCAAAACCCCCCCCCACGACCACCCGGTACCGGCACTTCCTGCCAGAAGTCCGTGAAGGCCACCTTTGCCTTACCCCTCACTCAGGCGGGCAGGTCGAATTCGCCGTCCCGGACGCCTTTCAGGAACGCGTCCCATTCCGTCGGCGTGAACACGAGCAGGTGGCCGTCCGGTTCGACGGCCCGGCGCATCGCCGTGTAGGTGACGCCGTCAGTGTGGGGCACCAGCGCGTACTCGACGGCATCCTCGAGATTCGCGCCCTCCGGTTCCGCTCGGATCCACACCGCGTCACTCAAGTCCAGGTCTGGCCGGATATGGGCCTTGTCGTCCACCGGCTGCTCACTCATGGTGCCCACGCTATCGCTTTCCGATACGCAAAACGAAGGGGCCCTTCGTGATGAAGGGCCCCTTCGTGGTGACAACTAGGCGGTCTCGGTGATCGGCCGGTCCACCCACGACATCAGGTCGCGCAGCTTCTTGCCGGTCTCCTCGATCGGGTGCTGGTTGCCCTGCTCCTCGAGCTTGGTGAAGTTCGGGCGCCCGGCCTCGTCCTCGGCGACCCACTCGCGGGCGAAGGTGCCGTCCTGGATCTCGCCGAGGATCTTCTTCATCTCTTCCTTGACCGCCGGCGAGATGACGCGCGGGCCGCGGGTCAGGTCGCCGTACTCGGCGGTGTCGGAGATCGAGTAGCGCTGACGCGCGATGCCGCCCTCGTACATGAGGTCGACGATCAGCTTCAGCTCGTGCAGCACCTCGAAGTAGGCGATCTCCGGGGCGTAGCCGGCCTCGGTGAGCACCTCGAAACCGGTCTGCACCAGCGCGGAGGCGCCACCGCAGAGCACGGCCTGCTCGCCGAAGAGGTCGGTCTCGGTCTCCTCGGTGAAGGTCGTCTTGATGACACCGGCGCGGGCGCCACCGATGGCGGCCGCGTAGGAGAGCGCGAGCGCCTGCGCGTTGCCGGAGGCGTCCTGCTCGACCGCGATGAGCGCCGGGACGCCCTTGCCGTCGACGAACTGGCGGCGGACCAGGTGGCCAGGGCCCTTCGGCGCGACCATCGCGACGTCCACGTTCGACGGCGGCTTGATCAGGTCGTAGCGGATGTTGAAGCCGTGGCCGAAGAACAGCGCGTCGCCGTCCTTGAGGTTCGGCGCGATGTCCTGCTCGTAGATGAAGCGCTGCTTGGTGTCCGGCGCGAGGATCATGATCAGGTCGGCTTCGGCGCTGGCCTCGGCCGGGGTGAGCACGCGGAGCCCCTGCTCCTCGGCCTTGGCCCGCGACTTCGAGCCCTCGGGCAGACCGATGCGGACATCGACGCCGGAGTCGCGCAGGCTCAGCGAGTGCGCGTGACCCTGGCTGCCGTAGCCGATCACGGCGACCTTGCGACCCTGGATGATCGAAAGGTCCGCGTCGTCGTCGTAAAAGATTTCCACTGCCATGAGGGGTACTACTTCCTTTCCTGACTTACAAAGTTATCGAGCGGAGGTGGCGGTGATGGACCGGGCGCCCCGGCCGACCGCGACCATTCCGGACTGGACCAGTTCGCGGATGCCATAGGGCTCCAGCATCCGCAGCAGGGCACCGATCTTGTCCGAGGTGCCGGTGGCTTCGACGGTGAGCGCCTCGGGCGACACGTCCACCACTTTCGCGCGGAACAACTGCACTGTCTCGAGGACCTGGCTGCGCACGGTGTTGTCGGCCCGGACCTTGACGAGCAGCAGTTCACGCTGCACGGCTGTGGACTTTTCCAATTCCACGATCTTGATGACGTTGACCAGCTTGTTGAGCTGTTTGGTCACCTGTTCGAGCGGTAGCTCTTCGACGGCGACCACGATCGTCATCCGGGACACCTCGGGATTCTCCGTGGGCCCGACGGCGAGGGATTCGATGTTGAAACCACGCCGGGAGAACAGTCCGGAAACCCGCGCGAGGACACCGGGCTTGTTCTCGACCAGAACGCTCAGGGTGTGCACGCTCATCGGGCGTCTCCTTCTGTGGCGGCGTTCAGCTCCGCCTCGGCGGCGACCTCGTCGTCGTCGAAGAGCGGGCGGATCCCGCGCACGGCCATGATTTCGTCGTTACCGGTGCCCGCGGCCACCATGGGCCACACCTGGGCATCCTTCCCCACCACGAAATCGATCACGACGGGGCGGTCGTTGATCTCCATGGCACGCCGGATGGTGGCGTCGACGTCCTCCTTGGTCTCGCAGCGGAGCCCGGCGCAGCCGAGCGCCTCCGCGAGCAGGGTGAAGTCGGGGATGCGGTGCTTGTGCGTACCGAGATCGGTGTTGGAGTACCGCTCGGAGTAGAAGAGGTTCTGCCACTGGCGGACCATGCCGAGGTTGCCGTTGTTGATGACGGCGACCTTGATCGGCGCGCCTTCGATGGCGCAGGTGGCCAGTTCCTGGTTCGTCATCTGGAAACAGCCGTCGCCGTCGATGGCCCAGACCTGCTTGTCCGGCACGCCGAACTTGGCGCCCATCGCGGCGGGGACGGCGAAGCCCATCGTGCCGAGACCGCCGGAGTTGATCCAGGTGCGCGGGTTCTCGTACTTCACGAACTGCGCGGCCCACATCTGGTGCTGGCCGACGCCCGCGGTGTAGACCGCGTCCGGGCCGACGAGGGAACCGATGCGCTCGATGACGTACTGCGGGGAAAGCGTCCCGTCTTCGGGCCACTCGTAACCGGCCGGGTAGTCGTCACGCCAGGCGCTCGCCTGCGTCCACCAGTCCTTCAGATCCGGCTTCGCGGACTTGTCGGTCTCGGCGCGGACGGCCTCGATCAGCTCGGTGATGATCTCCGCGCAGTCGCCCACGATCGGCACGTCCGCCTTGCGGTTCTTGGAGATCTCGGCCGGGTCGATGTCGGCGTGGACGATGGCGGCGTCCGGTGCGAACGAGGACAGCTGCCCGGTGACGCGGTCGTCGAAGCGGGCGCCGAGGGCGATCAGCAGATCCGCCCGCTGCATCGCGGCGACCGCGGCGACCGAACCGTGCATGCCCGGCATACCGAGGTGCTGCGGGTGCGAGTCGGGGAAGGCGCCGCGGGCCATCAGCGTGGTGACGACCGGGATCCCGGTCAGCTCGGCCAGTTCCATCAGCTGGCGCGAGGCATCGGCCTTGATCACGCCACCGCCGACGTAGAGGACCGGGCGACGCGACTTGCTGATCAGCCGGGCGGCCTCGCGGACCTGCTTGCCGTGCGGGCGCAGCGTGGGCCGGTAGCCCGGCAGCCGCAGCTCCGTCGGCCAGGAGAAGGAGGTCATCTCCTGCAGGACGTCCTTGGGGATGTCCACGAGGACCGGGCCGGGCCGGCCGGTCGAGGCGAGGTGGAAGGCCTCGGCGATGGTGCGCGGGATGTCGGCCGGGTCGGTGACCAGGAAGTTGTGCTTGGTGATCGGCATCGTGATGCCGCAGATGTCGGCTTCCTGGAAGGCGTCCGTGCCGATCAGCGCGCGGGACTGCTGGCCGGTGATGGCGACGACCGGGACCGAGTCCATGTTCGCGTCGGCCAGTGGGGTGACCAGGTTGGTCGCGCCGGGACCCGAGGTGGCCATGCACACCCCGACCTTGCCGGTGGCCTGCGCGTACCCGGTGGCGGCGTGGCCCGCACCCTGTTCGTGGCGGACCAGGACGTGGCGGACCTTCGTCGAGTCGAGCAGCGGGTCGTACGCCGGGAGAATGGTGCCGCCCGGAATACCGAACACGACCTCCGCGCCCACCGACTCGAGCGAGCGGACGAGCGACTGCGCGCCCGTGACCCGCACCGGGGTCCCGGCGGGCGGCGCCGGCTTGGGTCGGGCACCGGTGGTACCGGAGTTCGCTTCAGCTCGCGAGGTGGCACTAGTCATCGCTGTTTGCCTCGTCTTGTCTAGTCACTCGTTCGGGTATTCATTGGCTGGTCGGGCAAGTGAAATTGTTCCAGGCAACAAAAAACCCCCGCCGACCGGAGTGGTCGCACGAGGGTCGCGCGTCGACGCAGCGGAGACTTCCCTAAGCGTCGACGCGCTTGGGAAGTACGAGGCCGGTCTGCGTTGTCACGAGAGTGAAGCTAGCCGGTCGCCGTCAAGAGTGTCAACTCTGCGGGACGGCGATTCCGCATGCTGGACACCTCCGGTGTGTCGCGCGACCCGCGTTCGGGGCCTTCGAGGCGGCGGTGCACCATCTTTGACGTGGCAGAAGAAAAGCAGCAGGAACAGGCGAACGAGGACCGCAAGGCCGTCTTCAAAATCCCGAACACGGCGTTGCTGGCGATCGCTTTCCTCGTCGTTTGTGTGACGCCTGTCGCGTTCGGCGACGTGCCGTATCTCCAGTGGCTCTACCTCTTCCCGATCGCGCTGGCGGTGTTCGTCATCCGGACCCGCACGACGGCGACGGTCAAGGGGCTGGAGGTCCGCACGATGTTCGGGCGGCGGGACCTGCCGTGGACCTCGCTCAAGGGCCTCGCCATCACAGACAAGGCGAAGGTGCAGGCAGTGCTGAAGGACGAGACCAAGATCCCCCTTCCCGCCGTACGCACCCGTCACCTGCCGGTGATTTCGCTGGTCAGCGCGGGCCGCATGGCCGATCCCTCGGGGCTGACCGACGACGTGGCCAAGGCTCCGGAAAAGAACGACGATTCCGGGGAGTAGGATTGGTAGGACCAGTTTGGCGCTCGTTCGCCCTGGTCCCATCCCGAACCTTGGAGTCAGCCGTGCCTCAACTCCGTTCCCGGACCACCACCCACGGCCGCAACGCGGCGGGCGCCCGCTCGCTCTGGCGCGCCACCGGAATGACCGACAGCGACTTCGGCAAGCCGATCGTCGCCATCGCGAACTCCTACACCCAGTTCGTGCCGGGGCACGTGCACCTCAAGGACCTCGGCGAGATCGTGGCCGGCGCGGTGAAGGAGGCGGGCGGGGTCGCCCGCGAGTTCCACACGATCGCCGTCGACGACGGGATCGCCATGGGGCACAGCGGAATGCTCTACTCGCTGCCCTCGCGCGAGATCATCGCCGACGCGTGCGAGTACATGGTGAACGCGCACCAGGCCGACGCGCTCGTCTGCATCTCCAACTGCGACAAGATCACCCCGGGCATGCTGAACGCCGCCATGCGGCTGAACATCCCGGCGGTGTTCGTCTCCGGCGGTCCGATGGAGGCCGGGAAGGCCGTGGTCGTCGGCGGCGTCGCGCAGGCGCCGACCGACCTGATCACCGCGATCGCCGCGTCGGCCAGCAGCGAGGTCGACGAGGACGGGCTGTCCATTGTGGAGCGTTCCGCCTGCCCGACCTGTGGTTCGTGCTCGGGTATGTTCACCGCGAACTCGATGAACTGTCTCACCGAGGCGCTCGGGCTCTCCCTGCCGGGCAACGGTTCCACCCTCGCCACGCACGCCGCCCGCAAGGCGCTTTTCGAGGACGCCGGGCGCACGGTCGTCGAGCTGTGCAAGCGCTGGTATGAGCAGGACGACGAGTCCGCGCTCCCGCGCTCGATCGCGTCGAAGAAGGCGTTCGAGAACGCGATGGCCCTCGACATGGCGATGGGCGGTTCGACCAACACGGTGCTGCACATCCTCGCCGCCGCGCAGGAGGGCGAGGTCGACTTCACCATCGACGACATCGACGCCATCGGCCGCCGCGTGCCGTGCCTGTCGAAGGTCGCGCCGAACTCGGACTACCACATGGAGGATGTCCACCGCGCCGGCGGCATCCCCGCCATCCTGGGCGAACTGCACCGCGGCGGGCTGCTGAACACCGACGTCCACTCCGTGCACTCGCCGGATCTCGAGTCGTGGCTGTCCACTTGGGACATCCGCGCGAAGGAACCGTCGGAGCGGGCGATCGAGCTGTTCCACGCGGCGCCGGGCGGGGTCCGCACCACGGAGGCGTTCTCCACCGAGAATCGGTGGTCCTCTTTGGACACCGATGCCGCGAACGGCTGCATCCACGACGTCGAGCACGCGTACACCAAGGACGGCGGGCTCGCGATCCTGCGCGGCAACCTCGCCGAGAACGGCGCCGTCATCAAGTCCGCGGGCATCGACGAGGAACTGTGGCACTTCGAGGGACCGGCCCGGGTGCTGGAAAGCCAGGAGGAGGCGGTTTCCGCCATCCTCAAGAAGGAGATCCAGCCCGGTGAGGTGCTGGTGATCCGCTACGAAGGCCCGGCGGGCGGCCCCGGCATGCAGGAGATGCTGCACCCGACGGCGTTCCTCAAGGGATCGGGACTGGGCAAGAAGTGCGCGCTGATCACCGACGGCCGGTTCTCCGGCGGCTCGTCGGGTATCTCGGTCGGGCACATCTCGCCCGAGGCCGCCGCGGGCGGGACGATCGGCTTGGTCCAGAACGGCGACCGGATCCTGCTCGACGTCCACGAGCGCCGTCTCGAACTGCTCGTCGACGAGGACGTCCTCGCCGAGCGGCGCGCGAAGATGGAGGCGAGCGAGCGGCCGTGGCAGCCGGTCTCGCGGGACCGGAAGGTCACCGCCGCGCTGCGGGCCTACGCGCGGATGGCGACTTCGGCCGACACCGGCGCCGTCCGGGACCCGAGCAAGTAGCACGCCTGCCACAAGCATGCATTTAGAGGACTAAATGCGCCCTTCGCTCACTCCCCGTGGGGCGGGACGAGCGCATTTAGTCCTCTGAATGCGGGCGGTCAGCGGCAGAGGACGAGCACCACGACCGAAGCGGCCGCCGCCAGCAGCAGCCCGATCAGCCCGAACGAAAGCGGCCGCTTCCGCCACGGGGTGTTGACGTCCAGCGCGATCCGCCCGGAGCCCGCGAGCAGCACGGTCAGCGAGGCCGCGCCCAGCAGGAGTTCGAACTCGAAACCCTGCCCCTGCTGCTGGAAGAACCCGCCGCCGAACTTGACGTAGACGATGTTCGCGCAGACCCCGAGGAGCGCCGCGGCACCGATCGGGGTGAACAGGCCCACCAGCACGAGCGCGCCGCCGACCACCTCGCTGATCCCGGTGATCCACGAAAGCAGCGTGGTCTGGCTGGTGTAACCGAAGCCGCCGAGCACCTTGGCGAATCCGCCGACCCCGGGCCCGCCGAAGGCGCCGAAGAGGTGCTGGAGCCCGTGCGCGCCCATGGTCACGCCGAGCACCACTCGCAGGACGAGCAGACCGAGGTCGATCCCGCCCCTGGTCTCCACCGGGGCCGGGCCGTTGTCGGGCTCGGCCACGTCCGAGATCATGCTGGTCTGGTAGTCATCGCTCACGCGCGAAGGGTAGGCGAAACCGGCCCGTCAGGCGACCGAACCGCCGGACCGGTGGCCGAGCGGCTCAGAACAGGGTCGCCGGCTCGACCGGTTCGGGCTCGGGCAGCGGGTCGAGGCCGGGCACCAGGGCGCGCACGTCGTCGTGGAACCGGCGGGCGAGCGCCGGGGCGTCGTCGTTGTCGGGCGTGTGCACGAAGACCGTCGGCGACCGGCCGTCACGCAGCCACCCGGCGACCACCTCGGTCCACGGCTCCCATCCCCGCGCGGTCTCCTCGGCCGAATCCCGGCCCAGATAACGGACGATCGGCCGATCGGTCAGTGCCCGCGTCCGCCGCGGCAGCCGGGGTTTCTTGGCCCAGGCGTCCTGCTCGGCCTCGCTGACCGGCGGGCTCCCGAAGAAGACCGTGGTGTCGAACGGCACCCACTCGGCGTCCGCGTCGGCGAGGGTCCCCTCCAGCAGCGACGTCGCGCCGGGATCGGTGTAGAACGCCGGGTGACGCACCTCCACGGCGCGCCGGAGCCCGGCGGGGAGACGGCGGAGGAAGCGGCCGAGGGCGTCGGCGTCCGGCGGGCCGAACGAGCCGGGCAGCTGAGTCCACAGGACCGCCCGGTCGCCGAGGGGTTCGATCGCGTCCAGGAACGCCCGCATCTCGGTCTCGACACCGGCGAGCCGTCGCTCGTGCGTGACGACCTTGGGCAGCTTGACCACGAACCGGAAGCCGGGGCCGGTCTGCCGCGCCCACGCCGCGACGGTGTCCCTGGCGGGGGTCGCGTAGAAGGTGGTGTTGCCCTCGACCGCGTTGCACCAGCCGGCGTACGCCCGCAGGCGCTCCCCGGCGGTCAGCGACCGCGGGACGAACCGCCCGGCCCACGCCTTGTGCGTCCACATCGCACAGCCGACATGAAGATTCGCCACGCTGCTCAGTATTCGCCGTGGACCAGGTTCTTCGGCAACTCTCCGCCCAGATAGTGGCTCAATTCCCGGACCACCACCGCGTAGGCGCGCTGCCGCCTCCCGCTCACGGAGCCCGCGACGTGCGGTGTCAGCAGCAGTCCCGGACAGTCCCACAGCAGGTGCCCGGCGGGCAGCGGCTCCGGATCGGTCACGTCGAGCGCGGCGCGCAGCCGTCCCGACGCGAGTTCCGCGACGAGCGCGTCGGTGACCACGACCGCGCCCCGCGAGACGTTCACGAGGATCGCGTCGTCCGGCATCGCGGCCAGGAACTCCGCGTCGACCATGCCGCGCGTGTGCTGCGTGAGCGGCACCATGAGCACCGTGACGTCGTAGTGGGGCAGCAGGGCGGGGAGTTCGTCGGTGCCGTGGACACCTTCGCGAGCGTTCGCGCCCACCATCGTGCAGCGCACGTCGAACGTCTCCAGCCGACGGCGCAGATGCCTGCCGAGGTCGCCCGCGCCGATGATGAGGACCCGCTTGCCCTGCAGGGTGTCGGTGGTCCGGCGTTCCCAGTGCTTCCGCCGCAGGCCTTCGGCGAAGCCGTCGAGACCGCGGTAGATCGCCAGCAGTACCGCGACGACCCACTCGGCCGAGCTTCCGCCGTGCGCGCCGCGGCAGGTCGAGAGCAGGACACCGTCCGGCACTTTGCCGACCCAGTCCTCGGCACCCGCCACCAGCAGCTGCACGAGTTTGACGTTCGGCAGTGCGCGCCAGAGCTCGTCGCTGGGCCGGTCACCGGTCACGAGGACCTCGGCCTCGGCGGCTTCGGGAGGCACCGGCTCGCCGTGGCGGTACATCACGGGACGCACGCCGTCGATCTCCGAAAGCGCGGCCACTCCCTCTTCGTCGGGCACGAGAACGGTCACAGTCATGATCACCACGGTATCCAGTACCTCCGTGTCTCCGCCGGTGAACCCGCGTCCGCGATAGCGGGGCCTTCGGCCATGGCGGGTTTCACGCTTATGCCACTTTTTCGAGGACATCTCAGCTCCGCCAGTACCTCTTACCCGTGGCTCACGTACGCCCACCTAGGCTTGCCCCGTGCGTACCCGGTACCGGCGGAAATGGACCGCGCCGCTGGCCATGCTGGCCTGCGGCGCGCTGATGCTCTCCGGGTGTGCCGAATTCGACAACACCGCCGCCGGGCAGAAGTTCACCCCGGTCAACCCGCCGTCCCCCGAGGTCCCGCCGCACGTCGGGCCCGGCGGTGAAGCGGGCGACTCCGGTCCCGGGCGCGGCGGCGGGCGGAACCAGACGCCGACGCCGGTCCCGCCGCCGCAGGGGTGCAAGGACTTCGACAAGGCTGTCATCGCGACCTGCCTGGACACCGTCGCCGCCGTCGCCGCGATCCCCGGTGACGGTACCGCGCCCAGCGCGCTCGCGGGCGAACGCAAGAGCGGCCGGATCCTGCTCGCCGCCGCGGAGAAGGACCCGGCCGACTGGGCGACCGTCCCCGTGGACGGCTCCGGCGACGGCGGCCTCACCTCGCTCGCCCTCTCCCCGGGCTTCGCCGAAGACCAGCTCGTCTTCGCCTACATCACCACCCCGAACGACAACCGGGTCGTCCGGCTGGCGAAGGGCCAGGCGCCGAAACCGGTGCTGACCGGCATCCCCAAGGGCTCCACCGGCAACCGCGGCGCGATCAGCACCGACGCCAAGGGCGCGCTCCTGGTCGCCACCGGCGACGCGGGCAATCCCGGACTCGCCGCGGATCCCGCGTCACTCGCCGGGAAGGTGCTGCGCATCGACACGTCCGGCAAACCGGCCGCGGGGAACCCCACACCGGGTTCGGCGGTCTTCTCGACCGGCGTGCACTCCCCCGGCGGGATCTGCCGCGACCAGACCGGTTCCCGCGTGTGGCTGACCGACAGGCTGGCCGACAAGGACGTCCTGTACCGGCTTCGTGGTGGCCAGCCGCTGACCACCCCGGCCTGGAGCTGGACCGACAGGCCCGGGGTGGCGGGCTGCGCCGATTTCGTCGGCGCCACCGGCTATCTCTCGATCACCACGTCGATCGCGGGCAACCTGCAGAACCTGCCGGTCACCCCGGACGGAGCGGTGACCGGCAAGCCCAACGTCTTCATGGACGGCAAGGTCGGCAAGCCGCCGAAGACCTTCGGCAGGTTGTCCGCGATGAGCATGGTCAACCCGCAGATCGCGCTCGCCGGGACGGTCAACAAGGACGGCGGCACCCCGGTTTCGAGCGACGACCGCGTCGTCATCATCACGCCGTCGGCCAGCTCCGGCGGGGGCGGCAAGGACTGAGCGGCCTCACCTGGACGGCCTCGGATGGGCAGGCGGCGTGAACCGGGTGAACAACGGCGCCATCTCCTTCTCCTTGCCCTGCGGGTCGAACAGCTCCCGCACGAGCCGATACGCGGGGCCGAGCGCGGTCGCGGCGGCGGTGAGCCGGCGCGGATCGGTGGACCGCCAGTGGCCGGAGTCCACTCGGGACAGCAGGGTGCGCAGCAGGACGATCTCCTCGGCCGCGTTGAACGAGCAGTGACCGCCCCGGCTGACGTAGGTCTGCCGCAGCAGACCGGGATCGCCGTTGCGCCGTACCTGGTCGCCGTACCACCGGGCCTGCCCCGTGATGGCGCCGCCGTCTCCGGTGGTGTGCGCGGTCAGCACGGGTGACGGCGTGGTGCCGCGCGCCACCATGTAGCGGTGCATGTAGGCCTGCGCCTTCGGATCCGCCGAGATCCGCGGGGCCACGGCGAGCCGGTCGAGATCGGCTTCCAGATCCACGCCTCCGGCGCGGTAGGCGTGGCGGACCAGGTCGAGCCCACTGGAACGGGCGAGCTGACGCCGATAGTCGATCCCGGCGTTCGAGGACGGGTTCCCGCCTGCCCGGTGCTCGATTTCGGGACGTGCGGACGGTCCGTAGCCGTACACGTAGACCCCGGTGACCCACAACGCCTGCTGCGCGAGACGGTCGGCGGGGTCCGTCGGCTCCGGTTCGTGCGCGAGCGCCCAGCCCGGGACGGTGCCCACTGCCCCGGCCAGCGCGATCCGGGCCCGGCCGGCCTCGGTCTTTTGGGCTTCGGCCACGACGGCTTCGAGCGCCGCCTGCGCGCCCTGCGGGTCGCGAGGCCGGACGAGGTCGATGTCCGCGTCCGGAGCCAGCAGGGTCTTGAGCGCGAAAAGCACGTCCAGAGCGCTGTTCCACGTGCCGTTCGCGTCGTACTCGCCGCACTGCGTCAGGACGCCGTCGAACCGGCCCGGGTTGTTCTCGGCCAGCTTCAGGGAGATCACGGCGCCCATGGACATCCCGCTGGTGATGGTCCGCCGCGGTTTCCCCACCTTGGCCTCGAACCAGTCGAGCAAGGCGATCTGATCGGTCAGGGCCTCCTCGATCGCGTGCCCGTAAACGCCCTTGTAGTTCGACGCGGCCAGCGCGTAGCCCTGATCGAGCAGCCAAGACTCGGTCTCGGGTCTGGTGGCCAGCATGATCTGCTCCGGCTTCCCCCATTCCTCCACATAGAGCCCGTGGCTGTAGAGCACCAGCGTGCCGTTCCAGCGTTTCGGCACTTTGACCAGGTAGTCCGCTCCGTCGATCGTCCCTTCATGGACGCGCGAGCGCTCTTCGGCGGCCGCCGGCGTGGCGGTGAACAGTGCCCCGAAGAGGAGCGCGACGAGCACGGTGATCAGCGTCCTGCGTGTGTGAGTCATACGGGAAAATTAGGTGACCAAATGGTCACCTGTCAACGCCGTATGAGGCTCTCCGCACGAACGAAGAGATCGATCAGGGGCGGCGAGTACGGGTCTCGGCGCGAAGGAGGCGGACGTCGAAGAACGCGACGACCGCGGAGACGACAGCGGCGAGCAGGCCGACGTAGCGGCCGAGCCCGGTCCCGATCTCGATGCCGGCGGCGGAGAAGATCCCGCGCTGATCGGCGTCGAACTGCCAGTCGAGGGTGGTCCAGCCGAGCACCATCAGCAGCAGCGCGCCGATGGCCGCCATCAGCCACAGATGCGGCAGGCCCGCGCGGCGGACGGCGTCGACTCGGCCGAACAGCACGACGGCCACGCCGGGCAAGAACAGGAGGAAAAGCGGCGCCCAGGCGAGGAAGCCAGAGCGCCACGCGTCGCGCGTGACGTCGTCGGCGGGCAACGTCGTCAGCGCGTCCTCGATTTCCGGGCGCGAGGCGGTCAGCGTCGTCCACGGAAGGAACAAGGCCACCAGCGCGAGCAGCCCGGCCGCGAGGCCGAGCCACTCACGCCAGGTGACCTTCTTCAAAGCGAGATCAGGCACCGACTCGCTCGACGATCAGTTCGCGCACGCGCTTGGCGTCGGCCTGGCCCTTGGTGGCCTTCATGACCGCGCCGACGATCGCCCCGGCCGCGGCCACCTTGCCGCCGCGGATCTTCTCGGCGACGTCGGGCTGCGCGGCGAGCGCCTCGTCGACCGCCGCGATGAGCGCGGAGTCGTCGGAGACGACCTTCAGGCCGCGCTTCTCGACGACCTCGGACGGCGAACCCTCGCCGGCGAGCACGCCCTGCACGACCTCCTTGGCCAGCTTGTTGGTCAGCTCACCGGCGTTCACCAGCGCGATGACCTCGGCCAGCTGCGCCGGGGTGATCGCCAGCTCCGCCAGTTCGATCTCGCGGGAGTTGGCTTCCTGCGCCAGCGTGTTGACCCACCAGCTGCGGGCCTCGTCCGGGGTCGCGCCCGCCTCGACGGTGGCGGCGACCAGGTCGACCGCGCCGACGTTGAGCAGGTCGCGCAGTGCCTCGTCGGTCAGGTTCCACTCGCGCTGGATGCGCTTGCGGCGTTCCGACGGCATCTCCGGCAGCGTCTTGCGCAGCTCCTCGACCCATTCGCGCGACGGCGCGATCGGGACCAGGTCGGGCTCCGGGAAGTACCGGTAGTCCTCGGCGGTCTCCTTGGTGCGGCCCGGCGACGTGGTGCCGTCGGCCTCCTGGAAGTGCCGCGTCTCCTGCTTGATCGACCCGCCCTCGGCGAGGATCGCCGCCTGGCGCGTCATCTCGTAGCGCACGGCGCGCTCGACGCTGCGCAGCGAGTTGACGTTCTTGGTCTCGGTGCGCGTGCCGAACTCGGTCGCGTCCTTGGCCATCAGCGAGACGTTCGCGTCGCAGCGCAGGGAACCCTGGTCCATGCGGACGTCGGAGACGTCCAGCGCGCGCAGCAGATCCCGCAGGGCGCTCACGTACGCGCGGGCGACCTCGGGGGCACGGCCGCCGGTGTGCTCGATCGTCTTGGTGACGATCTCGATCAGCGGCACGCCGGCGCGGTTGTAGTCGAGCAGCGAGTGCTCGGCGCCGTGGATCCGCCCGGTGGCGCCGCCGACGTGCAGCGACTTGCCGGTGTCCTCCTCCATGTGCGCGCGCTCGATCTCCACGCGCACGACCTCGCCGTCGTCCAGCGTCACGTCGAGGTAGCCGTTGAAGGCGATCGGCTCGTCGTACTGCGAGGTCTGGAAGTTCTTCGGCATGTCCGGGTAGAAGTAGTTCTTCCGGGCGAACCGGCACCATTCGGCGATCTCGCAGTTGAGCGCCAGCCCGATGCGGATCGCACCCTCGACCGCCTTGCCGTTCACAACCGGCAGCGAACCGGGCAGGCCGAGACAGGTCGGGCACACCTTGGTGTTCGGCTCGCCGCCGAACTCGTTGGCGCAGCCGCAGAACATCTTGGTGTTCGTGTTCAGCTCGACGTGCACCTCGAGGCCCAGCACCGGGTCGAACCGCTCGATGACGTCGGCGTAGTCCATCAACTCAACCACGGCGGTCACTTCTTTCCTCCCAGCTCCGGAACCTCGTGCACCAGCGAGCCACCGTTGGCGGCGTCGCGTGCGACCTCGTAGGCGGCGCCGACGCGGTACAGCCGGTCGTCGGCCATCGCGGGGGCCATGATCTGGAGGCCGACCGGCAGGCCGTCCTCGTGCGACAGTCCACTCGGGACACTCATCGCGGCGTTGCCGGCGAGGTTCGACGGAATGGTGCAGAGGTCCGCCAGGTACATCGCCATCGGGTCGTCGACGCGCTCGCCGATCTTGAACGCCGTGGTCGGTGTGGTCGGCGAGACCAGCACGTCCACCTTTTCGTAGGCGGCTTCGAAGTCCCGCGTGATGAGCGTGCGGACCTTCTGCGCCGAGCCGTAGTAGGCGTCGTAGTAGCCCGAGGACAGCGCGTACGTGCCGAGCATGATGCGGCGCTTGACCTCGGGGCCGAAGCCCTTCTCACGGGTCAGCGACATGACCTCTTCGGCGCTGTGCTCGCCGTCGTCGGACACGCGCAGGCCGTAGCGCATGGCGTCGAACCGGGCGAGGTTCGACGAGCACTCGCTCGGCGCGATCAGGTAGTACGCGGGCAGCGCGTAGGTGAAGTTCGGGCACGAGACCTCGACGACCTCGGCACCGAGCGCGCGCAGCTGCTCGACGGCGGCCTCGAAGGACCGCAACACGCCCGGCTGGTAGCCGTCGCCGGCGAATTCCTTGACCACGCCGACGCGAACGCCCTTGAGGTCACCGGTCAGGCCCTGACGGGCCGCGGCGACCACCGGCGGGACCGGCGCGTCGATCGAGGTCGAGTCCATCGGGTCGTACCCGGCGATGACCTCGTGCAGCAGAGCGGCGTCGAGCACCGTCCGCGCGCAGGGGCCGGCCTGGTCGAGCGACGACGAGAAGGCGACGAGACCGTAGCGGGAGACACCGCCGTAGGTCGGCTTCACGCCGACGGTGCCGGTGACCGCGCCGGGCTGGCGGATCGAGCCACCGGTGTCGGTGCCGATCGCGATCGCGGCCTCGAACGCCGCGATGGAGGCCGAGGAGCCACCGCCGGAACCGCCGGGGATACGGGCGTGGTCCCACGGGTTGTGCGTCGGGCCGAACGCGGAGTTCTCCGTGGAGGAGCCCATCGCGAACTCGTCCATGTTGGTCTTGCCGAGCACCACGACACCGGCCTCGCGCAGCTTGCGCGTCACGGTGGCGTCGTACGGCGGGAGCCAGTTCTCCAGGGTCTTCGAACCGACCGTGGTCGGGATGCCCTTGGTGGTCAGCACGTCCTTGAGCGCCAGCGGGACACCGGCGAGCGCCGACTTCGGCGCCTTGCCCTCGGCGACGTCGGCGTCCACCGCGCGGGCGGCTTCGAGCGCGCCCTCGGTGTCGACGTGCAGGAAGGCGTGGATGTGGTCGTCGACCTCGGCGATCCGGTCCAGGTGGGCCTGGGTGACCTCGACGGCCGAGACCTCTCGGGACTGGATCTTCTCCGCCAGCTCGGCGGCGGTCAGCTTGATGAGTTCGGTCACTGTTCTTCTCCCAGAATCCGCGGCACCCGGAAACGACCCTCTTCGCTGGCAGGCGCACCGGCCAGCGCCTGCTGCTGGGTCAGCCCCGGTCGGACCGTGTCCTCACGGAACACGTTGGTCAGCGGCACGGCGTGCGACGTGGGCGGGACATCCTCGCCTGCGACCTCGCTCACCTTGGCCACCGAGTCCAGGATCTGGTCGAGCTGGCCCGCGAAGACGTCCAGCTCCTCTTCGGTGACGGCAAGCCTGGCCAGCTTGGCGAGGTGTGCGACCTCGTCGCGGGAAATGTTGGGCACGCGGGTGACTCCCGGGGTGTGCTGTGCGGGTTCTGTCGGAAGCTGCAAGTCTATGGTGGCGGCGTCGGCGGACTCGACTGGGTTATGCCGCGGCCTGCGCTCCCATGTCGGGTAAGGAGTGCCTGGTTCGTTATCCCGCGCCCCGGACGTCGGTCCCCATTACCTCGTCCGGTCTGTCACAATCGGCGCCCGGCGTAGCGCGTTCCACGGCGAGGCTGGGACGCCTGAGGCGAGAGGGGCGCGTGTGTCGTTCCTGATCCGGGTCCAATTACCGGACACCCCGGGGACCCTCGGCGCGGTCGCCACCGCGCTCGGCACCGTCGGCGCCGACATCCTGAGCGTGGACGTGGTCGAACGCGGCGGCGGTGTCGCCGTCGACGACCTCGTCGTCGAAATCCCGTCCGGCAGGCTGCCGGACGCGCTCATCACCGCCGCCGAAAGCGTCGACGGGGTCGAGGTCGACGCCGTCCGCCCGTACGCCGGGGTCCTGGACACCCATCGCGAGCTCGAACTGGTCGAGGAGATCGCCGCGAAGCCCGCTTCGGGGCTGGAGATCCTCGCCGAAGGGGTGCCGCGGATCATCCGGGCGGGCTGGGCCGTGGTCGTCGAGCACGCCGAGGCCGGCGCGATCCGGCTCGCGTCGTCCAACGCCGCGCCCGAGACGCCGATCACCGACCTGCCGTGGCTGCCGCTGGAACGCGCCACCATCCTCGACGCCGAGGAGGCCTGGGTGCCGGAGACGTGGAAGGAACTGGGGACCGAACTCGCGGCGACGCCGCTGGGGAAGCCCGGGAAGGCGCTGCTGGTCGCCCGGCCGGGCGGGCCGAACTTCCGGGCCGCCGAGGTGGCGCGGCTGGCGCACTTCGCGGGCATCGTCGCCGTCGTGCTGGACAGCTGACTCCGCGTTTCGTCCTCTGAATGCGGTAGTTGCACGCGCAAGTACCGCATTCAGAGGACTAAATGCGGGGGTTAGGTGAGCTCCAGGCGGTACGCGATCAGGGTCACCCCGGGATGCGGCTCCCAGTCCCGCTCGGGCAGCCGCACGAAACCGAGCCGCTCGTAGAGCCGGTGCGCCCGCGTCATCGTCTCCAGGCTGCACAGCACCACCCGCGCCGCGCCGAGTTCCCGCGCCCGCGCGATGACCGCCCTGGTCAGGGCCTCGCCGATGCCGCGTCCGGTCGCCGAGGGCAGCACGCCGAGCATGCGGAACTCCAGTTCGCCCTCGCGGGACAGCTCGGCGAAGGGCGTCCCCGGACGGGCGATGGTGACCGTGCCGACGAGCGTGCCGTCCGCGTCCACCGCGACCAGCAGTTCGGCCAGCTCCGCCCGCCGGGCCGCGGCGAGCAGTTCGGTGGCGTAGCCCACGCCGTCGACGAGGGTCCGCTCCGCGGAGTACGCGGCCAGCGTGAGCTCCCCGACCGCTGTCAGCTCGTCGGGCCGGGCGGGCCGGATCTCCAGATCACTCACCGCTTTCCTCCTCGGTCGGCAGAGCCAGTTCGGCCGCGACCTCGGGGCCGCTCTCCAGCAGCACGCGGAAACCGTTCTCGTCGAGCACCGGCACCTTCAGCTGGACGGCCTTGTCGTACTTCGTGCCCGGAGCGTCACCGACGACGACGAACGCCGTCTTCTTCGACACCGAACCGGCCGCCTTCCCGCCGCGGGCCATGATGTATTCCTTGGCCTCGTCTCGGGAGTAGTCGTTCAGCGAACCGGTGACGACGATCGACAGGCCTTCGAGGTTGCGCGGGATGGACTCGTCGCGCTCCTCCTCCATCCGCACGCCCGCCGCACGCCACTTCTCGACGATCTCGCGGTGCCAGTCGACCTCGAACCACTCCTTCGCCGCGCGCGCGATGGTCGGGCCGACGCCGTCGACACTGGAGAGCTCCTCCTCCGAGGCGTTCTCGATCCGTTCCAGGGAACCGAATTCCCGCGCGAGCGCCTGCGCCGCCGTCGGGCCGACGTGCCGGATCGACAGGCCGACGATGACCTTCCACAGTGGACGGTCCTTCACCGTCTCCAGGTTGTCCAGCAGCTTGCGCCCGTTGGCCGACAGCTCCCCCGCCTTGGTGCGGAACAGCTCCACCTGGAGCAGCTTTTCCTCGTCCAGATCGAAGATGTCGCCCTCGTCGTGCACCACACCGGCGTCGAGCAGCGCGACCGCGGCCTCGTAGCCGAGCACCTCGATGTCGAACGCGCCGCGGCCGCCCAGATGGAACAGCCGCTCCCGCAACTGCGCCGGGCAGGACCGCGAATTCGGGCAACGGATGTCGATGTCGCCCTCCTTCTGGTACGCCAGTTCGGTGTCGCAGTTGGGGCAGCGCAACGGCATCACGAACTCGCGCTCCTCGCCGGTGCGCGCGTCGGCGACCGGGCCGAGCACCTCGGGGATGACGTCGCCCGCCTTGCGGATGACGACCTTGTCCCCGATCAGCACGCCCTTGCGTTTGACCTCTTCCTGGTTGTGCAGCGTCGCCATCGCCACCGTGGACCCGGCCACCTTCACCGGCTCCATCACCGCGAACGGGGTGACCCGCCCGGTGCGGCCGACGTTGACCTGGATGTCCAGCAGGGTGGTGATCGCCTCTTCCGGCGGGTACTTGTAGGCGATCGCCCAGCGCGGAGCCCGCGAGGTCGTGCCGAGACGGCGCTGCAGCGCGACCTCGTCGACCTTGATGACGACGCCGTCGATCTCGTGCTCGGCGTCGTGCCGGTGTTCGCCCCAGTATTCGATGTGCTCCAGCAGTTCCTTGCCCGAACCGAGCACCTTGCTGTGCGGCGAGACCGGCAGGCCCCACGCGGCGAGCGCGTCGTACGCCTCGGACTGGCGCTTCGGTTCGAAGCCCTCACGTTTGCCGAGACCGTGGCAGATCAACCGCAGGTTGCGGGACTTCGTGATCTTGGGATCCTTCTGGCGCAACGATCCGGCGGCGGTGTTGCGCGGGTTCGCGTACGGATCCTTGCCCGCCTCGACCATCTTCGCGTTCAGCGCCAGGAAGTCCTCGACGCGGAAGAACACCTCACCGCGGACCTCGACCAGCGCGGGCACCGGGAACTCGTCCGTGCTCCTCAGCCGCTCGGGCACCTGCTCCAGCGTGCGGACGTTGAGCGTGACGTCCTCGCCGGTGCGGCCGTCGCCCCTGGTCAGCGCGCGGGTCAGGCGGCCGTTCTCGTACAGCAGGTTGATCGCGAGCCCGTCGATCTTCAGCTCGGCGAGGTACTTCGTCGCGCCGATCTCCTTCTGGACCCGCTCGACCCACGTCTCGAAACTTTCGGTGTCGAAGACGTTGTCCAGGCTGAGCATGCGCTCGAGGTGGTCGTGCGCGACGAACTCGGTGGAGAACGTGCCGCCGACGTTCTGCGTCGGCGACTCCGGCGTCACCAGCCCGGGATGCTCGTCCTCGATGGCCTGGAGTTCGTTGAGCAGCTCGTCGAACCGGCCGTCGGACACGATCGGTGAATCCAGCACGTAGTACCGGAACTGGTGACCGCGGATCTCCTCCGCCAGTTCGGCATGCCTTTCACGGACGTCGGCGGGGACGTCCTTGACATCCTGCACGGGCTCGGGGTTTTCGGGAAGTTCGCTGCTCACGGGGGTGACTCTAGTCGGGGGTACCGACATTTCCGGACAGCCTGCCGACCACCTCGCGCAGTTCCAGCAGGGTCAGCTGCCCGTCCTGGGCCTCGGTCACCAGCTCGACCCTGCCCAGCCGTTCGGCCGCGACCCGCTCACCCAGCGTGGCGTCCAGCGGCAGGAAGGTCATGGTCGTCCGGGTCTCCGGCGCGAGCTCGTCGATCAGCGGATGGAACACGGTCACGTCCACCCGTCCGGCTGATTCGTCCACCTTCGCGGTCACCCGCACGTCGGCGAGCGCGATCCGCGTCTCGCCGAGGTTGACGGTGACCTCACTCGGATCGGGGACCGGCGGCACGGAATCGTGGTACTCCCAGATGGCGTCCTCCGGCGGCGCCGCGGCCTTCCACGCGTCGGTGTACGGGCGCAGTTCCGGATCCTCCTGGCCGGTCAGCACCAGCGAGTAGATCGCCCGGTGCCCACGATCGAGGGAGAAGTGCAGCCGGGGGTGCAGTGCCTCGACGATGGTGCAGAGGTCGTGTTCCACCCGATGCGGTTCACGATCGCCGAGGGCGGCGCTGACCTCCGGCAGGAGCGCGAACCATGCCTCCCAGAACTTCGCCGCCGCGGCGGCCGCGTCCTCGGGGACCGGCTGCTCCGGCCAGGCGGTGCGGGGGTCGGGGACGTCCTCGGTTTTGCGGGAACGGCGGAACAAACGCATGACGGGCACGCTACCGCGCCGCTCACCAGCCTTCAGGCGGTTCGGTGAAAGCCTTGCCCGCCTCCCGGCTGAGCGTGAGCGCGCGGCGCATCCAGTCGGGGGTGGCGCCCGCGAGACCGCACGCCGGGGTCGGCACGACCCGTTCGGCGAGGATCTCGCGGCGGAAACCCAGCCGGTCGACGAGGTTGAACACGGGGGTGACCACGTCGCGCAGCTCCACCGGGACACCGGGGTCGGTCGTCGGGACGAGTCCGAGCATCAGCGTCGTCCCGGAGTCCAGCGTCTCGCCGATCTCGTCGAGCTGCGCGGGCGAAGCGCCCCTCAGCAAGGTGAAATCGAAGGCGACCGCCCGCGCCCCCGCCGCGCGCAGCAACGAGATCGGCGGCTTTTCGGCGCAGCAGTGCACCGCGACCGGCTGACCGGTGACACGCTCCGCCCCGGAGATCACCGTCGACAGCAGTTCGCGCGCCTCCGCCGCGGGCACGGCGGGAACCGTGCCGTAGCCGGACGCCGTCGGGAGATCACCGGCGAGGACCTCGGGCAGCGACGGTTCGTCGAACTGGATCACCACCGGCGCGCCGATCCGCGACTTCAGTTCCGCGACGTGCTCGGCCAGCCCGTCGAGCAGCGACGCGGCGAAATCGCGCAGCGCGCCCTTGTCGGTGAGGATCCGGTGCCCGCGCGGAAGCTCGATGTTCGCGGCGAGCGTCCACGGCCCGGCGACCTGGATCTTGAAGGCGGGCGGCGCGGCGCCCGCCTTTTCCCGCGCCTCCTGGACGGCGTCGAGGTCCCAGTTCATCAGGTCGAGGGCCCGGCGGTGGTCGTGCCCGGGACGAGCGGCGACCCGATAACCACTCGGCACCACCTCGACCGCGAGGTCGACCAGCAGCGCCGCCGTCCGGCCGATCATGTCGGCCCCGACGCCGCGGGCGGGAAGTTCGGGCATACAGGGGAAATCGGGCAGTTCGCCGAACACGATCGAAGCGGCCTCGACCGGATCGGTACCGGGCAGGGAACCGATCGCGGTGGCCGCGCCAAGGGGCCAAGGTCGTTCGTTCACACCCGGATTCTCCCCTTGGTCCGACCCGGCGGGGCGGCGGGGCGGGGGAGGACACGGACATTCGACGCAATTGCCGTCGACGAGCCCGATCCGGCGCCCGGCGCATTACGCTGACCTGCCATGACGAGCTCCCCACAGCCCGCCGGCTGGTATCCCGACCGGCAGAACCCCCGGCTGTACCGGTGGTGGGACGGGCAGGCCTGGACCGCGAACACGCGGCCGTCGCACGACGCCGAGATGATCGAGCTGGACATCGAAGGCGCGCACGACCCGGAGAAGATCCGCGCGCAGGCGGCGAGGGGCACCCAAACCCGCGGCAGTGGTGTCGCCGGCGGCGGGACGCTGTTCTCCGAACCCGTGCTGGTGGTCAACCAGCGCGCGAAACTCATCGAGATGGCCAACGAGTTCGGGGTGTTCGACCAGCACGGCAACCGCCTCGGCGGCGTCGTCCAGGTCGGGCAGAGCACGGTGAAGAAGGCCATCCGGCTGCTCACGAACTACGACCAGTTCCTGACCCACCGCTTCGAGATCCGCGACGCGAACCACAGCACCGTGCTGAAGGTGACGAGGCCGGCGAAAGTGTTCAAATCCCGGTTCCTCGTGACGAAGGCCGACGACTCCCCGATCGGCGAGATCGTGCAGGAGAACGTCTTCGGCAAGATCCGGCTGGGTTTCGTGGTCGACGGGCGGAAGGTCGGCGGGATCTTCGCGGAGAACTGGCGGGCGTGGAACTTCGCGATCAAGGACCACGCGGACGTCGAGATCGCGCGGATCACCAAGACCTGGGGCGGTTTCGTGAAGGCCGCGTTCACCACCGCCGACAACTACGTCGTCGAGATCCACCGGCCGCTGCGGGATCCGCTGGCGTCGATGGTGGTCGCCTCGGCGCTGACCATCGACACCGCGCTGAAGCAGGACGACAAGGGCTGACGCAGCGCCTTCCGCATTTCGTCCTCTGGATGCGGTAGTTGCACGCGCAAGGACCGCATCCAGAGGACGAAATGCGAGTGGGGCAAGTGACCGGGGTCTCACCCCACTCAAGTGGACACTCGGCTTCCGGCGGCACAAAGTGGAGGGACTGGGGCGGCACGCTGGAGTGCGTCCGGGACGGAGGTCACCATGGAGCCGTTGCCCGAAAACGGCGAACGGGACTGGGCCGAGCCAGGCGTCTACACGGTTTCGCCCGGGGTCCACCGCATCCCGCTGCCCCTGCCGCACGACGCGTTGCGCGCGGTCAATGTCTACGTCGTCACCGACGGAACCCGCCTGGTCCTCGTGGATTCCGGCTGGGCGCTGGAGTCGGCGCGCGAACGGCTTTCGCGCGGGCTGAAGGCGCTCGGCGCCGATCTCGGCGACATCGACGAATTCCTGATCACCCACGTGCATCGCGATCACTACACCCTCGCCGTGGAACTGCGCCGCGAATTCGGCGGCAGGATCGGGCTCGGGAAGCGGGAGGAGTCGTCACTGGTCCGCTCCGGCGACCCGGACCGGTTCCCGATGGAGGCGCAGGTCGGCCTGCTCGAACGGTGCGGCGCGGGGCCGGTCGTCGAGGAACTCGCCAAGGCCTTCGGCGGTGTCCGGCACACCGAAGCGCATCTGTGGGAACAGCCCGACGAATGGCTCGTCCCCGGCAAACGCCCGGTCGTGCCCGGCCGGGAGTTCGACATCGTGCACACGCCCGGCCACACGGACGGGCACGTCGTGTTCGTCGACGACGAGGCCGGGCTGGTGTTCTCCGGCGACCACGTGCTGCCGCACATCACGCCGTCCATCGGCTTCCAGCCAGTGCCGACCGAACTGCCCCTGCACGACTATCTCGACTCCCTGCGCCTGGTCCGCGAGATGCCGGACCGGCGCATGCTCCCCGCGCACGGGCCGGTCACCGGCAGCGTCCACGCCCGCGTCGACGAACTGCTGGAGCACCACCGGGACCGGCTCGAGGTCATGGGCGCCGAGATCACCGCGGACGTCACGACCGCGTACGAGGTCGCGCTGCGGCTTGGCTGGACGCGCAAGCAGCGCAAGCTTCCCGACATGGACCCGTTCAACCAGATGCTCGCCGTGCTCGAGACCGGCTCGCATCTGGATCTGCTGGTGGCCCAAGGGAAACTCACCGCGGCCGAGAACGACGGGGTGCGACACTACGCCTCATGATCATCCGTGAAGCGCGCCGGGAAGACGTCGCGGCGATCGTCGGGATGCTCGCCGACGACCAGATCGGCAGCACCCGTGACTCTGCCGACGACCTCTCGCCGTACCTCGTGGCCTTCGAGCAGATCGACGCCGATCCGGCGCACCTGCTGATCGTCGCCGACGACGGCGGGGAGGCCGTCGGCACACTCCAGCTGTCGATCATTCCCGGACTGGCGAGGAAAGGCGCGCTGCGCGGGCAGATCGAGGCCGTCCGGGTGCGGGCGAGCCATCGCGGCTCCGGCCTCGGCGGCGAGCTGATGCGGTGGGCGATCGACGAATCACGGCGGCGGGGCTGCGCCCTCGTGCAGCTGACGTCGGACGTGAAACGCGAGGACGCGCACCGGTTCTACGAGCGCCTCGGTTTCGAGGCCACGCACACCGGCTTCAAGCTGAAGTTCTGACCTCTGCCGCATTTAGTCCTCTGAATGCGGTAGTTGCACGCGCAAGGACCGCATTCAGAGGACGAAATGCGGGAGGGGTCAGCGGGTCCCCGAGATCTTCGCGCTGCCGAGCACGAGGTCGCCTTCGGCGGCGTCGGTGCGGTACAGCACGACGACCTGACCCGGCGCGACGCCGCGCAGCGGCTCACGGAGCTGGATGGTCACCTCGTCGCCGGAGACTTCCGCGACGGCCTCGACGATCCCGCCGTGCGCGCGCACCTGCACGACGCATTCGGTGGGGCCGTCCAGCGGCCGCTCGCTCGGCCAGATCGGGCGGTCCGCCTCGATCACGTTCACGCCGAGGTCCCGCGCGGAACCGACCTTCACGGTGCCCGAAACCGGTTCCAGCGAGAGCACGTAGCGCGGCCGCCCGTCCGGCGCCGGCGCCTCGATGCCGAGTCCCTTGCGCTGGCCGACGGTGAAGCCGTGCACGCCGGTGTGCTCACCGAGCACGGCGCCGGTCTCGGCGTCGACGAGCTGCCCGGGACGCTGGCCGAGCCGCTTCTCCAGGAAGCTCTTCGTGTCCCCGTCCGGGATGAAGCAGATGTCGTGGCTGTCCGGCTTCTTCGCCACCGACAGGCCACGGCTCGCGGCCTCGGCGCGCACGTCGGTCTTCCACGAATCGCCGAGCGGGAACAGCGAATGCCGCAGCTGCTCCGGGGTCAGGGAGGCCAGCACGTACGACTGGTCCTTGCCGGAGTCGACGCTGCGGCGCAGCTCCGGCACACCGTCCACAAGGGACAGACGGGCGTAGTGCCCGGTGGCGACCGCGTCGAAGCCGAGCGCCATCGCCTTGTCGAGCAACGCTTCGAACTTGATCTTCTCGTTGCAGGTGACGCACGGGTTCGGCGTCCGGCCCGCGGCGTACTCGCCGACGAAGGTCTCGATGACCTCTTCGGTGAACCGCTCGGCGAAGTCCCAGATGTAGAAGGGGATGCCGAGGATGTCCGCGGCGCGCCGCGCGTCACCGGAGTCCTCGATCGTGCAGCAGCCACGGGATCCGGTGCGCAGCGTGCCGGGCTTCGCCGACAGCGCCAGGTGCACCCCGACGACCTCGTGCCCGGCGTCCACGGCGCGCGCGGCGGCCACCGCCGAGTCCACTCCCCCGCTCATCGCGGCCAGTACGCGCATCTTCCTCACACCTCTTGCTTCTGCGTCTGCTTGCGCATCCCGGCGAGCCCCGCCTGCCTCGCCCTGTCGACGACGCCCGCGATCTCCCTCGAAACCGCTTCAACGTCTTCCGGCGCCGAGGTATGCCCGAACGAGAACCGCAGCGACCCGCGCGCGGCCGCGGGTTCGGCACCCATGGCCAGCAGCACGTGGCTCGGCTGCGCGACACCCGCCGTGCACGCCGAACCGGTGGAACATTCGATGCCCTTGGCGTCCAAGAGCATCAGCAGGCTGTCACCCGCGCAACCGGGGAAGGTGAAATGGGCGTGCGTGGGCAGGCGTTCACCCTCGCCACCGTTGAGCACCGCGTCCGGCACCTCGCGCCGGACGGCCTCGATCAGGTCGTCCCGCAGCTCGGCGACGCGTTTGGCGTACTCCTCGCGGCCTTCGACCGCGACCTTCACCGCCGTCGCGAACGCGATCACCGCGGGGACGTCGAGCGTGCCCGAACGCACGGCGCGCTCCTGGCCGCCGCCGTGCAGGACCGGCACGCACGCGGTGTCGCGGCCGAGCAGCAGCGCGCCGACACCGTACGGGCCGCCCAGCTTGTGCGCGGTGAGGGTCAGCGCCGCGGCGCCGCTCTCGGCGAAGTCGACCGGCACCGCGCCGACGGCTTGGACGGCGTCGGTGTGCAGCGGGATCTCGTGTTCGGCGCAGACGGCGGCGAGCGCGGCGATCGGGTTGACCGTGCCGACCTCGTTGTTCGCCCACATCACGGTGACCAGCGCGACCGTCTCGGGGCTGTCGCCGATGGCGGTGCGCAGCGACTCGGGAGTGACCCGGCCCGCCTGGTCGACCTCGACCCAGACGATCTCGGCGCCCGCGTGCTGCTCCAGCCATTCGACGGACTCGAGGACGGCGTGGTGCTCGACTGTGCTGCACAGCACCCGGCGGCGCTCGGCGTCCTCGCCGTTGCGGGCCCAGAAGATGCCCTTGACCGCGAGATTGTCGCTCTCCGTGCCACCGGCGGTGAAGATCACCTCGGACGGCCGGGCACCCAGCGCCTCCGCGATCACCTCTCGGGCTTCTTCGACCCGGCGGCGCGCCCGGCGCCCCGAGGAATGCAGCGCGGAGGCGTTGCCCACTGTGGACAGCGCCTCGGACATCGCCGCTACGGCTTCGGGCAACATCGGGGTGGTCGCCGCGTGGTCGAGATAGGTCATCGCCACACCAGGGTAGACCGCTCCGGGGCGTGACCAAGCCCACCCTGCTCAGCGGGTGGCGGCGCTCATATCCGACGGCCACCGGCCGGTCAGCCGCACCCCCAGCAGCGCGATGCCGGTCAGCACCACCGAAAGCACCAAGATCGCCGCCGACGGCTCCTTCGCCGACGCCAGTGAAGCGAGCAGAACCCCGCCCAAACCGATGGTCAGAGCCGATCCGACCCAGTCGCCGAGCTGCAGCGCCGAGGTGTTGAACCCGCGTTCGGCCTCCGGCGAGTAGCGGAGCAGCAACACCGAGATCGCGGGCATCGCGATCCCCATCCCGGAGCCGCCGACAGCCGACGCCACGAACGCCATCCAGCTGGGGAAAGACGGCAGCGGGACGAAGACGAAGATCGCCAAACCGGCCGCGACCAGCGCGAACCCGGTCCGCAGCGACGCTTCACGCGACCAGTCGAGCATGCGGCCCTGCAGCATCGACCCCGCCGACCAGCCCAGCGCGGTCACCGTCAGCGGCAGCCCGGCCAGCGCGGGGCTGTAGCCGTGGACCTCCGTCATCGTGAGCGGCAGGTAGGCCTCCATCCCGGCGTACGCGCCCGCGATCAGCGCACGCGAGGCGATCACTGTCGGCAACCCCGGCCGCGACGTCAGCGTCCCGGCGGGCAGGAGTTTGCGGAGCGCGTAGGCGAGGGCGACCAGACCGGCGCCGCCGTAGGCCAGTGCCGCGAGAGAGGGGTGCTGCGCCGCCCAGGTGAGCGCGGCGACGCCGAGGGCGGCGACCACCGCGGGCACGACACCGGCGCGAACGGCGGATTCGCCGGGTACGTGGGCCGGCAGTTTGCGCGTGACGACGACCAGCAGTGCGAGCCCGATCCCGGTCAGCGGGATCAGCCCGAGGAACACCCAGCGCCAGCCGACGCTCACGGTCACCACGCCCGCGATCGAAGGCCCGATCACCGCGGGCAGCACCCACGCGGCGGCGTTGGCGGCGTAGATCACCGGACGTTCGCGGTCGCTGAAGGTGAGCGCGATCAGCAGCGACACCGAGACCAGCAGGAGACCGGAACCGAAGCCCTGCAACGCCCTGCCGAGCAGGAGCAGCGGCATGTCGTGCGCGAGCCCCGCGACCAGCAGCCCGGCGGCGAACAACGCGGTACCGGCGAGCAGCGCGGGCGCCGGGCCCTTGCGGTCGCCGAGACGTCCGGAAAGGACGGTCGCGACCACGCTGGCGACCAGGAACGTGGTGAACGGCCAGGCGTACAGCGCGAGGCCGTCGAGGTCGGCCACCATCGTCGGCATCGCGGTGGCGACACCCATGCTCTCGAACGCGATGAGCGTGACCATGAGCAGCAGCCCGATGGTGGTCACGCGGTGCTCAGGTGTCCAGAGCACACCCTTCGGTTCGGCCTTGTCCCCAGTGATCGTCATACGACGAGCCTGCAACCTCCAGCTCGGTGGAGGTCAAGCTCACGACACCGACTCCAGGCGCAGCTCACGCGCCAGCACGGCCGCCTCCCCGCGCGACGTGACCTCCAGCTTCCCCAGGATCTTCCGAACGTGGAACTTCACCGTGTGCTCGGTCAGCGCCAGCTCTTCGGCGATCTGCCGGTTGCGCTTCCCGCGCGCGATCCCGGCGAGGACTTCGAGTTCGCGCGGGTTGAGCCGGTCGAGCGGGCGCAGTTCCGGCGTTTCCTGGACACCCAGCGGCAGGATCGCGGTGATCGTGGCGCCCCAGCCGGGGACGGCGTCGACCTCCCAGCGGCCGCCGAGCGGGGTGATCCGCTCGGTGAGCCCGGTGGCGGGCACGGCGCGGGCGACGTCCGGGCCGTCGTCGCGCACGGTGACCCGGAGAGCCTGCCCGTCGATCCGCCAGGACGCCCGGACCCGGCTGCTGTCCCGCTCCAGCGCGGAGAGCACCAGACCGCGCGAGACCGTGCGGGCGGTGTGCGCGATGTCCTGCGGGAGCGGCCGTTCGTCGTCCGGCCCGGCGAGGTCGACGGTCACGTCGTCGTGGCGCACCAAAGGAGCCAGTTGCGTGACGAGAGTGCCGAACGCCTCCGACGCGGGCTCCGCCGAGAGTTCCTGGTCGCGGTCCGCGATCGAGCGCAGTTCGACCAGCGCGGCCGCGGCGAGGTCGGTCGCGGTCTGCCGGGCGGCGGCGTCGCCGAGCCGCCGTGATCGCAGCACCGAGAGCAGTGACGTCAACGTGGTCGCGTGGGTCTGCCCCAGATCGGTGATCGCCCGCGCCCGCGCGGTGGCCGCCGCGATGTTGCTCTCCAGGACGGCGGGCTCGGGGTCGGTGGCGCGCTGGGCGGCGTTCACGCTGACGATGTCCCACAGCTTGGCGACGAATTCGAGCGCGCTGTCCGACGGCTCGTCGTCGGCGGGGACCAGCGCGATCATCGCGCCCTTGCCGATCACCGGCGCCGAGGTCAGCACGACGAGTTTCCGGCGTTTCCCGCCGAGTGTCTCTTCGGCCACCACCGCCCGCCCCGGGACGCCGAGCGCGGCGAGCCGCTGAAGCTCGGCGCTCGTGACCGCGCCGGTGATCTCCGGATCCCCGTGGACCTTGATCGGCAGGCGGGAGCAGTCACCGGTCTCCATGGCGGCGGCGCGGTGCGGCAGCACGGCCGCGGCCGTCTCGGAAAAGCGCGGCAGGAGTTCGGGGCGCGGAGCGGCGAGCATGTACTCGACCTGGCTCAGCACGTGCAGCGGGTCCATGGCTCCACACTAAGCGCGTTCCGGCGCGGGGACGCTGCTCTCCCGGCTAGTGAACACTGCTCGTCCGGCTGGTTCGGGCGGGGGCCGGACGCCGGTTGACTGATCGCAGCGAAGGAATCCGATAGGAGTGAACATGCGAGCGATCACCATCACCCAGTACGGCGAACCGGACGTCCTGCGGTCCGCCGAGGTCCCGCTGCCGGAGCCCGGCCCGGGTCAGGTGCGGGTCGCGGTCAAGGCCGCGGGCGTCAACCCGATCGACTGGAAGATCCGGTCCGGCGCCATGGCGGAGGTCCGCCCGGTCGAATTCCCGCACATCCTCGGCCTGGAGCTGGCGGGCGTCGTGGACGCGGTGGGCGAAGGCGCCGATTTCGCCGTCGGTGACGAGGTCTTCGGCTGGTCCGACACCGGCACGTACGCGGAGTACGCGCTGGCGAGCAAGGTCATCCGCAAACCCGCCGGACTTTCGTGGGCCGAGGCCGCCGCGCTGCCCATCGCCGGGGAGACGGCGTTGCGGGTGCTGGGCGAACTCGAGGTCAAGCCGGGCGAGACGGTGGTGATCCACGGCGCGAGCGGCCAGGTCGGCAGGATCGCGACGCAGGCCGCCGTCGCGCTGGGCGCCACGGTCGTCGGGCTCGCCGGGGCCTCGTCGCTGGATGAGGTGAAGGAACTCGGCGCGGTGCCGGTCCAGTACGGCGACGGCTGGGTTTCGCGGGTCCGGTCGGTCGCGCCGGACGGCGTGGACGCGGTGTTCGACGCGGCGGGCTTCGGTGTCTTGGGTGAGTCCGTCGAACTGCTCGGATCACCCGACCGGCTGATCACGATCGCGGACCCGGCGGCGTACGCCCAGGGGCTGAAGTTCTCGGCCGGTGGGGAAGAAAGCGCGGCGGTGCTTGAGGATCTGGTCGCGCGCGGGTTGAAGCTGAAGCTGGGCTCCGGCTACGCGCTCGCCGATGCCGCCGAGGCGCACCGGGAGAGCGCGACCGGTCACGCGGGCGGGAAGATCACGCTGGTCTTCGACTGACAGCCGCGCGAGCCCACCGGTTGCTGCGATGAAGGGGCCTTTCATTGCAAAATTCGCGATGAAAGGCCCCTTCATCGCACGCGTGAGGTGCTGAGCGGGACTTTCGCGACCGGAGCGAGGCGATGCCGGGTCGAGGGGGTCGTGGGGGGGGGTTTTGGGTTTCCCCCCAAACACCCCCCCCCCCCCCCCCCCCCCCCACCCCCCCCCTTCCCCCCCCCCCCCCCCCCCCCCC
>NZ_JBWKEC010000057.1:0-22721 GCF_056435645.1 Amycolatopsis sp. NPDC043889
TGGCCGGTTGGGTTTCGGTGGCGGGGTTCGGTTGTTTGAGCATTGGGGGGGGGGGGTGGGGGGGGGGGGTTGGGTTCCCACCCCAACCCCCCCCCCACGACCGCCTACGAAAGGTGAGGTCCATGCTGCCTCTTCTCGCACCCGTGACGGTGCGCCCTCGCGCCGGCCGCGACCACGCCGACCGCATCGCGTTGTCGGCCGCGACGACCGACGGCGTCCACATGCCGACCAAGGACGTCCGCCTGTGGATCGACGAACGCCGTGAGGCCAACATCTTCCACGTCGAACGCATTCCGTTCGCCGAGCTCGACCAGTGGCGGTTCGAGGACGTGACCGGGAACCTCGTGCACAGCAGCGGACGGTTCTTCGCCATCGAGGGGCTGCACGTGGTCGAGGCCGACGGCCCCCACGGCGACGGCCCGTACCGCGAATGGCGGCAGCCGGTCATCAAACAGCCCGAGGTGGGGATTCTCGGCATCCTGGCCAAGGAGTTCGGCGGCGTCCTGCATTTCCTCATGCAGGCCAAGATGGAGCCGGGGAACCCGAACCTGGTGCAGCTCTCGCCGACCGTGCAGGCCACCCGCAGCAACTACACCAAGGCGCACGGCGGCACGAACGTCAAACTGATCGAGTACTTCGCCCCGCCCGACCCGGAACGGATCATCGTCGACGTCCTCCAGGCAGAGCAGGGCTCGTGGTTCTTCCGCAAGTCCAATCGCAACATGATCGTCGAGACCGTCGACGACGTGCCGATGTGGGACGATTTCTGCTGGCTCACCCTCGGCCAGATCGCGGAGCTGATGCACGAAGACGAGACGATCAACATGAACGCCAGGAGCGTCTTGTCCTGTCTGCCGTACCACGACGAGACTCCCGGCGCGCTGCTGTCCGACGTCCAGCTCCTGTCCTGGTTCACGAACGAGCGTTCGCGCCACGACGTGCGCGCGCGGCGCATCCCGCTCACGGACGTCTGCGGCTGGAAGCAGGGTGTCGAAGCGATCGAGCACGAGGACGGCCGGTACTTCAAGGTCCTCGCGGTCGCGGTGAAAGGCAGCAACCGCGAGAAGATCAGCTGGACCCAGCCGCTGCTGGAATCCGTCGGCACGGGTGTGGTCGCGTTCCTCGTCCGCGAGATCGACGGCGTGCCGCACGTGCTGGTCCACGCCCGCGCCGACGGCGGATTCCTGGACACCGTCGAACTGGCGCCGACCGTCCAGTGCACGCCCCGGAACTACGCGCATCTGCCCGCGGAGGGCCGTCCGCCCTTCCTGGACTTCGTGCTGAACGCGCCGCGATGGCGGATCCGTTACGAGGCCATGCATTCCGAAGAGGGCGGCCGCTTCCTCAACGTCCGGGCCCGGTATCTCGCGATCGAGGCGGACGACACCGTCGAGGCCCCACCCGGCTACGCCTGGGTCACCCCCGGCCAGCTCACCGCGCTCACCCGGCACGGGCACTACGTCAACGTCGAAGCCCGCACCCTCCTCGCCTGTATCAACGCCGCGTCAGCACAGCCGCAACGAGAGGCATGAAATGAAGCAGATCACCGTCCTCGGGGCGTCGGGCTTCGTCGGCTCGGCCGTCACGCGCGCGCTGGCGCGGCAACCGATCCGGTTGCGAGCGGTGTCGCGCAGGCGGCTCACGCCGCCCGAAGGCCAGGCCGAGACGACCGTCGTCGCCGCCGATCTCACCGACCGCGCCGCGCTGGCCGAAGCCATCGCGGGTTCGGACGCGATCGTGTACCTGCTCCTCGCGGACGGCGGCTGGCGGGTCGCCGAGACCGAAGAGGCCGAACGCGTGAACCTGGGCGTGATGCGGGATCTCGTCGACGTGGTCGGCGGAAAGCCGCTCGTGGTCTACGGCGGTGCCGCGTCGCAGGTCGGTGTCCCGCCCCGCGAGCCGATCGACGGGAGCGAGACCGACGAGCCGGGGACCCCGTACGACCAGCAGAAGCTGGCGGCGGAACAGGTCCTCAAGAAGGCCACGGCCGACGGCCGCGTGCGCGGGATCAGCCTGCGGCTGCCCACGGTGTTCGGCGAGACGATGACCGAGGGGGCGAACCAGGACCGCGGTGTCGTGTCCGCCATGGCGCGGCGCGCGCTCGACGGGCAGGACCTCACCATCTGGGGCGACGGCACCGTGCGCCGCGACCTGGTCCACGTCGAGGACATCGCGGCCGCGTTCACCGCGGCACTGGCCGCCCCGGAGGCACTCGTCGGCGGCCACTGGCTGCTCGGCGCCGGCCGGGGAGACCAGCTGGCCGACGTCTTCCGGCTCGTGGCGAAGGAAATGGCCGAGCACACCGGGCGAGGTCCGGTGGACGTGCTCTGTGTCGAGCCTCCGTCGCACGCGCCGTCGACGGATCTTCGCAGCGTCACCATCGATTCCACGCCGTTCCGGGCGGTCACCGGCTGGCGTCCGGAGATCTCACTGCCCGAAGGAGTGCGTCGCACCGTCGCCGCGCTGACCACCCCAATTCACGGAAAGGCTCGCACATGACCACGCGCGTATGGGACTACCTCGCCGAATACGAGACCGAACGGGTCGACCTGCTGGACGCGGTCGAGACGGTCTTCAACTCGGGCCAGCTCGTGCTCGGCGCGAGCCTGCGCGGGTTCGAAGCGGAATTCGCCGCGTACCACGGCGTCGGGTACTGCGTCGGCCTCGACAACGGGACGAACGCGATCAAGCTCGGCCTCCAGGCACTGGGCGTCGGCCCCGGCGACGAGGTGATCACGGTGTCGAACACCGCCGCCCCGACCGTGGTCGCCATCGACGGCACGGGCGCGACCCCCGTCTTCGTCGATGTCCGCGAGGACGACTTCCTGATGGACACCGGCCAGGTCGAAGCCGCGATCACCGAACGCACCAAATGCCTGGTGCCCGTGCACCTGTACGGCCAGTGCGTGGACATGGCGCCGCTGAAGGCACTCGCCGAGAAGCACGGACTGTCCCTTTTGGAGGATTGCGCGCAGGCGCATGGCGCCCGGCAGAACGGCACGATCGCGGGCTCGACCGGCGACGCGGCCACGTTCTCCTTCTATCCCACCAAGGTGCTCGGCGCGTACGGCGACGGCGGCGCGACCCTCACCTCCGACGAGACCGTGGCCGCGAAGCTGCGCCGCCTGCGGTACTACGGCATGGAGGAGCGCTACTACACGGTCGAGACCCCTGCCCACAACAGCCGGTTGGACGAGGTCCAGGCCGAGATCCTGCGGCGCAAGCTCAAGCGGCTCGACGCCTACACGGCGGGCCGCCGGGCGGTCGCCCAGCGCTATGTGGACGCCCTCGGCGACACCGAGCTGAAGCTGCCGAAGACCGTCCCTGGCAACGAGCACGTGTACTACGTGTACGTCGTGCGGCACCCGCGGCGCGACGAGATCCTCGAACGCCTCAAGGCGTACGACATCCACCTGAACATCAGCTACCCGTGGCCGGTGCACACCATGACCGGGTTCGCCCACCTCGGTTACGAGAAGGGTTCGCTCCCGGTCACCGAGAAGCTGGCGGGCGAGATCTTCTCGCTGCCGATGTACCCCGCGCTCTTGCCCGACCTCCAGGACAAGATCATCCACGCGGTCCGCGAAGTGCTGTCCACCCTCTGACCACAGGAGCAAAACCGTGCAAGCACGCAAACTCGCCGTCGAAGGCGCGCTCGAGTTCACCCCGCGCGTCTTCCCCGACGACCGGGGCCTGTTCGTTTCGCCGTACCAGGAAGAGGCGTTCATCGAGGCCCACGGCGGCCCGCTCTTCCCGGTGGCGCAGACGAACCACAGCAGGTCGAAACGCGGTGTGGTGCGGGGTATCCACTACACCGTGACCCCGCCGGGCACCGCGAAGTACGTCTACTGCCCCCGCGGCAAGGCCTTGGACATCGTGGTCGACATCCGGGTCGGCTCGCCGACGTTCGGCAAATGGGACGCGGTCCTGATGGACCAGGAGAACTTCCGGACGATGTACTTCCCGGTCGGTGTCGGCCACGCCTTCGTGGCGCTCGAAGACGACACCGTGATGTCGTACATGATCTCCTCGCCCTACGTGGCGGAGAACGAACTCGCCCTCTCGCCCCTGGACCCCGCGCTCGGCCTGCCGATCGACACCGACGTCGTGCCGATCCTGTCCGAACGGGACACGGCGGCCCTCACGCTCGCCGAGGCGGAGGGGCAGGGAATGCTCCCCGACTACAACGCCAGCCTGGAAATCGAACGGCGGCTGTCCGTTCTTCCGCTCTCCGTCTGACTTTCTCTTCCATTCAGCGCCCAGCCGACGAGGGCCATCACGGACCCGACTCGGTGCCGCCGAAACGGCGGCGCCGACCGTGATGGCCCTCGAAGGCGCGGGCGCCCGACCGGGTAATCGATATCCAGGGCGGTCCGGGCGCACCGGTCCGCCGGGGGAAGGACGCCGAACTTGACGACCGATGGCCTTCAGCCGTCAATGGACACTCCGGACCGGAAAGAACCGTTCATCGCCTGGGCGCGACGCCACCAGCGCTGGTTGCTGGCCGCCGCGGTGATCGCCCTGCTCGGCCAGATGGCGTTCGCGATGATCACGACCGCCGTGGAACAGTCCCCGACCATCGACGAGCCGGTCTACGTCGGCACCGCGGTGGTCTACCTCGAAGAGCACAGCCTGCGGTACAACCCCGAGCATCCACCGATGGGCAAGCTCATCATCGCGACCGGGGTGGCCCTCACCGATCCGAAGGTCGCCCCCGGCTTCACCGGCCACGAGTGGGAACTCGGCAAGCACGTCGTCTACGAGGCGGGCAACGACCCGGAACGGCTGATGCTGTTCGCGCGGCTGCCGGTGATCCTGCTGACGTTGCTGTTCGGACTGGTCGTCTTCGCGTTCGCGTCCGATCTGGCCGGCCGCGCCGGCGGGCTGCTGGCGCTCACTCTGTTCACGTTCTCACCCGACGTCATCGCGCACGGATCGCTGGCGACGCTCGATGTGCCGGTGGCCGGTTTCCTGCTGACGTCGGTGTGGCTGGTGTGGCGCGCCCGGCGCCGCCCAGGCCGCTACCTCCCGCTCGCCGGGCTCGCCCTCGGCGCGGCCACGGCCACGAAAGTGCTTTCCCTGGTGGCGGTTCCGGTGCTGATCCCGCTGGCCGTGCTGTCCGTCTGGCACGCCCGCCGTGCCCGCGGACTCGACCTGAAGACCCCGGCGCTGCTGATCGGGCGCGGCCTGCTGGCGGCCGCCGGGATGGCGCTGATCGCGATCGCCGTCGTGTGGGCCTCCTACCTCGTCGTGGATCCGCGACTGCGCTGGGAGACGCCGGAGGGAATGCAACCGCTGCACGGAATGCGCACCCTCGTCGACTGGTTGCCGTTCCCGCAGCCGTTGCGGGACGGCATGCGGTTCCAGTTCGAACTCGAAGACCACGTGTGGAACAATTTCCTGTTCGGCAGGCACTACACGGGATCGCTCTGGTATTACGGGCCCGCCGCGTTGCTGGTGAAGACGCCGCTGGGCGCGCTGGCGATCTGGCTGGCGGGCGCCGCCGTGCTGCTGTCGGTCCGGCGGCTGCGCCCGGCCGCGCCGTACGTGCTCCTCCCGACGGCCCTGCTGATGGCCACGGCCATGGTCATCGTCCGCGACAACGGCGTGCGGTACCTGGCCTTCGCGCCGATGTTCCTGGCCGTCGCGGCGGCCGCGGTCGTCGTCGTCCGGAGACGGTGGGTGAAGGCGGCGGCGGTGCTCGTGGTGGCCTTCGCCGCGGTCAGTTCGCTGATGACGTTCCCGTACTACCTCCCGTACTCCAACGAGGCGTTCGGCGGCCCGGAGAACACCCATAGGTACCTGCTGGATTCGAACGTCGACTGGGGGCAGGACCTGGGCCGCCTGGCGGACCGCCTGAAGAAGGACTACGCGGGTGAGCGCACCTGGCTCGTCTACCAGGGGAGCGGATTGCCGTCCCACTACGGCATCGACGCCGCCGACCCGCTCACGGTCCCCGCGGACCAGGTGCACGGGGTGCTCGCCGTGTCGGATTCCGCGATCCTGGGCGCCTTCGACGACCCCATGGGCGGGGGCGGCACCGGTGGAGGCGGCCAGAGCGGCGGCGCCACCGGTGATCTGGCGGCGTTGATCGCCGGCAGCACGCCGGTCGAGAGGGTGGGCCACTCCATGACGATCTACCGGCGTCCGTGAGTGCTTGGCGTCGGCGGCGTAGTGAAGGCCTCCTTCCCTACCCTGAAGGTAGGCAAGGAGGCCTTCACGGACAGGTCGCCCGAAATACTGCGCGTCCGGTCTACTTGAGACAGTCGCCCGCCGCGTGTCCCGAAAGTGGCTTTCGCGACACGATTCCCCGGTCCCGAATCGTGAGCCGGTAACGGTTTCCGGCGCGAAAGGGGCTTGGACGCGTTGACCATCGAGATCGGCGAAGCCTAATTTCGGAAATGTCCACTGAGATCCGCGAAAGGTGAGACCAATGCCCGCTGCGCAGGTCAAGCAGCTGCTTCGGAGCAAGCTCAGAACATGGGGGTGGATGTACCGATGACTGCCATCATCGAACCGGCCGAGGACCTTTCCGTCCTCACCGGACTCACCGAGATCACCCGGTTCGCCGGCGTGGGGACCGCGGTCTCCTCGGCGTCCTACTCGCAAGCCGAACTTCTCGAGATCCTCGGCATCGAAGACCCCAAGATCCGCTCGGTCTTCCTGAACAGCGCCATCGAGCGGCGTTTCCTCACCCTGCCGCCGGAGGAGCCCGGCGGCGCACGCGCGGCCGAGCCGCAGGGCGATCTGCTCGACAAGCACAAGAAGATCGCCGTCGACATGGGTTGCCGCGCGCTCGAAGCCTGCCTGAAGTCGGCGGGAGCGACGCTTTCGGACCTGCGTCACCTCTGCTGTGTCACCTCGACCGGTTTCCTGACCCCCGGCCTCAGCGCGCTGATCATCCGCGAGCTGGGCATCGACCCGCACTGCAGCCGGTCGGACATCGTGGGCATGGGCTGCAACGCCGGTCTCAACGCGCTCAACGTGGTCGCGGGCTGGTCCGCGGCGCACCCTGGCGAACTCGGCGTCGTCCTGTGCAGCGAAGCGTGCTCCGCCGCCTACGCCCTGGACGGCACGATGCGGACCGCGGTGGTCAACAGTCTCTTCGGCGACGGATCCGCGGCGCTCGCGCTCGTTTCCGGCGACGGGCGCGTGCCGGGTCCGCGCGTCCTGAAATTCGCCAGCTACATCATCACCGACGCGGTCGACGCGATGCGCTACGACTGGGACCGTGACCAGGACCGGTTCAGTTTCTTCCTCGACCCGCAGATTCCCTACGTGGTCGGGGCGCACGCCGAAATCGTCATCGACCGGCTCCTGTCCGGGACGGGTCTGCGCCGCAGCGACATCGGCCACTGGCTGGTGCATTCCGGTGGGAAGAAGGTGATCGACGCGGTCGTCGTCAACCTCGGCCTGAGCCGGTACGACGTCCGCCACACCACCGGTGTGCTCCGCGACTACGGGAACCTCTCCAGCGGCTCCTTCCTCTTCTCCTACGAGCGGCTCGCCGACGAAGACGTCGCCCGCCCGGGGGACTACGGCGTGCTCATGACCATGGGGCCTGGCTCCACAATCGAAATGGCGCTTATTCAATGGTGACGCGTAACGAAAACAAGGGCGACCTGGTGCTGCGTTTCGACGGCTCCCGTCCGCTGTCCGCCGCGGCCGTCGAGGAGATCGCCGCGCTCTGCGACCGTGCCGAGGACCAGCGTGAACCGGGACCGGTGACCGTCCACGTCACGGGCGCCCCGCCCGCTGATTGGGCGAAGGGACTCGAGGTCGGCTTGGTGTCCAAATGGGAGCGGGCGGTGCGCCGCTTCGAACGCCTCGGCAGGCTCACGGCCGTGGTGGCGTCGGGCGAATGCGCCGGTATGGCACTGGATCTCCTGCTCGCCGCCGACGTCCGGATCGCCGAGCCGGGCACCACGTTGCGGCTCGCCTGGGCGGGTGGCGGCACCTGGCCGGGGATGACCGTGTACCGGCTCACCAAGCAGGCGGGCGCGGCGGGCATCCGGCGGGCCGTGCTGCTCGGCACCCCGATCGGGACGGACCGGGCACTCGCCCTCAACCTGATCGACGAGGTGTCCGGCGAACCAGCCGCGACACTGTCTTCTTTGGAGGGTAGCCCGGACGGCGCCGAGGCGGCGATCCGGCGCCAGCTGATCTTCGAAGCGGGCTCGACCACCTTCGAGGAGGCACTCGGTTCCCACCTGGCCGCGGCGGATCGCGCCCTGCGGCGGGAAGCCAAGTCGTGACGACGGACAGCGCGCCAGGGCTCGATCTCCGGGCCCTGGCGGGGGAGGCCCATCGGGTCGACGACGAGATCCGGGCGGCGCGCACGGCCTTCGTCGCGGCGCACGCCGAAGAGATCTACGCCGAACTCACCGACGGCCGGACGCGGTACCTGCGCATCGACGAACTCGTCCGGGCCGCCGCGCTCGCCTTCCCCGGTCTGGTGCCCTCGGAGCAGCAGATGGCGGCCGAGCGTTCGCGTCCGCAGGCGGAGAAGGAAGGACGCGAGATCGACCAGGGCATCTTCCTGCGCGGGATCCTGCGCGCGCCGGAGGCAGGCCCGCATCTGCTCGACGCCATGCTCCGGCCCACCGCCAGGGCGCAGCGGCTGCTCCCGGAATTCCTGGAGACCGGTGTCGTGGAGATGGAGGCCGTCCGGCTGGAACGCCGTGACGGCGTCGCGCACCTGACCCTGTGCCGCGACGACTGCCTGAACGCCGAGGACGCCCAGCAGGTCGACGACATGGAGACGGCGGTCGATCTGACGCTGCTCGATCCGTCCGTCCGGGTAGGACTGTTGCGAGGCGGGGTGATGAGCCATCCCCGGTACCTGGGGCGCCGGGTGTTCTGCGCGGGGATCAACCTCAAGAAGCTCAGCGCCGGCGAGATCCCGCTCGTCGATTTCCTCCTGCGGCGGGAAACGGGCTACATCCAGAAGATCTTCCGCGGTCTGCTGACGGACGGTTCCTGGCACTCCAGGTTCACCGGCAAGCCCTGGATGGCGGCCGTCGATTCCTTCGCCATCGGCGGCGGGACCCAGCTGCTGCTGGTCTTCGACCACGTGCTGGCGGCGTCCGACGCGTACCTCAGCCTTCCGGCGGCGAAGGAGGGGATCATCCCCGGGGTGTCCAACTTCCGGCTTTCCCGCATCGCCGGGCCTCGCGTGGCCCGGCAGGTGATCCTCAGCGGCCGCAAGCTCCGGGCGGACGAGCCGGACGCCCGGTCGATCGTCGACGAGGTCGTCGCGCCGGAGGAAATGGACGCGGCGATCGACGGCGCGCTGGCCCGGCTCGACGGGGAGGCCGTGGCCGCCAACCGGCGCATGCTGAACCTTGCCGAGGAACCACCTGAGGAATTTCGCCGGTACATCGCGGAATTCGCGCTGCAGCAGGCTTTGCGCATCTACGGCGCGGACGTGATCGGCAAGGTGGGCGGATTCGCGGTGGGCTCGCGATGAGCGAAAGCCCGGTGCGGTACGAAAAGAAGGACCACGTCGCGTACGTGACGCTGAACCGGCCCGAAGTGCTGAACGCGATGGACCGGCGGATGCACGCGGAACTCGCCGGCATCTGGGACGACGTCGAAGCCGACGAAGACGTCCGGGTGGTGGTCCTGACCGGTGCGGGAGATCGCGCGTTCTCGGTCGGGCAGGACCTCAAGGAACGCGCGCGGCTGACCGAGGAAGGCGTCGAGGCTTCGACGTTCGGCAGCAGCGGTCAGCCCGGGCATCCCCGGCTGACCGACCGGTTCACCCTGTCCAAACCGGTGGTCGGCCGGGTGCACGGCTACGCACTGGGCGGTGGCTTCGAACTGGCGCTCGCGTGCGACATCGTCATCGCCTCCGACGAGGCGGTCTTCGCGTTGCCGGAGGTCCGGCTCGGCCTGATCGCCGGGGCGGGTGGCGTGTTCCGGTTGCCGCGGCAGCTGCCGCTGAAGGTGGCGATGGGCTATCTGCTGACCGGGCGCAGAATGGACGCGGCTATGGCCCTTCACCATGGGCTGGTCAACGAAGTCGTGCCGTTCGCCGAATTGGACCGATGTGTCGCCGAATGGACCGAAAGCCTGGTGCGTGCCGCCCCGCTTTCGGTCCGCGCGATCAAAGAGGCCGCGCTGCGCTCGCTCGACCTCCCGCTCGAAGAAGCGTTCAAAACCTCGTATCACTGGGAAGAACGGCGACGGACCAGTGTGGACGCGAGCGAAGGAGCCCGTGCCTTCGCCGAGAAACGGGATCCGATCTGGACCGGTCGCTGAATTCGGGTTGGACCATTGTTCCGCGTGGCGAATGGTGGAAGATTCCGGGATGGAAGATTTCTCGCGCGAATAATGCCGGGCTTGCTTCTTCGTTCACCCGAGACCGCCGTCCGGGCCGGAAATCCCGGCTTTCCTCCGCCCGGTGCCGGCAGAAACCCTGGACATCTGTGATGACAACCCTCGCCACGGTCGAACTCGACAACCAGCGCATCGACCGGATGGTCCCGCTGGTCACGCCCGCCCTGCTGCACCACGAGCTGCCGCTCGGCGCCAACGCGGCCGACACGGTGCGGCAGGGCAGGGAAAACGTCCTGCGCGTCCTCGACGGCACGGACGACCGGCTGCTCGTGATCGCCGGGCCCTGCTCCATCCACGATCCCGCGGCGGCACTCGAATACGCCGACCGACTCGCCGCCCTCGCCGGCCGGTTCGCCGACGATCTCCTGGTCGTCATGCGCGTGTACTTCGAAAAGCCCCGTACGGTCGGCGGCTGGAAAGGGCTCATCAACGACCCGCACCTCGACGGCACCGGCGATGTCAACCGCGGTCTGCGCATCGCCAGGGATCTGCTCCTCGAACTCGCCGAGGGCGGTCTGCCCGCCGCGTGCGAATGGCTGGACACCACCATCCCGGCGTACCTCGCCGACACCGTCTCGTGGGGCGCGATCGGCGCCCGCACGGTGGAAAGCCAGAACCACCGCATGCTGGCCAGCGGGCTGTCCATGCCGGTCGGCTTCAAGAACCGCCGCGACGGCGATGTCACCGTCGCCGTCGACGCCATCCGTGCCGCCGAAGCGCGCCACGTCGTCCCCGGCGTCGACCCCAGTGGCCTGCCCGCGATCCTGCACACGGTCGGCAATCCGGACTGTCATCTCGTCCTGCGCGGCGGAAACAGCGCGCCCAACCACAACCCGGCGTCCGTCCGCGCGGCACTCACCACCCTGCAGAACGCGGGACTGCCCCGGCGCGTGGTGATCGACGCCAGTCACGACAACAGCCGCAAGGACCATCTGCGGCAGGCCATCGTCGCCGACCAGATCGCCGAACAGATCAAGAACGGTCAGCGCGGCATCGTGGGCGTCATGCTCGAATCCAACCTCAAGGCGGGCCGACAGGACCTCCACCCCGACCGGCCGCTCACCTACGGTCAGTCCATCACGGACGCCTGCATCGACATCGCCGCCACCCAGGAGGTGCTCCAGACCCTCGCGGCGGCGACCGCCGCCCGCCGGTCCGGAGTGCGTGCTTGAACCCCGAACTCACGTGCTCGAACCCCGAACTCGCGTGCTTGAACGCCGATCACGGAGTTCCGCCCCTGAGCACGCGAGATCCGGCTCTGAGCACGCGAGTTCCGCCCCTGAGCACGCGAGATCGCTACCCGATCGACTCGGCGCAGCTCATCGCCGGGTTCGGCGCGGCGTCGCCCCGGGTGCGCTCGAGATGCGTCTCTCCCCAGACCCTGACCTCCTCGACCACCGGCAGGACCGTGGCCCCGTAAGGGGTGAGCCGGTAGATGACGCGCGCCGGGACGGGCCCGGTCACCACGCGTTCGACCAGCCCGTCGGCCTCGAGTTCGCGCAACTGCTCGGCCAGCACCTTGGGCGTGATGGGGGCGCCCCGGCGGCGGAGGCCGGCGAAATGGGACTCGCCGTGGGCCAGCCAGTACACCAGGGTCAGCTTCCATTTCCCGCCGATCGCGGCGAACGCCGCGGCCATCGGGCAGCCGGGCAGCGGGTTGGGACGCGGAAGGTTACCCGCAGGTGCCTTCTTGTCCATGGTCGTCCTCCGCTCGGATAGTCGGACCATGACCGTGCCATACAAACGAATCCTCACAGTGGGCCTTTCGGCCCTGATGCTGATCGCCACGGCCGCGTCGGGCTCCGCTTCGACTTCGCCCGATGGGCAACGCGCGTTCGACTGGGAGATCGGCACCTGGCGCTCCACGGTGCGGGTGCTCGCCGAGCCGCTTTCGGAGTCCGCCGACCAATGGCTCCTCTTCGCGGGCACCAGCACCGTCCGCCCGCTCATGGACCGGCGGGCGAACGTCCTCGAATTCGAGGTCTCGGGCCCGAACGGGCGCATCGACGCGCTCAACCTGCGGTTGTACGAACCGCAGGTTGGGCGGTGGAGCCTGACCTTCGTCAACATGCGCGACGGTCTGCTCACCCCCTCGGTCCACGGCGGGTTCCGCGACGGTGTCGGCGAGTTCCACGGCGACGACCAGCTCGGCGGCCGTCCGATCAAGGTGCGCTTCCTCGTCTTCCGGCAAGGCCCGGACGAGGCGCGTTTCGAGCAGGCGTTCTCGGCCGACGGCGGGACGACCTGGGAGACGAACTGGGTCGCCGTGGATCACCGGATACGCCGGTGAGGCGCCAGTGCGGCGGGTCGTGACTTCTAACGTCCGTGTCTTGGGGGTTTCGCGTGTCGTCCGTCGGATCACGCGTGTCGTCCCATCGGGAACGACCACCTTGTACCCACGCGCGGTCGGTGTGACTGCTGGTGCTTCTGGTGCGGCCGTGGCGACCGGGGAGTCCGTGAAGGCCTCCTTCACTACCTTCAGGGTAGGCAAGGAGGCCTTCACGGACCGGCCTTGCGCCCACCCCACGACCTCGAAAGCCCACCCGCGCTAGCTCCCGACGGAGCCGCCGCCGACACCGTCGAGCAGCGCCAATTCCTCCTCGCTCAACCGGATGCCGCCCGCCGCGACGTTCTCCTCCAGATGCCTGGGGTCACCGGTCCCGGGGATGGCGAGAACGTGCGCGCCGCGGTGCAGCGTCCAGGCGAGCCGGATCTGCGCCGGGGTCGCGTCGTGTGCCGCGGCGACTTTCGCGACCTCGGCCTGCCCCGGAACGGCGTCGGGCGTGGCGGCGCCGGGAAGCGAAGTGGTGACGGCGAAGAAGGGCACGAACGCGATACCGTGCTCGCCGCACAGGTCGAGGAGTGCGTCGTCCTCCCGGTCTGCCAGGCCGTAGCGGTTCTGCACGCAGACCACCGGAGCGATCGACAGGGCCTCCGTCAGCTGGTCCGCCACGACGTTGGAGACACCCAGATGGCGGATCAAGCCGGCCTCGCGCAGCTCCGCCAGCGCGCCGAAGTGTTCGGCCACCGAGCCGGGCTCCTTGCCCGTCGCGGCGCCCCAGCGCAGATTGACGACGTCGAGGTGGTCGAGACCGAGCTGCCGGATGTTCTCTTCGACTTGACCGCGGAGCTGATCCGGGCGTGCGAAGGAGAATTCGCCGTCGCGGGAGCGGCCCGCGCCGACCTTCGTGGTGATCACGAGGTTCTCGGGATAGGGCTGGAGCGCCGTGCTGATCAACTCGTTCGCCGAGCGCGTGGGCGTGAAGTAGAACGAAGCGGTGTCGATGTGGTCGACGCCGAGTTCGATCGCACGGCGCAGGACGGTGATCGCGGACTCACGGCTCTTGGGCTTTTCGTCCCACGGCATCCCGGTCAACCGCATCGCGCCGAGGCCGAGCCGGTTGACGGTCAGGTCGCCGAGCCGCCAGGTACCGGCGGCGTTGTCGTGAAGGTTCGTCATGACCACCAGCGTCGCGACAGGTCCGTCCGTAGTCAGAAAATGGCAACAAGCTGCCACCCGGTCGCGGGTGGGGCAGTATCGATGCCATGCGGACGAGCGACGGGCTCACCAGGGCGGGCGATGCGGTCACCGTCGTGCGCGGCGAAGAGGAGCTGTTCCGCCGGATCGGGCACCTGTTCTCGACCGTGACCGACCTGGCGTGCGCCGCCAACGACCTCGCGACCTGGGTGGCCGAGCGCAGATCGGACGAACTCACCGCAGCCGCCGAGCGCCGGGCCGGCGAGATCCGGGTGCGCAAGATCTACCGGGCCGGACTGCTGCTCGACCCGGGAACCGCGCAGGAGCTCGCCAGGATCCGCGACCGGTTCGGAGCCCAGATCCGGATTTCGACCGAGGACGTCAACGAGACGATCGTGATGGACGGCAGGCTCGTCATCCTGGCAGGCGACCGCGTCGCCGGGCAGCGCGGCTACAGCGTCATCACCCAGCCCGAAACCGTGCAGGGCGTGATTTCGCTGTTCGAGGCGACCTGGCGAGCGGCGACCGACCTCGCCGCCTTCGACGCGCAGGTGTCCGAGATCCGGCAGCTCGCGCCCGCGGTGCTGGACCTGCTCGGCAGCGGCGTCAAGGACGAAGCCGCCGCCCGGAGCCTCGGCCTCGGTGTGCGGACCTACCGGCGACGGGTGGCCGAGCTGATGGCGGCGCTGGGTGCCGAGTCCCGTTTCCAGGCGGGCGTCCGGGCCCGCGAACTGGGTTTGGTCTAGCCCCACCCGGCCGGGTGAGAACCGGCTACGGAAAGTAGCTCAGGCCGTCCGGTATCCCGCTGTCCACAGGCGCCGGGAGGGTAAGATCTTGCCGCCGAGGATGCCGGTGAAATCTTCCGGGAACCAACGCGCGGCCGGGTGCGTCGGTGTACACGAACGGCGTCATCGCGTTTCGGGAAACGGTGCGCACGCGTGGGTGTGAACTCATAGGGTGCGCGGTAGAGCAGTGTGGGTCAGGCAAGCACGCGCGCAGGCGCCGGACTGGAGGGATCATTCATGACTCGCCGATTCGATCCAGAGCAGATCGCCGCGTTGGCCAAGAAGGTCGGCGGGCTCAAGGACGGCTACAGCGGCGCGGGCAAGGACCTGGGCGACGGCGATCCCGGTGGCGCGTTCGGCGACCTGAAGAACGCGGCCAGCACGGGGACCACGATGAAGGGTTTCCACCGCGGCGTGAACGCCGAACTGGCGGCCGCCGCGAAGCTCGTCGACGCCGCGTCGAACGCGTTGGCCAACGCCGCCCAGCGCATGCGGAACGACGAAGCCGCGGGTGTCGACACCCTCCGCGGCGGCGCCCGCGAGCGGGACTGATCGGACTGAAGACGGGAACCAGGGGGATTTACCGATGACCACCGCGGAGCGGAATCCGAGCACGCTCGACGACCCGTCGCACGACCGTCCGAAATCGTTGGACGCCATCGACAAACACGCCCAGCAGGCGCAGAAGCTCAATTCGAGCGCGGTCAACGACCAGGCGAGGAAGGTCGGCGGCGCGGCAACGAGGGCGAACGATCTCGGCGACGACCTCAAGGTCTTCCGCGACGACGTCCTGCGTAACTGGGAAGGCAAGGACGCCGACGCCGTCGCCGAACACCTCGAAAAGCTCGGCAAGGCCAGCTACAAGGTGAGCGACAAGGCCGAGGCCGCCAAGAACATCCTCCAGCGGGTGTCCGAGATTCTCGACGAGGTCAAGAAGAAGGTCGCACAGCTCGCCCAGGAAGCCAACGACAAGGACGCGGACAACCGCAAGCTGATCGACGCGGCCCGCCGCCGGAAGAACAGCTCGAAGGACGACAACGAGATCGCCGCCGCCGCGACGGACATCGAGCGGCTCCGGCAGCTCAACGAAAAAGACTCGAACGGCAAGAAGGACGAGATCGAGAAAGCGCTGGACGACGCCGAGAAGCAGATCGACGATCTCCTCAAGCCACTCGGCCTGGAGATCGAAGGCGGTTTCATCGAGCTCATCCCCGCCGACGACGGCCAGACCACGGCGTCGAGCGTCAACGCGAAGCCCGTCAACTCCAACCTGAGCAGCACACCCAGCTACGGCGGGGGAGACGGCGGCGGTGGTGGCGGAGGCGGTGGCGGTGGCGGCGGCCCCGCCGGGGTGCCGGGCGACGGCAGGCCCGCCAAGCCGATCGACGCGCGGGGCGACAACCCGGCGAAGATCGCCGAGCAGTTCCTCGGCCGCAACGCCGGCGACCTCAAGGGCAGCGGCGAGCTGCCGGCCATGCAGTCGTGGGTGCCCAACAACGTCAACTGCGCGAACTTCGTTTCCGGCTGTCTCGAGGCGGCGGGCCTGATCGACAAGGGGCAGGCCAGTGCCTCGGTCGCGGGCCTGACGGCCAACCTCGAAGCGGACGGCTGGCGTTCGGTGCCGCTTTCCGAAGCGAAACCCGGCGACGTGGTGATCTCGAACAACGGCGGGCACGTCGTGCTGTACGCGGGCGATGGCCAGTTCATCGGCTCGAACAACGTCAACCCCGACGGTTCGCAGAAGATCAGCATGGGCGGCGGTGGCGGCCTCGTGAAGATCCTCACCCCGCCGACCTGATCCGACAGAACGCCGTAGCATCACCGGGCCAGCTGATGCGGTCGCTCGCGTCGCTGCCCGCCAGTGGGAGGTAGCTTGATGTACACCCCGTCCGCACGACCCGTCCCGGTGTCGCTGAACCCCGGCGACCCGGTCCGGGAAGCGGTGCTCCAGGCCGCCACCGCCCGGCTCGACCAGGAATTCGGCGACCGGGTCCAGGTGGCCGTGGAACAGCTCGACCGGCTCGGTCCCTGGGTGTTCCTGCAGGGGACGATGCGCGGCACCGAACCCGGTCGTTCTTACTACGCCGGCACCATCTACGAGAACAAGCGGGCCGACGGCGTCATGTCCGACGTCTACGTCGCGCTGCTCAAGAAGAAGAGCGAAACGAACGTCGACGACGACGCGCGGTCTTGGCGGGTGGCCAACTGTGCCATCGGCCCGACCGACGTCGCCTGGCTGACCTGGCCGGACGAGCACGAAGTGCCGCAGGAGCTCTTCGGCTTCTGAGCTGATCGCTCAGGAGGCCCATTCCGGCAGCGCACGGGCGATCTCGCCGGGGGAGGGCATCCGGGCGATCTCCTCGGCGATCGCCCTGGCCGCGTCGCGATGGGCGTTCCGGCCCAGCAGGCTCCCGGTGTGTTCGGCGACGGCTTCCTCGTTCGGTTCTCCGGGGTGAAGACTCAGCGCGGCACCCGCCGCGCACAGGGCTTCGGCGTTGGCGAACTGGTCGGCTCCTTGCGGGAGGATCAGCTGCGGGACGCCGACCGAGAGCGCGCCGAGAGTCGTGCCGCTACCGCCGTGGTGCACGACCACGTCGACGTGCGGCAGCAGGTCGGCTTGCGGGATCCAGGCCCGCACCGTCACGTCGTCCGGTACGGCGCCGAGTTCCTCCGGGCGGACCCGTCCCGAGGCGACCACCACGTGCGCGCCGAGCGGAGCCAGCCCCCGGAGCACGGTGGTGAGCACTTCCGGCGTGCCGAAGGCGGTGCCGAGCGTCAGATAGATCAGCGGACGAGCGGACTTTTCGACGCGCCACGGGGGCACCGCCGGTTCGGAGTAGGGCACGGGTCGCAGTGCGACGCGTTCGGCCGTCGCGAGGAAGTTCTTGTCCTGCAACGACTGCGGGCAGATGTCGAGATGTGGGCGGTCGGGCCGCGTCGGCGGCTCGAGCCCGATTCCGTCCGGGAACATGCGGCCGAACCCGTGCCAGAGGCCGGGGATCCCGGCGCGCTCCGCGGCGACGGCCACCCCGGGCTGTCCCCATTCGTGCACGACGAGGTCGGGCCGGAGTCGTGCCAGTTCCGGTTCGAGATCCTCGGCGTAGATCTCGTAGAACGCGTCCGCCGGGCGAAAAGGCCTGAGACCGTTCCTCAGCAGCGGCGGGTGGACGTTCTCTCCGGCGGCGAAATGCACCTCGTGCCCGGCCTCCCTGGCGGCGATCGCGAGCGGGATCAGCGGATAGGTGTGGCCGACCGACGCAAGGCTGGCGAAGAGGACTCGCATACGCACCGGTTTCATTCAGATGTTCATCCCAGATGTTCAGGACATCTGAATGTTAGCGCGGATGTTTGACGCGCGCAGCGACAGGCTGCGGATCCGCCAGTAACACGATCATGTCCAGTGCCCGTTCGAGATCCCCGTGCGCGCGCACCGGGTCCGGGTGGGCCACGTACTGCAGGATCAGGCCGTCGACCGAGGCGAGCGCGAGCCGTCCCAGCGTGTCGAAGCCGACGGCGCAGCGTTCCCCGGCGGCGATGGCGGCCTGTTCGCAGAGCCTGGTCACTAGCGAGATGTAGGCGTCGTACTGGGATCGGGCGAGGTCCGGTGCCTCGCTCCGCAACGAGTAGTTGGAGAGCTCGTACTGCATGATCTGCAATCCGGCGTCACCCTCGACGAGTTTGTCCCAGAACGTCGTGATGCCCGTCCGGAGCGCGTGCTCGAAGCCCCGGTCCGGTTCGAGGCCGCTGCGCAGCGCGTCGGAGATGTCGTCGACGACCGTGCCGATGACCGCGCGCAACAGCTGGTCCTTGCTCGGGAAGACGTAGTGCAGGGTGCCCAGTGAGATCCCCGCTTCGGTGGCCACCGCGCGGAGAGTGGTCCCGGGTACGCCGACGGTGCTGAGCACCCGTATCGCCGCGGCGACGATCTGCCCCTCGCGTTCCGCTGCCTTCACGTAGGCCATCCGGCTTCTCCTTCGTCGGTCGTGTCCGAGTTTCGCATATCGGCTCTTGTGCCGTGTGGAGGCCTGTCCTACTTTAAGTCGGACAACCGACCGACAATTTGGGGAGCCTGCCGTGCACACTGTCGATGTCGTGGTGATCGGAGCGGGCCTCGCGGGGTTGACCGCCGCTCGCGCGCTGACCGGCGCGGGACGCACGGTCGCCGTGCTGGAGGCGAGGGACCGGGTGGCGGGCCGCAACCTCGGTCATGAGCTGGTCAACGGGGTCGCGGTCGAGCTGGGCGGTCAGTGGATCGGCCGGACGCAGACCGAGGTCCTGAAACTCGTCGCCGAACTCGGCCTCGAGACGTTCCCGACTTACGACGACGGGGCGGCGGTGACGGTCTACAATGGCAGGCGCACCACCTACGCGGACGAAACGTTCGGGCTGTCGGATCAGGCGGCGCTCGAAGTCGGCCGGATGAAGTTCGAACTCGAGGCTTTGGCCGAGACGGTGTCGCTCTCCTCGCCGTGGACGTCACTCGAAGCCGCGGAACTGGACCGCAAAACCCTGGACGAATGGCTTCGCGCCGCCACGGACGACGTCGAGGCCCTCGCGTTCTGGGGAGCCGTCGTCCCCGCGGTGTTCTCCGCGGAACCGGCGGAGATGTCGTTGCTGCACTTCCTGTTCTACGTCAAATCCGCGGGCACGCTGGACGTTCTCGTCGCCACCACCGGCGGTGCGCAGGAGCTGCGCGTCGTGGGCGGCACCCACCTGATCTCCGAGCGGCTCGCCGATCGGCTGGGTGACGTCATCACGCTCGGCGCACCGGTTCGCGGTATCGCCCACCACGCGGACGGGGTCGAGGTGTGCCACGACGGCGGGCGGATCGCCGCCCAGCGGGTGATCGTGGCGATCCCGCCCACGCTGGCGGGACGGCTGCACTACGAGCCGGCGCTCCCGGCGGCGCGCGACGGGCTGACCCAGCAGATCCCGATGGGCAGCGTGATCAAGGTGCAGGTGGCCTATCCGGCGCCGTTCTGGCGCGACGCCGGGCTCAACGGGTTCGCGTTCAACCTGGACGACCCGCTGTGCGTCACCCTGGACAACTCGCCGCCGGACGGCTCTTGCGGCGTCCTCGTCGGCTTCTTCGAGGGCGCCCACGCCCGCGAGGTCGCCCGCCTGTCACCCCGGGAGCGCCGCGAGGCGGCGGTGGCCACGCTGGTGAAGCAATTCGGGCCGGAAGCGGCGGAACCGATCGATTACGTCGAACAGAACTGGATGGAGGAGGAGTACACCCGCGGCTGTTACGGCGGCCGCCTCGGCGCGGGCGGGTGGACCCAGTACGGCGCCGCGCTGGCCGAACCGGTCGGGCGGATCCATTGGGCGGGCGCGGAGACCTCCGACATCTGGAACGGCTACATGGACGGAGCCGTCCGTTCCGGGCATCGCGCCGCGGCCGAAGTGCTCGCGCGTTTGGAGCGGTGAACGCAGAAAACCGGCGGCCGGGGGATTCCCGGCCGCCGGTTTTCGTCTTCCGGTATCAGGGGCGGTAGATCTCCTTGACCGTGGTGATCTGGTCTTCACCGTTCACGGTGATCTGCGCGAGTACCGGGTTGCCTTCGCGCACCTGCTGGATCAGCTGCTCCTTGCCGCACGGCTGGTTGCCGTAGCCCTCGTCGATGGTGACCGATTCGCCAGAGCACAGGGTGGCCGCGGCGCCCGAGGGCCTGGTCTCCAGCTGCAGGGAGCTGTTCGGCACGCCGCAGACCACCTCGGTCCCGGATTCCGTCAGACGGGCGCAGGTCCACTTGCCCCGCACGTCGAGCACCCGCTCGCCGGGGCCTTCCGCCTGCGGCAGCTTCTCGTAGTACTCGGTGATCACGTTGTACGCCTCGGTGCAGCCCGGCGTGGTGCCGTCGGTCGCGGCCACCGCGATCAGATCCATCTTCGGCCGCCCCGGCGCGCCGACCTGGCCACCGTGCTTGCTGCAGTCGACGTCGCCGCCCGACGACTCGGCGCCGGAACCACCGGCGGCCGCCCCCTGGCCACCGCCCGCCTGCGCCTGTTCGACGGCCGCGTTCTTCACCGGAGAACCATTTCCCGCGACATTGTTCCCGCCGCACGCGGAAAGGAGTGCGGTAGCGGCGACCGCCCCGCCCACAATGGCCGTTTTGACGGTCTTCTTCGCGGTGAATTTCATTTCAGCGCCCCTCTCGCATTCCTTGGTGAAGCTTTGTCCGGAAGACGCCGGAAGTGGAATGGGGTTGCTTCGAAAAGCCGGTACGGCACAGAGTTGCCCGAAGATTCGAACCGTCGTGTCCTCGGGGGCACGACCTCGGTTCGCCGCGCAACCTCCCCGGCGTGGAACGCGAAACGCCGGGGAGGCCGCGAAGCCGGTTACGGGATGACGCGGTTGCGCAGGTTGTTCGGGTACGGGCCTTCGCCGTGGATGTTCAGCTCGTTGCCCACCTCGAAGCTGTAATACGGGTGCGAGCTGAAATAGCTGTCCAGATTGGTGCCGCCGAAGCAGATCAGATCCGCGCCACCGGCCGCCCTCGGCCCGTTGCACAGGCTGAGCGTCGGGTACCGGAACGAATCCACCGGCCGGAAACCGGCGCCGCCGGGGCCGGGAACGGGCAGGTGCCCGATCAGCCCGCCGGGGTCACCCGGCCAGTTCGACTCGACGGGCTGCCGCCGCCCGTCCGCGAACAGCACACCCTGGATGTTCCGTCCGGGCGGTTCGGTCTCCAGCACCGTGCCCGCGACGAGCGCGCCGAGACTGAACCCGACGATGTAGACCTTCGTTTCGAGGTCGCAGCCATAAGTGACGTAGAGGTTGTACAGCGCCGTGCGAAGATTGGCGACACCCGCGTCGACGTCGGCGTACAGATTCACGTCCCCGGCGCCGTTCGGATACGGAATGCGAACCGGGTCGGCGCCGCCGGGCGCGAACGCCCGGTCCAGGAGTTTCTGTGCCCCGCCGTCCTGATATCCCGGCACGACGAACATGACGGGTCCGCACGGGCCATCGGGCCGCGCGGGCGCCGCCTGTGCCGCCCCCGATCCGGCGATGGCTCCGGCCAGGGTGACGACGGACAGGACGGCGGTCGCGAGCAGACGTGCTCCGGCTCTTCTCATCGGTTTCTCCCCACTGTCGAATTTCCTCGACGAACGCTAATGAGCGCCGATGAAATACCGATGAAATGTGGGGAATCACGGGCGCCGTACCCACTTTCGAGTGAAGTTGTCGTTATGGGCTCAAGTTCGCCGCCGCTGATCGTGAGGTAGTTTTCCCCGGCGTGACGGGCCCAGGGGGCAGCGGCTTCGGCGCCCGAGCCCCGCGCGACCGGCGCCGTGGTGTCGTTCCGGATCTCCGGCGTGGACACCGAGAGCGCGAAGAGATTTCACGCGGAGACGTTGCCAGGCCTCGGCTATGCCGACACCCACGACGCGAACCTCGCCATCGTCCGCTACGAGGGCAACGGGCTGACGAGCCACCCGCCGGACTCAGGCCCTGGTGTTGACACTGACCGGCCGGGAACCGGTCCGCGGGATGCCGCCCTGGAGGGTGGACGAGATGCCGACGCGGGTGGAGCAGTTGATGACTTGGTAGTGCAGGTGATGGTCGGTGGCCGCCCCGGTGCGGCCGGACCAGCCGATGACCCGGCCCTGGGGGACCCAGGTGCCCGCGTTGTGGATGGCCCGGTTCAGGTGCGCGTAGTGCGTGCAAGTGCCGTTGGAGTGCCGGATGATCACCTCGATGCCGTTCTGCCGATACGGCGACCAGTCCGAGACGAGGATCTGGCCGCCCTGTGCGGCGGAAACCTCGTAGTTGGCCGGAAGACCGAAATCCCAGGCGTATTCGTTGTAGGCGCCGACGTGGGAGAACGTTCCCTCGGGCCCTTGGGTGACCGTGTACGCCTCACCCGCCGGGTTCTGGACTGGCCGACGGGAGCCGACTGTGCCCTGAGTGTCCACAAGGGACGCTTTCCGGCGACGGAATGCCTGTTTCGCGACTGGATGCCCGGTCTGGCGACTGTCGTGAGTGGCAAGGTCGTTCCAGCCCAATGCCACGTAGCTTAAGGGGTCCTAACAGAATGACCTTTGGGGTGTGGTTTGATGCCGTGTCTCGTTGATCTTCGGTGAGAGGTGGGCTGGGTGGGGCAGCGGCGTCC
>NZ_JBWKEC010000058.1:0-21759 GCF_056435645.1 Amycolatopsis sp. NPDC043889
CGGCGGTCTTTTTTCCCCCCTACCAAACCAGCTTGCCCTCCCCCCCTGGGGAGGGGGGGGGGGGGGGTGGGGGGGGGGGGGGTGGGGGGGGGTTTTTGGGTTCCCACCCAAAACCCCCCCCCACGACCCTCTTCAAACCCGCACATGTGGACATCAACCGGACATCTTGTGGTCCGGGCTTGTCCCGCGTGGACAGTCAAGGCACAGCCTTCTTCTGTCGACCTTCATGACGGGGACTCGATCACGCCACCTTTGCCTCTCCCCTCAAATATAAGGGGCAGGGCAAAGGGGGTGCCGGGCCTTGGAGGACGCCTGTGGCCGTGTTTGCCGGGGCGTGATGGTGACCTGTTCACGCCTTACCATCAATAGTGGGGGCTCGGGCCAGAACCTGGCCCGAGCCCCCCGGAGCAGTAGTGTCGTGTGTGAAATCAGCCAGGACGGCCCGGGCTGGCCGGGAGCTTCTGGAAGTCGACCTGGTTGTTACCGACGAAGTTCACTCGGTGGAGTGACTTCTTCTGTGCCGCGTCCTGCGGGCTGAGCGGCGAAGCGGGGACACCCGCGTAGAACGTCGTCCTGTACGTGGTGCCCACGACGTCCAGCTGCCGGCCCATGCCGGTCTGCAGGGAGATCCCCACCGAGTTGGGGATGTCATTGGTGGTCGTGAAGATCTGGTCCGGCTGTACCGACCCCGCGAGCCGCTGGCTCGCCAGCAGGTAGGTCTGTCCCGGCGCCAGCCGGGTACCGGTCGGGATCCGGGCGATCTCGAACTCGAAGTTGCTGTAGTTGGCCAGCAGCTTGGCACCACCGATGGTCACGGTGTAGTTGGCGCGGTTGGACAGTTCGATGAATTCCTTGAACGTCGCGTCCGGGCCGACACCCTGGGTGGAAAGCTCGCTGATGTGAACGCTGCGCGGCACCACAGGAACCTGCTCTTCGGCAACGGCCGCATTGGCGGCGCCGAGGCCGAACACCGTCGCGACCGTCGCTGCGATCACGCAAAACGTGCGCTTCATATTGTATTCTCCTGGTTGGGATTCTGATGCAATCAGGGTTCTCGATGAGACCCTGAGATAGATTTTGTCAATGTGGGCGACCACAGAAAAGAGGCCATCATAATGGCTCCTGATAATCTTGTCGGTCGTTCGATTCCGCGCTCCGCCGATCGAGCTCGAATGGCAGCAGGGTCCACGGCTGTGGCTGCAGCATCTGCGCCAGCAGGCGTTCGCGCCTGGCGAGAGATGCCGCGTACTGCAGAGTGGGCAACGGTACCTCGAGAACGCGGCTCAGCCAGTGCAGCCAATGGCTGGTGGGGATGCGTTTCCCTCGCTCCCATCGGGATATGTCCGCACGGGTCACGGTGTCACGACCAGACGCCGAGGCAAGTGACTCGGCGAGTTCACGCTGGCTGAAACCACGCCTTTCCCTGATCCATTTGATCAGCTCCGCAATCGATTCAGGTGGTTCCCGGTCGTACACTTGGATTCCTCTGTCGAAAGGTGCGCGGCACGTGCGCGACGCTGCGTCTTGCAGAACGCGCTCAGCCACGTTGGATTTCCGCCGCGTCGGCGAACGCGAAACCCAGGTCTTGGATTCCGGTCACCACCTGCTTGAGGTAGCTGGTTCCCAGATACGGGTGGTAGAAGAAGCTCGCCACACCGCCACGGACCGCCGCGATCCGCTTGGCGGTGGCCAGGATGTCTTCTGGGAGCCGGCGGGACTCGCCAGAACTCGCCGGAGATACGTGGTCGAGTGACTCGGGTATTACAACCGACCCGTAGATGTCTCGCACCAGGAACGGAAAACGCTGACTCGTGGCCCGGGAGTACTCCGGTTTTCCCGAACCACACGCGCCGTTCGGGCACCAGCCCGCGGCATGGAATCCCTGGTCGTATCGGGTCGGAAAGAGCTCGTTTACCACGGTGTAGTCGATCGCCGAGCCGACATAGTGAGGGAACTCGAAGATGGTCGGCACGGCCAGCCCGGCTCGGCGGAATTCTCGTGCCGCGCTGGCGAGCCGTTGCCGTGCCCAGGACCGGGAATCGGCGGCGACCGGGCCCTGGTAGCGCAGGCCGCCGTCGTCGCCGAGCCGCACTCGATAGAATTCGTAATCCTCGCCACTCACCCCGCTGTAGGGATTCGAGCCCTCTCCGTACTGATGTGTGTAGCCGTGCATCACCAACGTTCCCCGTCGGGCGGTCATGTAACGCAGGGCGGCGACGACCGCGGGCGTGTCCGCCAAGGTCTTGTCCACCGGTTCGCCATTGTTGTGACGACCTCGTGGATCTCGGTAGCGGGGGTAGACCGCCACCGAGAAGGGGACTCGACGCGCGTGGAGGTAGTCCGCGATCGCCCGCAGTTGCGCGGGATCGGCGTCCGGGCCGACATCCTCGATCCGTATCAGGGCCTTTTTGCCCTCCGACTTGGAAGGGCCCGCGTGGCGGGACAGCAGATCGGCGGCCGCGAGGTAACGATCGTTGAGGCCGGTGAACGAGAACGGCACTTCACCCAGGTATGTCAAATGCCGGGAGCGCACTCCCCAAGGGAATCGGCTGCCATCCGGGCGAACCGCCTCGCCCACGGGGGCCGCGTGGCCGGGGTCGTTGATCTTGGAGCGCATGATGCCGCTCGAAGCCGCGGCACGGTCACGGTCGAACGATTCGCCGCGGTAGATTACCCGGGCTGTCGCGCTCGTATCGACCCCGGTCGGCCGCCAGCCGAATTTTCTCGAGAAGTCACGGTCCCTGTCGTAAAGCTGACCGATGTTGCCGCCGATCCACAGCACCGGCGTACGCGTCTTCAACACGGCGTCGAGAAACGCACTGGGTAGTGGTCTGTGGTCACTGGTGCCGATATAGACCACGGCGGTGTAGTCCTGCAACTCGTTCCGAAAATGCTGCTGGACCGGGAGCATGGCCCAGGCGCCGCCATGGGACAGGAGGTTGCCCGCCATGACCGCGTACGACTCCCCGAGCCAACCGTATTCACCGTCGGCGTCGTAGAGCACGAGCGTCCGCCGGCCCGGCTCCGCGCCGGGAGCGGCCGGGTACAAGTGGGTGGTCGCGGAACTCGCGGCGGGGGAGGTGATCACCAGCGTGGTGCTCAGCACCAGAAGGGTCATGATGATGCGCCGAACGCCAAGCATTCTAGTCAAGAAGAACTCCGTATCTTTGTGATTCAGCCTCAACCGCGCCCGATCTCCGCGGCAGGCACAAACCGGTAGCCGGCAGCCTGAATGCCGTCGATGACCTTCATGAGCGCTTCGGCACCGAGGGAAGGATGGTAGAAGAAGCTGGCGACTCCATCGTCGACGACGCGGAGGGCCCGAGCCTCGGCGACCACCGCGGCTATCGCGCGGTCGCGTTCTGAAATGTCCGGCCATACCGGGAGATAGCCGAGGTTTTCGGGAACGACCACGGCACCGTAGATGTCGCGGACGACGTAGGGGAAAGTCTGCAGGTAGCTCCCCGCCGGATCGACCGCGCCGGCCTGGCCACAGGCAGGTTCACACCATCCCCGGAAGTAGGTTCCCCGGTCGTACCGCATACCGAACGCCTTTGTCGCGGCTTGATAGTCCACCGCGGATGCGGTGTAGTGCGGGAACTCGAACATCGCCGGCCGGGGTAGCCCGGCGCCGGCGAGTTCGGAGAGGGCTTGGTCGATCCGGTCCCGTGCCCACGCGAAAGAGTCGCCCGCTACCGGACCGACCAGTTCGGTCGCGTTGCCGGCACCAAGGCGTGCGCGATAGAACTCGTAGTCGGCCGCGCTGACGCCGTTGTGCGGATTGGGTTCGTCGCCGTACTGATGCGTGTAGCCGTGCGACACGAGCGCGCCGCCACGGCTGATCAGATAGCGCAACGCGTCGACCAGATCCGGCCGGTCGGTCAGCCGGATGTCCAGTGGAACGCCATTGTTCGTTACCCCTCGCGGGTCCCGATGACGGGGATATACAGCGACCGTGAAGGGGATCCCGCGTTGTGCGAGGTGATCCGCGACCGTCCTCAGGACGCCGGGATCGGTTGCCGGGCCGACGTCTTCCAAGCGAACGAGAGCTCGCGGAGCCCGCGCCGGAGACATTGGAGGGCGCAGGAGGTCCGCGGCGGCGAGATACCGATCGGCTTGCCCGACATAGGTGAACGGGATTTCCGAGATGTAGGTCAAATCGCCCGAGCGCACCGCCCAGGGAGTCCGGTTGCCGTCGTCGTGAACGACCTCGGCGAGTACCTGGGCTTTGACCGTATCCATGAGCTCTACCCGTGTCGGCGGATCAGCGTGGTCGTCACGCCCGAGCCGGATCCCCTTGTAGTCGATACCGGCGATGGCCTGCACGTCACGGCCGGCAGGCCGCCACCCGGTCTTGTGCTGGTAGGCCGGATCCCGGGTGAACAAGCTCTCGATCCCGTGCCCGATCCACAGGACGGGTTTGCCCGCGGTGGCCAGATCGGCGAGCAAGCCATCGGAAACAGGAGCGGTGCCGCGATGACCGATGTACACGATCGATGAGAACTTGGAAGCATCGCCCGGCCGGTACCTGTCGGCCTGACGCAGCTCGAACGAGCCGCCATGGGAGACGAGGTTCGCCGCTTGCACTCCGTGTACCTCACCACTGGAGCCATCCATACCTGGTTCGTAGAGCACCAGCGTGCGCCAGCCCGGCAGGGCGCCCGGGGCCGGATCCCCCGGTTTGCCGGGAACGGAGGATGTTTCCGCCGGCGTGATCCGCGACCCGGAGTCCACGACGGATACGGCGACGGGGACAGAACCGGCAAGCACAAAGGCGCATGCCAGCCGGAGCCACGCGGGCCATGAACGGGACCTCCGACGCAGGGAAGGGGTGAGAGTGCTCATCACTTCCCCTTTGCCAATATGGCTTGCTGCGCAGCTGCGGGCGCGCAGGAGTCGAGCCCGAGCAGGTGTGCGATGGCCTGCTCAGCCCTGACAGCGGCCAGACCGTCACCGAACGGATTGGCGCGATTATTCGAGCCCTCGTCCCGGTTCTCGGCCAACAGCTGAGCGGCATGCCGCGCGATCAGGACGGGATCTGGTCCCGCCAGCACCGAGACGCCCGCTTCGACGGCCTCCATGCGCTCGGTGACTTCGCGCAGCACGACGCACGGAACTCCGAAGCTGGGCGCTTCCTCCTGCACGCCTCCGGAATCCGTGAGCACCAGGCGCGCGCAGGAGAGCAGGCGGCAGAATTCCGCGTAATGCAAGGGGCCGGTGATATGGACACGGTCCACACCGAGGAGGCCGGTGACCACCTGATCACGGACTTGAGGGTTCGGATGGACCGGCAAGACCACTTCGACGTCCGCGTGCTCCTTCACTATCGCGCGCAGGCCGGCGAGGATTCCGTCCAGGGGAGCGCCCAAGGATTCCCTGCGGTGCATCGTGGCGAGAAGCAGGCGAGACTTGCCGGTACGCGCCCGGTTCTCGACGGAGGGAAGCCGGTGATCGTGGTACGCGGTCGGTGTACGCGCTATCGAAAGCACCGCGTCGACCACGGTGTTGCCGATCAGCAGTACCTCTGGGCCGGCGATGCCTTCTTCCAGGAGGTTGTTCACCGCACGAGCGGTTGGCGCGAGATGCAGCGTACTGAGCTGGGCTACCAGTTTACGGTTGGCCTCCTCGGGAAAGGGTGCCCGCGGATCATGGGACCGCAGTCCGGCCTCGACGTGAACTACGGGAATGTGACGCCAGAAGGCCGCCAGGGCGCCGGCGAGCGCCGTCGTCGTGTCACCTTGAACGACGACAGCGGCGGGCCGGAGCCGTTCGAGGTGAACGTCGAGGGTCCTCACCAGTTCACCCAGTAGTTCGGACAGACTTCCTGTCGGGCGCTCGATGTCCAGCCGGACATCAGGGCTCAGTCCGAAGGACGACAAGGCTTGACCGAACATCGTTTCGTGCTGTCCGCTCGCGACCAGCACCGGTCGGATCCGGCCTTGGTCTCGCATCGCTCGAACGATCGGTGCGAGCTTCACCGCCTCTGGTCGGGTGCCGCCCAGTAATACCACTTCGGGTGCCGTTCGGGACGTATCGGCCGCTATTCCGGGGTCGTCCCGGTGAATGGCCCCTGAGCTGCTCCGAACAGTGCAATCCATTAATACTCCCACTCGGTGAACCCCGCGCGAATTTTCATGGGACTGTTGCCCAGGCTGTGCAGGGTGGGTTCAGTGTTAATGGGAGTGGCCGCTTCCGCGCTCTGCAGCTGGTTCTTAATGTATCGCACGCCGTCAAAAGGATTGTCAAGATGTCTGTTACATCGATTCCGGCGACCGGGGTCCCTTTATTCATGGGATTTGCCCTCTTCGGATCGTCCGGGGTGGTGCAAGTGGCCGTGCATGTACTGGTGGTCGCCTGTTCTTTGCTCGCGCTGCGATCCCTTGGCCTGCGTTTACGACGGGCGGTCAAGTAGAAACCATGCAGATCTATTCGCTGATGCTGGCGCTCATGCTCGGATGGCCGATCTACAATATTATTCTGTCTTTGCTGAGCCTGAGAACTCCCATGCCAGGCGCGGCAGGCCCCGGCAGACCGTCGTGTTTCTGGCTTGTGGTCCCGGCGCTTGACGAGGAACTGGTGATCGCTGACACCGTACGGTCTCTCCTTGCCTTGGCCGACGACAAGAATCGGCTGCGCGTGCTGGTGGTGGACGATGGGAGTACCGACCGGACCTCGACGGTGCTCGAGTCCCTCTATGACGATCGATTGCTGGTCCTTCGGCGTAATCTGCCGGAGGCACGACAAGGCAAAGGTGCCGCTCTCAACGCCGCGTACCGGCTGATCCGCGAACTCGCGCTGGAAGAGGGCACGGCAGATGAGACCGTGGTCGGCGTGGTCGACGCCGACGGCCGGGTCAGCCGAAACCTGCTTACCGAAGTCGATCGATACCTCGCCGACGGGACGAGCGGTGCGGTCCAATGCAGGGTCCGTATTCGTAATCGGCACAAATTGCTGGGGTTACTGCAGGACATCGAGTTCGGCTGCGTCGCCGACGCGGCTCAGACGGTGCGTGACACCGTCGGTACGGTCGCACTGGGCGGCAACGGCCAGTTCGTCAAGCTCTCGGTACTCATGGCTTTCGGGAACGACCCGTGGTCGTCCTGTCTGGTGGAGGACACCGAACTGGGACTACGGCTGCATCGGGCAGGGGTCAGAGTCCGCTACGTGAGACGCGCCGTCGTGACCCAGCAGGCCGTCGTCGACATTCGCCGGCTGGTTCGGCAACGTACCCGGTGGGCGCAGGGGAACCTCCAGTGCGCTCGCCATCTGCCCGGGTTGCTCACCTCTCGTCACGTTTCCGCGCTGGGGCTGGTCGACCTGCTGCACTACTTGATCATTCCTTGGTGCGTACCGATCGTCGCCCTGCTGGCGTTCCTGTTTCTCGGCATCGCCATCCACGTCGGGCTCGGCGGGACGGCTCTGTTCCCGCTCGCGAGCGGTACGACCGATGCGGTGTCGGCATGGGTGACGTGGCTGGGTGCGCTGCTGTTGCCCGGTGCGGTCTGGGGATTCACCCATCGGCTTAGACTGCGTGACGAGCCCCTGTGGCGATGTGTGGTCACCTCGATGACCTATCCGGTCTTCCTGGTGCTCGGCTCGGTCGCGGGCTGCCGTGGAGTCGCCCGGCACGTCGGCGGCCGTGTCGACTGGGTGAAGACAGAACGTCTGGTCGAGCGTACTGTGGCCAGGGGGCGGCACACGAGATGAGATACGAAGCGCATGGGCCGAAGAGTGGTGAACGGTATGCGAAGACCCGGTGGCAAGGGTGACCATTACCGAATCAAGACTATTTCGATTGTCGCCTCGATCGTCTTCGGCGTGATCGGCTGCAAGCAGGCTCGCCACGAGCCGTCCAGCGGATGGTTGATCACCGTCTACTACACGGCTGTCGAGACTTATCATGCGGGTCCTTCCGCGGAGGTGTTCGGCTGTCCGGACAGTGAGTGCGCCGCTGGAAAACAATCGTTGGGCCGCTATCCAGTCGGATTCGCCGATGCGGTACGTGACGAGGGGACCGGGCGAATCACCAGTGGGCCGCATACGGGCCGCTACCTGAATTGGTCGTACAACATCGGATACTGGCTCGAGAATGCTCCACTGGACAGTCGGGGCGAACCGCTTGAGCCGTTCGTCAGTGCCGCGGCCGACCGTGATGTGCTGGCCATGGGCTCGCGATTCTCCGTTGTCGGGTGCGGCACCACCGAGTCGGGTGAAACCCCTCCGAGTGGGGTTTGTGCCGGGATCACCGCGGCGAAGTGGCAGATTCGCGATGAGTTCACCCCTGGTCTGGGCGGCCCTCGGCACCTCGATCTCTACATCGGCGAGGAGCGCGGGCCGGAGTTCAGGTCCGATGCGTGGTACATCTCGCTGCGGGGCGCGAGCATCGTGGTCGGCTGACCCGGAGGTGTGCCTGTTTCGGCGTTCTCTCGCGTCAGGTGTGCAGCGGGGTGCAGTGAGGGTCACCTCAGGGACGCAGGTTCCCTGAAGGTGACCCTTTGCGCGCTAGCGAGGCCGGCCTACCGGACCGGTATCGGAGGAGCCGGGATTCCGGAGATCTCGAACATCTTCATGTAGATGTCGTCCAGCACTGCCATGACCGAGCCCGCGGCGTTGGCCGTGTCGCGGACATCGGCGATCTGAACGGCCCGGACCTTGGCCGCTCTGTCCGGCGCGCGCAGCGTGAGCTTCAGGACTCCGGCGGCTCTCTGGATGACTGGTTCGAACTCCCATTCGACATCCGCATGGTGCCAGAGCGGCCGCCGTGGGATCAGGTTCACCCAGTTTTCCGCAGCTGACAGTGTCGCGGTGTAGTTGAACACAGCAGGAGCCCTTCCTTTCTTGGGACAAGGATCGAACCTCGTCGTCGGGTGGCACTAGAGGGGGCATATCGCCGAGGAGGCGCGGAGAGCTCCGATGACCGCGGTCCACGGGGGAAGCGGCCGGGTCGGCTTCGGCCCGCACAGCCATCGCACCGCGTCGTCGCCGGCTCTCGACGGGGGCAAGGGGATCAGTGACCCCCCGCACTGCAGGCGAACGCCGAGCCGTTGGAGGTCGGTCACCGTCGCCTGGCTCAAATGGCACGCAGGACCAGTAAGGAAGGCACAATCCGCGCCAGGCAAGGTGACGACGGGGCCGGCGAGCATCCGGATGGCGAGCAACGTTTGGGCGTCCTCGCAGAGTGGCTTCCTCGCTACGATCGCGCTCACCTCGCCGGACACGGTGAGCACGACCTGTCCGGTCGTGTGGTCCACACTCGTCGGCCAGCCGTAGAACCGCCGATAGGCGTCGGCCGTCGCCAGCATGTGTTCCAGCTGTGAACTGGGCACGACCGCTTCCGCAACACCTTGAGAGGGCATTTCTGGAACCCGCTTTCTTGTCTACTGGCAGAGCCGGCGACCGCGGTCTCCGACCGGCCGGTGCTCGATGGCGCGCGGCGGGAAACCGGGCAGGGGTGATCTGCCCTCCTCATGCGGATGACGGGAGGGCGGTAATGCGCATTCGGCGCGTGCGTTTCGCGGCGGGGCGTGGCTTCCGCGCAGTTGAGGGGGCGGTGAGGCTGGTATGTCGGGGAGGGTTCCCAGCCTCACCGCCGCTCTGGATGCCGGACGGCGGCGCGCGCTCGAGGAGGCGACGCGCACGCCGTCCGGCGGCACTGGTATCGGTCTAGCGGACAAAAGATTCCGACACCAGAAAAATCGATCCTTTACCGCGCCATGAGTCGCGCCGGGTCATTTCCGGGCGGTCCGCAAGATTGGCGACGATCTTTCATGTTCTGGAAATGTACGCCATTCCGGTTACCCCCAGATGGACGATGCCGCGTCGTGAATCTCATTCATGTATGTTGGCCAGTGTGGCCGTAACATGGCCTTCACGTGCGGTTTTGCCGGATTGGTCATGCGAACAGCTTGGCCTGTACGTACACAGCTGTACATCCGCCGACAGGGTTGTCGGGGCGTTACTCTGTCTGGGTCTACCGCAAATCAGCACAAGTGGTGGAAGCTACCCCGCAATGAAAGGAGTAAGAATTGGCCGCTGATTACAGCCCCACTGTCCGTCGTAGGCGTTTGGACAGCGAACTGCGTCGCCATCGGGAGAAGGCAGGCAAGAAGATCGGCGAAGTCGCCGAATATCTCGGATGCAGGCACTCGAAGATTTCGCGCATCGAGAACGGTCATGGCAGTATCAGTCCAGGTGACGTCCGCTTGATGCTGGACTTGTACGGCGTACAAGGCGTTGAAGCGGATCGTCTTGTCCAGGCCGCGAGAGAATCCCGTGTTCGGGGATGGTGGCACAGCTATGGTGATGTGTTACCCGGGTGGCTCGCGACCTATGTGGGGTTGGAGGCTGAAGCCGCCACGAGTCGAACATATGAAGGCGAAGTGATCACCGGGCTTTTGCAGACCAAGGAGTATGCCCGTGCGGTCACGGCGGCGACCGTGGTTCCCCGGACGGAGGACCAGGTCGACCGACAGGTGATGCTGCGCATGAAACGCCAGGAACGCCTGCACTCCAGCCGCCCGATCAGCTTGTGGGCGGTGCATAGCGAGGCGGCTTTGCGACGGCCGGTCGGCGGCAGGCCTGTCATGCGTGACCAGCTCACGCACCTTCTGGAGATTTCGGAACTGCCGCACGTCAACGTGCAGGTTCTGCCCATCGCGGCCGGTGAACACCCGGCGATGGTAGGACCGTTCACGGTCTTGGAGTTCCACGAGGAGTCCGATCCGGACGTCGTCTATGTCGAGACTCCTGTGGGGGGTCTGTACCTGGAGCGCGAGAGTGAGATCGCGGGATACACCTGTGTTTTCGGGCGGCTGAGGGAGATGGCACTGTCTCCGGAGCAAACCACCAGTTTTGTCGGCAAGATCATTAAGGAGTTGTAGCGCGAGTGGAGCAGGGAAACATCATTTCGCCGGACGCGGTCTGGCGGAAGCCGCTTCGAAGCGTCGGTGAAGGTGCCTGTGTAGAGGTTGCCGAGCTGGAGAAGCACGTAGCGGTACGCGACTCCAAAGACCGTTCGGGTCCGGCGCTGGTAGTCACCAATGCGGTATGGATGGCCTTGGTCGACACTCTGAAAGTTCCTTGAGCCCGATGTGACCTGCGGGTGCTCGGCAGGGTGAGACTCTGCGCCCGGCGGCCAGCTGGATGGCTCCTTCACCGGCGGGCGGTGAAGGGGAATGATGCCCTCATCGCGCAGGGCTGGTGAAACCGCCGCGCTCAGGTCGAGAGGAAACAATTCGTGCGGAAGCGCACAATCCGATTGGAGAAGCACCTTGCCGAGGCAGGATTTCCCAGAGGCGTGGGTGCCCCTTCCGCCGTAGTTCTGGTGCTGACCTTGTTGCTCGCCGCCTGCGTCCTGCTTCTCGATTCTCCGTCGGCGAGACCGGTACCCGATGTCGTCGTGCAGTCGCAAGAACGTTTCGCTGAAGCAACTGCTGGCGCGTTGGCGAAGACCGTGGCGGAATCCGTCATGGAACTCCGGTTCGGACTGACGCAGTCCGAGCGGGAGCAGGGCCGGGAACCGGACGCCCTGCTCGGTTCTCTGGGTGAGGTGTATCCCCGATGGCGCGGGATGGCACTCATGCAGAGCTCGACGGGGCGATTGCTCGCCACTCGCGGCGAACCCCTGCCCTTCGCGTCTCTCGACAGTGAAGTCACGAAGGAAGCGAGCGTTCGTCCTGTGGCGTCGACGGGTAAGGGCGTCGTCATGGTCGCGACGGTCCCGATGCTCGCCGGCAACGAGCAGCGGACCCTGGTGGCATTCACCGACCTGGTGACCTCCGAGGTTCCGTTGGACTCGGGACTCGGACAGAGCGTGCTGGTGGTCACGGACGAAGGTCGCGTCCTCGATTCGAGAGGACCCGCTCCTGCCGTGGATGCCCGAGTCAGCCAGGGGTTGATCAACAAGGCCGCGGCCGAATCGGCGGGGGGACGTACCGGTAGCACCGTCGACCTTGTCGCCGGGAACGGAACGGGGCCGGATGGTGTCCGTGAGAAGGCGTTGGTGGTCGCTCATGCGCCGCTGACGGTAGCCGGTCTATCCGGGGCGTGGAGGCTCTCGCTGGTGTCGATGGCCCACGTGCCGGTGGAAGGGCACACGCAGACAGATCGCCACCCGGTGACTGTTGTCAGCCTGGTGGTCGTGGCGGTCTTCGGTTTCGTACTGGTACGCAGGACCATTGTCGTTCCGGTTCACCGGCTGCGAACCGGCGCGCTGACGGTTGCCTCCGGGGCCGGCGCGCCGAAGTCGCGTGGCTTGGAAGTGCGTGAGGTGCGCCGGATCGCCGCAGTGCTGGAGCAACTCAGTTGTGCGGCGGAACACGGACGACGCCTGCGTTGGTGGGTGCCGTCGGCACGACTGACGATCGTCGGCGCCGCGGCGACCATGCTGGCCTGGTCGTGCGCTGTGCTGGTGGCCGCCGGTGGTGCGGCACCCAGGGTGCCGGAACTCGTCGTGCGTGAACGGGGAATGGAGGTTTCGCGTATCGCGGACACGGTCCGCCGCAGCCTGAACGGAGCGGTCGCGGACTTGAAACTCTTGGCGAGGACCAAAGGGAACAAGGACACTGATTCGGTACTCCCGCTCATGGAGCGCCTGATCGCCAGGGAGGCCAGGTACCGGAGTATCTATGTAGTGGATTCGGCAGGCCGGATCGGCGCCCGGACCGGGCGGTCGCCACTGCGGGCCGAAGCCCGGCTGCCTTCCGGCGAAGGTGTACGTCAGCACAACACCGCCGGAAGCCTCCCCGTGATCTTCGCCTACGCGGAACTGCCGGATGCCCGCCATGGCGTCGTCGCCGAGTTCGATGTGGAGCACCTTTCGGAACTATTGCACCGGCGCGCCGGTCGAGTCCGGGTCGTCGATCCCGGTTTCCGGACGATCGCTGACACCGAGGGGTATCTCGCGTTCCATACGCTGTCCGAGGACTCTCTCCGACGAAGCGCGAGTGAGGCACTCGCGGGGCGGCCTCGCGCGGAGATAGGGCGATCCCGGGGCGGTGAGTCCGTGATCGCCTCCGCCGCGATCGGCGCACCGGGACCGGCGGGCACCCTGCAATGGAGTGTGATCTCCGAACAAGACACAGCCATGCTAGGACTTCCGGAGAACGAAGTGAGCCGGCGCGCTCTCTCGGCCGGTCTCATCGGTCTCGTCATCGCTCTGCTGAACTTCGGTTGGCATGAGTTCATTGTCGTACGGCAGTTGCGGCGGACGGCGACGCTCGCGGAGCGGTTGGCATCCGGCGACCACGTATCCGGGATCCACCCGGTGAGGCAAGACCAGATCGGCACGATCACCTTATGCCTCGAGATCTGCAGGAGAACAGCGAGTGATTCCGAGTATCGGAAAGAGCTTGCCCGGCGAGAGAGCTGATGTGCTTTTCTGTTACGTCGTATATGTAGTCCTCTGTGTCCTTGCCCTGACGGCCGGCATCCTCGAACAGCGCCGTCACCACGCCAATCTCCGGTCCATTCCGACGAGAGTGCTGGTCAACGGTACTCGCGGGAAGAGCTCGATAACCCGGTTGTGCGCAGGTGCGCTGCGAGGTGGCGATCTGGTGACCGTCGCCAAGACGACAGGAACCGCTGCCCGGTTCGTTCATCCGGACGCGCATGAAGACCCGGTCTACCGGAAATTCGGCATCGCCAATGTCATCGAGCAGGTCGGTGTGGTGCGCCGCGCCGTCGCCTACTCGCCCGATGCCTTGGTCGTCGAGTGCATGGCTGTGATGCCAGAGCTGCAGGAGATCAACCAGAGCAAGCTGATCTCCTCGACAATCGGCGTCATTTCCAATGTCCGCCTGGACCACGTCGAGGAAATGGGCCCCACGATTGACGATATCGCCTGCTCGCTCAGCAGGTCGATGCCGAAGGGAGGGATTTGCGTCACCGCCGAACGAGAACGGCTTTCGGTGCTGAAGCAGGAGGCGGCTCGGCGAAACTGCGAGCTCGTCGTGATCGATCCGGAGACCGTGACGGATGAGGACATGAAGGGTTTCGGCTGGATCACTTTCAAGGAGAACGTCGCCATAGCCTTGGCCGTCGCGGCGCTCCTGGGGGTCGATCGCGGGGCGGCGTTGCGCGGTATGTGGTCCGCGCCACCCGACCCGGGAGCGCTGAGTGTCGATCGGTTCCGGGTGCGCGGGAAGCAGCTGAGATTCGCCAACCTCCTCGCCGTCAACGATCCGGAATCCACGTTGATGAACATCGAGGAGCTCATGTCCGAGAAGCTCATCACTCGCCCGCTGCATGTGGTGATCGGATGTCGCCCCGACCGGATCGAGCGTAATCGCCAAATAGGATCACTGATCCCGCGGCTCGACCCGGAGCGAGTGATCCTGATCGGTGAGCCGACACGGAGCGCGAGAAGTGCCATTCCAGGCCAATGGCAGGACCGGGTATGCGATCTCGGCGGTCGTCGCAGCTCATCCGAGCTTCTCGACGGAGTCGTCGACGGGATCGAGGGTGAGGCGTCAGTCGTCGCGATCGGCAGCATCCACGGCCAGGGAGAGCGGCTCCTGGGCGAGCTGCAGGCTCTGGAGCGGATAACGGCCGACGCCGTTGTCTGGACCGCGGAACGAGGAAGGGAGGGATCGTAACCGATGGGAACCTTGTTGCCAGGCGTCGCGACACTCGGATTGGCCATCGGCCTCGTGCTGGCGCTGGCCTGTGTACTGCTCACCAATCTGTCGCCCGGTGGAATGATCAGTCCGGGCTGGCTCGCGCTGACGCTTGTGGAGGACTACCGGCGTGCCGCGATCGTAGTAGCGATGACCGTGTTCACCTATGCGGGGTCGAAGGGGCTGCAACGGCTCACCATCTTGTACGGAAAGCGCCTCTTCTCGGCCATCGTCCTGCTCGCCGTCTTGCTGCAGAGCACGCTCTTCCTGGTCCTGCAGCATGACTACCCACTGCTGTTCGCCCATCAAACGCTGGGCTTCGTGGTGCCGGGACTGATCGCCTACCAGTTGATCCGCCAGCCACCCGTCGCCACCATGCTGGCCACGGCGACGGTCAGCCTGGTCACCGGTGCGGTCCTGGCAAGCGGCGTTCTCGCCGGTTTCGTCTCCACAGTCTGACAAGCAGAGGATCTGCCCCATGCGAGTATCCCGCATTTCGCCCCGGAAGAAGTGGGTCCGCAACCTGCGTATCGCGCTCTGGTTGTCCGTCGTCGTCTTGTCCGTGGTGACCATTCACCTCGGGCCGGGTGTGCGGACGGTGACCACGGTCCCGCCGGTGAACGCACTCGCGGTTCGGATCATGGCCGGTCCCTACCCGGTGGCCGAGTATCGCTATGAACGTTTGCCACGTCCGGCGCGGACCGTGGTACGGAACAACGCGGGTGCGGTCGTGGCGACGTTCACCGACGGCGCCCGTACCGTTGTCCTGGCCGGCCCCGCTCGGGAATTCCCGGTAACACGGTCCGGCGCTTCTGTCGTCAAAGGCGAAGCGTGGGTGCGTCTCCTGCCGGAGCCGTGGAAGGAGGGTGCTGAAGGGGGCGGATGGTTCCGCGGCTGGCTTGATGCCGCACTCGCCGATCGGAGCCCCGACGTGCTCGACACCGCTCGGCATCATTGGGCGGGGGATGCTTCGAAGATCAGCGGCTCCCGGTTGATCACACTCGTTTACGGGTTGCCGCGGAAAGCCTCGCTCGCCATGGTGAAAGCCGACTCCGGAGGAGTGGTGATCTCAACCGAGGCGCGTGAACAGAGCCTGCTTCAGCCTGGTGATCTTCTGCTCTTCGCTCTCGATGCGAACGGTGGTGGCCCGGTCGACCCCGTCGGTGTGTACCTCGGCAGGGATACCCGTGGTCTTCATCGTGTTCTCCTCCGCGGATCCGCTCCTGCCGTGGCGCACGGCGGCCGGCTGTTTCAGGGGTTTCGCGTTGCCAAACGGATCTGACGAATGCTGTTCCGGGTACTAGGGAGTTTGGAGCTGAGCGGCCAGGTCGAAGGACCGGTCTGTGTGCGGCCGCGCAAGCCGCGAACGCTCCTGGCTCTGTTGCTTCTCCATGCGGAACGCTGGGTGTCCACTCCGCTGATAGAGAATGCGCTCTGGGAGGGGCCACCGCCGAGGTCTGCGTCAGGGAATGTCAAAACCTATGTCTCGCAGTTGCGTCGGACGCTGGCGGCACTCGGGGGCGATCCCGGCAGGATCGCCAATCGGGTCGGTGCATACCGGATAAGCGTGGAGCCGGGTGAACTCGACGTCTTCCGATTCGAGGAGTCGGTACGGCTGGGGCGCGAAGCGCGAAACCGGTCTGCCGACGGCGAGGCTGTCGAGCATTTCCGCGAAGCGCTCGGGCTCTGGCGCGGCGAGCCGTATGAAGATCTTCCGCTGTCCATCAGGCGTCCCGTAGCGGCTCGCCTGGAAGAGCTGCGCTGGACCGCCCGCGAGGAACTGATCGACGTACGGCTGATGCTGGGGCAGCACCATACGGTGGTCCCAGACCTCCGTGCGCTGACGATCGAACATCCGACACGCGAGCGGCTGTGGTGCCTGCTACTTGTCGCATTGCACCGTTCTGGCCGGCGAGCCGACGCGTTGGACGCGTACCAATCGGCCTACCGATCACTGACGGACGAGCTCGGCATCGAGCCCGGTGCCGAGCTGCGCCGGCTGCATGAGCGAATGCTCGCGGACACGTTGTGAACACGGACGACTCTTCATCCCTGGCCGGTGGCCGGTGAGGCGTGAGCCGGGCGATCGTGAATGGCTATTCGTGTTCTGACCCTCATTGCCACGCACGGCAGCGAAGTCGAAATCGGCCCCGTCCGCGCTGTGCCGAGAATGTACCGGAAATGGCTCTGCTTGGGGCAGAATTACCTTAGTCGGACCGGATGCGTCCGGTCAGGCTGTTGCAATTAACCGAAATGTAAGGAGTAGTTGTGAAGGGTGTTTACGAGTCCCCGGCGCTGCAGGCCGCCGGGGCCTTCTCGAAGGTGACCGGATGTGGCAAGTGCGGCTGGGGCCGTGACCGTTACTGCCGTCGCGGCCACCGCCACTGGCACTGGTGAGAGGCATAGGTATCTAGCCAGATGATGGATTTCCCTGCGTTGGCGCCCGACACTTCATGGTTCGTCGTCATGCCAGACGCCGACGTGACAAGCACGGTCACGAGGCTGCTACTCGCCCAGGGGCGGGTGTCCGTGTCTCACAATTCTGGCCGCCCCTGGCTGGTGGGCAACTGGGGTGACGACGAGATCGTGGTAGCCGAGGCGGGGAATTCGCGGGTGGCGGTGATCGGGCACGTGTCCGTCACCGCCGCCCGTCTCGCCGGCATCCTCGAGAGGACCGGCGACGTCACTGCTGTCAGCACGGTGCTGTCTTCGCTACCCGGCAGTTATCACGTGATCGCGTACGTCAAAGGCCGTTCACTGGTGCGGGGAACGGCGGCCGGTGTCCGCCAGGTCCTCTATGCCGACGTGGATGGACAAGTGCTCGCCGCCGACCGGGCCGACGTGCTCGCCGGGGTGCTCGGTGCCGAACTGGACATCGAGGCGGTGGCACTGTCACTTTTGGACCCGATGCCACCGTACCCACTGGACGATCTCCCCATGTGGAAGGGCGTCGACGCTGTTCCACCGGATCATTTTCTGTTGACCGACGAGGCCGGGCGACCGGCGACCTTCCGTTGGTGGTCGCCGCCCGAACCGGTGGTGCCGCTCGAGGACGGCGCACGCGCGCTTCGACTCGCGCTCACCAATGCGGTCGCGGTCAGGACTTCCGCCGGCGGCAGAGTGAGCTGCGACCTTTCCGGCGGCCTCGACTCGACCTCGGTATGCTTTCTCGCGGCAGACAGTCCTGCCGAAATGATCGCCTACACCACGGTCGGTCTGGATCCGGCTGATGACGACGTCCCTTGGGCCATGAGGGCGATCTTCGCCTTGCCCGGGGTGGGACACGAGATCCTGCCCCGAAACGAACTTCCCTTGGTTTATCAGGGCATAGCCACCGCCGCCGACTGCCTGGACCGGCCCTTCATCGGGCAGATCGACCGGGCTCAGATACTGACGGGCTTCGAACGGATGGCCGCGCTGGGGTCACGGGTCCACCTCACCGGGTTCGGGGGCGACGAGGTCCTGGAAGGCGATCTGAACTATCTGCGTTCGTTGACTCGTATGGCGCCATGGATCGCGTTGCCCCGGCTTCGGGCGTACCACGCTCAGGGGCGTTGGCCGCTCATGAACGTCGTGTGGCAGCTGCTTCGACCACGTTCGTACGGTTCTTGGTGGGCAGGCACCGCTGAGCGGATCACCGATCCGCGCCAGGCGCTGAGGTCTCCGAAGTTCGACTGGGACGAGCCACCGCGGTTGCCGCCGTGGGTCAGTCGCGACTGCGTCGATCTTGTCCGCCAGATGCTTCGAGTGAGGCAAGAAGCCGTACGCCCGCTGGCAGGTGACCCCAGCAAGCATGCCGATCTCCTCGCCATCCGGTCGAGTGCGCGGATCGCCCGATCGTTCGGGCAGCTGGTGGGACCGACCGGCGTGCCGTTCGCTGTGCCTTTTCTCGACGATCAGGTCGTTGAGGCGTGCTTGGCCGTTCGCGCGTATGAGCGGTCCACGCCCTGGGAATACAAACCGTTGATCAAGGAGGCCATGAAGGGGATCGTCCCCGAGGCTTCGCTCGAACGCACGACCAAGGCCGAAAGTTCGGCCGAGGAGGAGGCAGGGTTGCGCGCCAACCATCTTGACCTGATGGCGCTGTGTGAGGACTCCCGGCTCGCGGAACTGGGACTTGTCGATGCCGATCAGTTGCGGGCAGCCAGTCATTACTCGCCTTCGCTGACCCGTCCGCACGAGTCGCTTCAGCAGACTTTCACTTCCGAGGCTTGGCTTCGACGGCTCGGAATCCAGTCAGCGCAGGCGGGACCGCGATCGTGAAGCTGGCCAAGAACGTCGTCTTCTGCGAAACCGACTACGGCGCCGTGGTGCTGAACGAGGCGAGCGGTCGGTATTGGACGCTCAATCCGACCGGCGCCCTGGCCATAGGTGTGCTGCTCGATGGCAAGAACGAGGACGATGCCGTCGATGCGGTGGTCGAACTCTATCCGGCGCGCCGCGACGCCGTTTCGACCGACGTCGGCAACCTTCTGGATCAGCTCCGTGAAGCCGGCCTTGTGGAGGAGAAATGACCACCCCGATGACCTTGCCCCGGCGTGGCGAGGGAATCCCGTTGCCGCGGCGGCTGCTGGCGCGGGCAGCCGTCGCTCTTGCCCGGCTGCTCGCCTTGCTGCCGCCCGCGCGGATCCGTATGGTACTCGGCTACATCCGCAGGGGAGCTCGTCCGGCGGGCCTCGGCCAAGCATCGGCCGCACGTGACGCGGTCACGACGGTGAGCCTGGTGTGCCGGGGCGCGCAGGGGTGTGTTCCCCGGTCCATTTCCACCGCGTTGCTCTGCCGCGCCTGGGGTGTATGGCCGACCTGGTGCGTGGGCGCGAGAAAGGTCGGTCCGTTCGCCGCCCATGCGTGGGTCGAGGTGGACGGCGTCCTCGTGGGAGAAGAGTTCTCCGACGACTATTTCCAGCGTCTGATGATCGTTCCCCCGGTGGACTCGTGAACGAGGAGAGCCAAAATGCCGAGGCGGCGGGCGGTGAATCGCTGACTCGTTTGCCTCATTTGTGGCGACTGCTCCGCGGTCATGGGCGGCAGGTCGTCATCGCCACCCTGCTGACCCTGCTGGGTACGCTTGTCGGGCTGGTCCAGCCGATGCTGGTGAAACAGGTGATCGACGCCGCGCAGGCCGGCACCGTCGCGAGCTGGCTGGTGGTCGCGCTTCTCGCGGTGTTCGTCATCCAAGCCGTCGTGGACGCTGTCGGCCGCTTTCTGCTGGACCGCACCAGCGAGAGCATCCTTCTCGGTCTCCGGTTACGCCTGACGGCCCATTTGATGCGTTTGCATATGCGGGTCTGCGACCGTCAGCGTATCGGTGACCTGATCTCCCGGGCGAACACCGATACGTCGATGGTGCGCGAGGCGGCGACACAAAGCTTTTCCGATATCGTCACGAATTCCCTCGGGGTTGCCGGCGCGGTTGTCCTGATGGTGTGGCTCGACGCGCAGCTGTTCCTGCTTGTACTGGCGGCCGTCGCTGTCGCAGGTGCCACGGTGTTGGCGGTCTTGACGCGCATCCGACGTGCCTCCAACGAAGCACAGACCAGCGTGGGTAGCATGACCGCGGCACTCGAACGTGCGCTCAGCGCCACTCGGACGGTCCGTGCCTGTCAGGCCGAGCGGCGGGAGATCGAACGTGTCGGTTCTCATGCCCGCGACGCCTATCGGGCCGGAGTGCGGCTGGCCAGGCTGGACTCGACGGTGGCGCCGGCGATCGAGCTGGCGGTCAACGGTTCGGTACTGGTCGTTCTGCTGATCGGCGGTCTCCGGGTCACGAATGGTACGACGTCACTGGGAGATCTCGTCGCGTTCCTGCTCTATGTCACCTATCTGGTGATGCCGTTGTCATCCTTGTTCAACGCCTTTTCCACGGCACAGCGAGGGCTGGGCGCGCTGGATCGCGTGAATGAGGTTTTCGCGATGCCGCGCGAGAAGGACCGAGCGCTGGGGAGTGGTCAGGTGATGGCACTCCGACGAGTTCGTGAGACCCCGGTAGTGGAGTTTCGTGACGTCTGGTTCGGCTACGACGACCGTCCTGTCCTGAAAGGACTTTCCTTCGTCTTGCCCAGTCGTGGTCACATCGCGCTGGTCGGCAGGTCGGGAGCGGGCAAGTCGACGGTGCTGGAGCTCATCGAGCGCTTTTACGATCCAGACCGTGGGGAGATCAAGATCGATGGGCGTCCGGCGAGTTCCATGACCCGAGCGGATGCCCGTACTCTGGTGAATCTTGTGGAGCAGCAGGCACCTGTGCTGCATGGGACGCTTCGCGACAACATCACTTACGCCGTACCCGAAGCGACAGAGGACGAGGTTCGGTGGGTCGTCAACGAGGCATGCCTCGGAGAACTGGTGGCACGACTGCCGGCCGGTCTCGATACCGAGGTCGGTGACCACGGCACGCTCCTGTCCGGCGGCGAACGGCAGCGTATCGCCATTGCCAGGGCCTTGCTCGCCCGGCCGGCGTTGCTGTTGCTGGATGAGCCGACCTCGCAGCTGGACATGCTCAACGAGCGGGCCCTCACCGCGGCGATGCGAGAGGTTTCCACACACCGTGCGCTTCTGGTGATCGCGCATCGGTTGTCCACCGTACGCGCGGCGGATCAGATCATCGTGCTCGATGAGGGCCGGGTGGAGGCGGTGGGTTCCCATGAGGAGCTTCTCCGGACGAGCGCGCTTTACCGGCGGCTCCTCTCCGCCGGCCCGGATCCTGAGCCTGGCACTTTGGCGGAGAAGCCGGGACAGGACGCGCTTGTGGTGGAAAGCGAAGAAGGAGTTGGGTGATCGTTCCAGAACCCTGTCGACTCGACAGCGACCCTGGCGAGTGTCGTGCCCGAATATGAGTCCAGCAAGACTGTGAGCCCAAGATGCCTGAGACAGCCGAACGTCCCCTTGCCTCAGCGTGCGCAGCACTGAGTGCCACCGGCCGTTTTCCGGCCCGTGAGGCGGACGATCCGCCATGGTTGTTCGGTAATGTTCCGCCGCGCAATCCCCTTTTCACCGGGCGCGGCGAACTTTTGAAGCAACTGGCCAAACGGCGGAACAGGGGTACCGCGGCGGTGCTTCCTTCGGCGTTGCATGGTCTTGGTGGTATCGGTAAGACTCAGATGGCGACTGAGTATATTTATCGGCATCTTCAGGATTATGATTTGGT
>NZ_JBWKEC010000059.1:0-17644 GCF_056435645.1 Amycolatopsis sp. NPDC043889
CTGGACCTTCGCAAGCCCAAGTTTCCCTTACAGGACAGGCACTTCCTCCATTTCACGACCAGATCTACATCACACTGCGTGAAAGACGCAGGCTAACCCTCTTTATCACTCACGCCCCCCTCGCCCAGTCGGGCAAAGTGATCAAATCGGGCACGCCGAGCACGGGAGATGTCCCTTGTGGACGGTCGAGGACGCGCGTCAGGTCTCGGCGATGCCGCTCGCCGCTCACGACCACCTCATCTGGCGCACTTCCGCCACTGTGGCGGGCAAGCCAGCGCGAGGTCAGTGGTCGTCGTAGTGGTCCCCGTGCGCGGCGTGGCGGTGGCCGTCGTGCAGGTAGTCGACGTGGTCGCCGTGCGGCACCGCGACATGGCCGCAGCCCTCGCCGTGGGCGTGGTCGTGACCCTGGTGCGGGATGTGGTCGCCGGTCTCGCACTCGTCGAAATGCCCGTCGTGTGCGCGGTGCAGGTGCCCGTCGTGCACGTAGTCGACGTGGTCGCCGTGGGGCACGGCGACATGGCCGCATCCTTCGCCGTGAGCGTGCGTATGGCCGGCGTGTTCGGTGTGCGCGGCGGTCATCACCGGGTCCCTCCTGATCGGAATGCCTGATCAGGCGGACCGTAGCACCGGTCTACGGGCCCAGCAGCGCTCTCACCCGACCGAGTGCCCGCACCTGGTCGGCCCAGCGCGGGTCCGCCAGCCCGACGACGATGTGGGCCGCTCCCGCCTCCCGGTACGCCGCCAGCCGTCCGGCGACGGCTTCGGCGGAACCGGTCAGCGGCAAGGCGAGCGCCTGGTCGAGCGGCATCCCATAGGCGTCGTTGATCCCTGTCGCCAGATCCGCCGCCGTCGGCAGGTCCGCGCCTTCGCCCAGCGCGCCGGTGGCGCCGACCGCGATCACCGGGTTCGCGACGCCGAGATCCGTCAGCCGTCGCCGTCCGTCGGCGACGGCGTCCGGCGGCAGGAGCGACGGGAACCACCCGGTGCCGTGCTCCGCGACGCGCCGGAGCACGAGCCTGCCCCGGTTGCCGACCCAGATCGGCGGGACCGCCACCGCCGGCGCCAATTCGACGACGGCGTCGCCGATTCGCACCTCTTTGCCCGCCGGCAGATCCGGCAGCAAGCGGAGCGCCTGGTCGGTGCGCGGGCCGCGTTCGCCGAAGGGGACCCCGGCCGCGGCGAACTGGGCTTCTCCCCCGCCCGAGCCGATGCCGAGGATCAGCCGTTCGCCCGACACCTGTTGCAGCGAGGCGATCTGCTTGGCCGCCCACGCCAACGGCCGCATCGCCGGGACGAACACGCTCAGCCCGATCCGGATCCGGGTCGTGACCGCGGCGGCGACCGCCAGCCCGACCGTGCTGTCGAGCGAAGGACGGCCGGTCATCAGGTGGTCGCCGAGGAAGACACTGTCGAGGCCCGCGTCCTCGGCCTGCCGGGCGGAGACGCGGAGGTCGCCGGACGGGAGGATCACACCCAGTTTCATGAGCCCATCGTGCGACCTCCACTCGACTGGAGGTCAAGGCGCCGCGATCAGGCGATGCGGCGGCGGTGCCCGGCCCAGAACGGCTCCCGGAGCGCCCGCTTGTCGACCTTGCCGATCGCCGTCAGCGGCAGCGCGTCGGCGAAGTCCACATCGGACGGGACGAAATGCTCGCGCCCGAAGAACACCCTGGCCTGAATCCGGACCTCTTCGGCGGTCAAAGCACCTGAAACAGCGGGCACCACCACGGCGTGGACCCGCTCGCCCTCACCGCCGTCGCCAGGCACACCGAACACGGCCACGGAGCGGATCAGCGGATGCCGCGCGAGCGCGTTCTCGACCACGGTCGAATACACCTTGGTGCCGTGCTCGCCGGTGATGATGACGTCGTTCGCCCGGTCCAGCAGGTAGAGGTACCCCTCGTGGTCGAACCACCCGAGATCACCGGTCCGCAGCCAGCCGTCCCCGATCGGCGCCGCCCCGTGGTAACCGACCATCATGGACAGTCCACGCACCAGGACCTCCCCGTCGTCGATCCTGGCCTCCATGCCCGGCACGATCCGGCCCACGGACTCGAGCCGCTCCGGCCGCCCGGCGAGCTCCGCCGCGGAGATGCTCGCGATCATCGGCGCCTCGGTGAGCCCGTATCCCTGCCCGACCACGGGCCCGAACACTTCGAGCGCCTGAGCCAGCCGTCTCGGCGGAAGCGGGGCGGCACCCAGTGAAAGCTGCCGCACACTGCTGACATCGCTCGACGTCATGGCCGGATGGTCGAGCACCTCGGCCAGGCGCGCGGGCGTGAGGGACAACGCGGTGATCCGGTGTTCCACGATCGTGTCGAGTACCGTACCCGCGTCGAAGCCCCGCAGCAGGACGACACTCTCCCGCCGCAGGATCGCCCCCAGCACGGTGGCGTTGCCGGTCATATGCGTCATCGGCGCGATCAGCAGCGTGCGTCCCGGCCCCGCCGGATCCGGCGCGAAAATATGCGCCATCCCGTCGTAGATCCCGCTGTGCCGGATGAGTTTCGGCGTCCCGGTGGTACCCCCGGTCGGAAAGATGACGGTGACCGAACCCGGCAGTCCCGCCGGGTCGGTACCGTCGCGGTCCATCAGTTCGTCGAGCGCGATCACCCGCTCGACGTCGACGGGCCAGTCCGCCGGCTGCTCGGTCACCAGGGTCGTGACACCGGCCGCCTTTACCGCGGCGAGGCGATCCGGCGAACTCGCCGACGCCGCCACGAGCAGCACCGTCGAACCCCGTAGCTGTGCGGCGATCTGCAGGAGGACGGTTTCCGGCCGGTTTCCGGCGTCGATGGCGACCACCCCGCCCTCCGGCAGTCCCGCGTACATCCGGCGCACCAAGTCGAGCGCCTGCCCGTAGCCGGTCTCCACGCCGTCCTGGACGAACAGCACCTCGTCGCCTCCCGAGCGCAGCGCGGCCAGCACACGGGTCAAGAACAGACTCTCCACCGGCCGGACCCTAACCCAGGGTCAAGACCCCGAGCAGCAGCCACCGGCCGGAGCGGCACCCTCGTAGGCGTCGTGCCAGTTCCACCACTCGTACGGCGGCGTCTGTGGACAGCCCTCCGGCGAATCCTCCCACGCCTCCTGCCGCCCCAGCGCGGTGATGTCGAGGTAGCTCCAGGTGCTCCCCATCGCCTCGTCGCCGCGATCGTTGACGAAGTACGTCCGGAACACCTGGTCGCCTTCACGGATGAAGGCGTTGGTGCCGTGCCATTCGCCGACCCCGAAGTCGACGTCGAAGTCGCCGGCGATCGTGTACCACGGCATCGTCCAGCCCATCCGCGCCTTCATCCGCGCGATATCCGGTTGCCCGCCCCGGGAAACGAAGGCCAGGGTGGTGTCACGGGCGTTCAGATGCGCGACGTGCGCCACCTGGTCGGCCACCAGCGAGCAGCCTTTGCAGGCGTGGTCGGGGAACCCTTCCACACCGGGGTCGAAGAAGGCCCGGTAGACGATCAGCTGACGGCGTCCCTCGAACAGGTCGAGCAGATTCACCGCGCCGGACGGCCCTTCGAACTCGTACGGCTTCTCGACCGCGAGCCACGGCATCCGGCGCCGCTCGGCGGCGAGCGCGTCACGGGCTCGGGTCAGTTCCTTTTCCTTCACCAGCAACCGAAGGCGCGCCTCTTCCCATTCGGCCGCGGACACCGTGTTCATCCCGCCAGCTCCGCGGGCAGGACACTTTGCCGGTTCGGCTGTCCTTCGCCGGTCGTGATCAGCTCCCGCAGGCTGGTGCCGACGTAGAAGGTCCATGCCTTGTGGCAGACATCGAAGCATTCGTACTCCGGGACCAGCCCGTGGTGGGTGAAGCGCGCTTCGGCCTTGCCGTCCTTCTCGCCGATCTCGAACGTGATCGTGGTGCCGACCCATTCGGTCTCGTCGCGGGTGAAGTCGAAGTGGTTCTCGAGGACCAGCCAGGAGACCTTGCGGCCCGGCACGGACTCGGTGATCCGGATCCGGCAGCGGTGGACCTCTTCGTAGTGGTACTCGAACTCGTCGCCGGAGTGCACGACCTCTTCCGACCACCACCCGCGTACGTCGTTGAACGCGTCGAAGACCTGTTGCGGCGTCTGATCCACGGTGAAACTCGTCGTGAAGCTCATGATGAACCCTCCAGATGGTCTCTCAGAGCCGCGAGCGGCCCGTCCCAATCACGGGCGAGCGCGGCGAGGAACTGCTGGGCGACCTGCATCGGGGCCGAATGCAGCCGGTAGCGGACGCGGCGCCGCTCCCCCTGTTCCGGGATCACCAGCCCCGCGTCGGTGAGCAGTGCGAGGTGCTTGGCGATGGCCTGCCGCGTGATCGGCAGCCGGTCCGCCAGGTCGGTCGCCGTGGCCGGGCCGCCCGAGGCGAGGACGGCGAGAATGCTCCGCCTGCTCGGGTCGGCCAAGGCGACGAAGACCTGTTCGGCGATCGTTTCGATGTCAGGCGGCATCGAGGTATTCGATCAGTTCGCCCAGCTCGGCCGCCCACCCGTCCGTGTTCCCTTCGAACGCGACCTGGTGTGCGTCGTCCGGCAGCTGGGAGAAGCCGGACTCGACGACGGTGAGCCGCGTACCTTCTCCGTTCCGGACGAGCGTGAACTCGACATAGGTGCGACGAGGATCGTCGTCGGGCAGACCGTAGATGTTCCAGGTGAAGCCGAAGATCTCCGGTTCCTCGACGCGCTCGACGCGCATGTTCGCCTTGTGCCCCTCGTCCCATTTCATCTCGGCCTCACCGCCGGGCCGCAGGTCGATGCTCGCCTGGTTCCCGAACCAGGTGCCCAGGCCCTCGGCCGTGGTCAGCGCGGCCCAGACCTTCGCGGGCGGATGGGCGATCTCGACGGTGCGTTCGATTCGGTCGGGGAATCCCACGACAGCCTCCTCAAGTAGCAATCAATCGGTTGCTATAACTTTGTATAGCAACCGGACGATTGCGTCAAGGCTGGTTTCAGGAAGCCGCGTACAGCGAGCCGAGGAATTCGAGCAACAGCCGTTCGCGCAACGGACCGGGTGCCGTGGCCAGCAGCGCGTTGATCTCCGCCATCCGGGTGGGCAATCCGGCCGCGCCGCCGAGACCCGCGGCCGCCAGCAGTCCGGCGAACTGCTCCGGCGTCAGCGTCGCCGGGTCCAGCGCCGCGACGAACTCGGCTACTTGCGGGTCGACGACGACCGGCCCCGCTTCGCGGGCGGCCACGACCGACGCGGCGAGATCGGCCAAGAAGTCCTTCTCGCTCCCGCGGTTCGCGGCCGTCACGGTCAGATGCAGGTTCGCGGGCGACGACTCGTGGGCGAACTGCGGCTGGACGTACCAGCCGCGCTCCCGCATCTCGTCCGCGACGGTGAACAAGTCGAAACCCGCGCCGTCCTCCACGGTGAAGGCCAGCAGGGTCGACACTGGATCGCCGAGGACCCGCAACCCGTCCAGCGCCTCGATCCCGGCCCGGATCTCGACGGCCGCGTCACGGGCCGCCGAAGCCAGCTTCCGGTAACCCTCGTCGCCGACGTGACGCACGACGGCCCAGGCCGCGGCTAGCGGGCCGCCGGATCGCGTGCTCTGCAGCGTGGTGTTCAGCATCGTGTAGCCGGGCCAGTCCGCGCTGGCGAAGTACTGCGGCCGGCGAAGGTCCGCGTTGGCGTGCAACAGAACCGACACGCCTTTCGGGCAGTAGGCGTACTTGTGCAGATCGACCGAGACGCTGGTGACACCGGGGACGTCGAAACCGAACGGGCCGAGCCCCAAGTACGGCAGCACCCAGCCACCGATGCAGGCGTCGACGTGGAAGCGGACGCCGTCGAGCAGCACGGCGATCTCGGGGATCGGGTCGAGGACGCCGTGGGCGTAGGACGGCGCGCTCGCGACGACGAGCACCGTGCTGTCGTCGACCGCGGCGGCCATCGCCTCCGGGACCGCGCGGAAGGTCACCGGATCGATCGGCACCGAAACCACGCGGACGCCGAAGAAATGCGCCGCCTTGTGGAACGCCGCGTGCGCGGTCGTGGGCAGCACGATACTCGGCGTGGACACGTCGGGACGCGCGTCGCGGGCGGCCAGGACGGCGAGCATGCACGACTCCGTGCCGCCCGAGGTCACCGAACCGGCCGTCTCCGCCGTACCGCCCAGCAGCCGCGCCGCGGCGCCGACGAGGTCGTTCTCCATCCGCAGCAGACTCGGGAACGCCGTCGGGTCGAGGCCGTTCGCCGACGACGCCAGCGCGTGCGCGGCCGCGCCGAGTTCGTCCACTTCGGACAGACCGCTGTCGTAGACGTACGCGAGCGTCCGGCCGCCGTGGGTCGGCAGGTCGCCCGCCCGCAGTTCCCGAAGCTCCTTCAGGATGTCCTCGGCGGTCACGACCGGCGCTCCAGTACCGACTTCCGCAGCAGCGGAATGCCGAACAGGATCAGCACCGCCGGGAGGATCGACGCGCCGAGCAGGATCGCCGTGAGCGCGCTGTCCGGCTGCGCGACCTTGGCGTCGAGGCTGGACTGATAGCCGCCGAACTGCAGCACCAGCCCCCAGAGCCCCGGTCCGAGCGCGAGCCCCAGCGTCTCCGACGCCGTCCAGACACCGGCCGCGACCCCGGCCCTGGTCTCCCCGGTCCGCTCCTCTTCGTCGCTGATCAGGTCCGGCAGGATCGCCAGCGGGAACACCGAGATCCCCGCGTAGCCGACGCCGCAGAAAGCGACGAACACCATCGTGACGGGGAACGGGAACGCCTTCGCGCCGAGAAGCCCGAACAGACCGACGCCGAACGCGGCGGTGGCGAGCCGGAACCCGACCAGTTTCCCGACACTCGCCCCGAGTTTGGGCCACAGCGGCATGGTCAGCAGCGCCGGGCCGACGAAACCGACGAACAGGACCGTGGAGTAGCCGGAGCTGCCGAGGATCCGTTCGGCGAAGAACGGGATCGCGGCCAGCACCGTGCCGATTCCGAGTGCCTGGACGAAGTAGACCCCGAGCAGCCAGCGGAACGGCCGCCACTGCGCGAGCGTCCGGAGCAGTTCACGCGGGCTCACCGTGTTCGGCCGCAGTGCGCCGACCGGCGCGTCCTTCAGCCCGAAGTACACGCCGAGGGTCGCCAGCAGGATGATCACGGCGATGAACACGCCCATGACGCGGTAACCGGTGACGCCGCCGACGAGTTCGGTGATCGCCGGGGCCCCGCCGCCGCAGATCAGGATGGCGACCGCGAGGAAGCCGATCCGGATGCTGGTCAGCTTCGTGCGTTCCTCGGCGTTGTCGGTCAGTTCGGCGGGCAACGCGTTGAACGGCACCTGGAAGAACGCGTACGCGGTGGCGCACAACAGGAACACGACGACGACGTAGATCGCGTCGGGCACCGGGCCGCCGAAGCCGGGGTGGGCGAACAGGGCTGCGAAGAGGATCGACACGCCGATACCGCCGAAGAGCAGGAACCGGCGGCGGCTGCCGGTGCGGACCATGTCCGCGTCCGACAGCCTTCCCGCGATCGGGTTGAAGAGCACGTCCCACGCCTTGGGAATGAACACGATCGCGCCGGCCACGCCCGCGGCGACGCCCATCGTGTCGGTGAGGTACTTCAGGAGGAGCAGGCCGGGAACCGTGCCGAAGGGGCCGGTGACGAACGAGCCGAGCGAGTAGCGGTACCTCGTCCGTGCTGGCAGGGCTGCCATGATCCTCCTCGAGGCGGTTCTCCCGATGAAGGCCTCAGTATTGGATCTTGGCCACCACCGGGTAGTGGTCGGAGGGAATCGTGCCACCGTCGTAATACACGAGCTGTACCGGGCCGACAGCGGCGAGTGGACGGCCGCCCGCGCGCACGGCGCCGACGTAGTCCAGCGAGTCGCGGTAGGTCGCCGGAACGGACTTCGCCGCGTTCGGGTTGGTGGCCGCATCGAAGGTGTACGCGCCTTCGCCCGTCGTGCGGAGGATGCCGTCGAGGAAGGCTTCGCCCTGCTGGGCCTGGGTGCGGCCGAGGGAATCCTTGCGCGCCTGTCCCGCCCAGTACTCGATGTTCAGGTCGCCGGCGATGACGACCGGTTCGCGCGCGGGAGCGTATTTCGTGACCAGGTCCCGGATCTCGCCCAGCTGCGCCATCCGGATCTCGTGCGCCTTCGGCAGCGTCTCCGGTCCCTCGTCCGCCTGCAGGTGCGTACCCGCGATCCACACCGGCTTCCCGTTGACGACCAGGCGGGCGAGCGCGGCTCCCTTGTTGGAAATGTAGTCCGCCGTGCCCGAGTAGGAATTGCGGAAGACCAGCTGGTGCTGCTCGGTCACCGGCGCCTTGCTGAGCACGGTGACCCCGCCGTTGACCACTACGGGGGAATTCGAGCAGTTCCCGTTCACCGTGGTCCAGCCGGGCGACGTGGAACAGTACTGGCCGACGAGCGGGGTCTGGTGCGGCCAGGCGTCCTTCAGCCGGTTCCGCAGTTCCTCCGCCTGGGTGCTGAAAGCCTCGTCCAGGACGACGACGTCGGCGTCGTTCGCGCGGATGACGTCCTCCGCCGCGCGAGCCCTGGCCTGTTTGTCCGAAGTGTTCGGACTGGCGATCCAGGGCAGCTGCCAGATGTTGAACGCCATGACCTTCACCGAGACCGCCGCCTGGGCGGGCACGGCGGTTCCGGCGAACATCGCGGCGGCGATGGCGAGTACGGCGAGCTTCCGCACGAAAGACCCTTCCGGTGTCAGGAGACGACGAATGTCCGCGAAGTCCCGCTGAACGCGGAGATCGCCCCGTTCCAGCCGTTCTTCCAGTTTCCGAAGTGGATCACGCGATATTTGCCGATCGGGGCGTTCGCGGGGATCTTCCAGTGGACGACGGCTTTCGATTCGGCGACGAACGTCCGCGCCCAGTGGTACTTCGTGTCCCAGTCGCCGTCGTCGGCGTGCCGGACCCACTTGCCGTCGGCCAGCCGCTGGATCTCCAGGAACGTGCCGCCGCGCCGCAGGTCGTTCTTCGGATGCCCGGTGACGAACTCGACCGCGACCTGCTCGCCGCGCGCGTAGGTGCTCTTCGCGTCGACCAGGACGTCACCGAAGTTCTTGAACGCGGGCGGGCTGTCGAAGACGACCCCGGGCTGGAAGTTGATCAGCTTGCCGCGCAGATCGCGAGGCGTCGGCCCGTGCGGCACCGCCGATCCCGCCTTCATCGCGGCCGCGAGTTTGGCGAATTCCTGCTGGTACGCCGGAAGTGTGTACCGGCCGTACAGGGTCGACGCGCCTTCGTACTGCTGCGAGTCGTACTCCTCGGGCGTGGTGACGTACTGGCTGTACGCGTTGGCGTACCCCTGGACGAGCACGTTCTCCAGCGGGACACCGAGTTCGGCGGCGACGGTCCGGCGCAGGCGCAGTCCGGCGACGATGGTCAGCTCGGCGGGCACGGCCACGAGGTGCAGCTGCCCGATCCGGACGAGCTGCAGCGGCAGGACCTCCGGCACCCACGGATACGGCTTCATCGCGCCGAACGGCACCGCGATCACCTTCGGCGCGTGCGCGTCGGCGAGTGCCTGCGGAATTGGCGCGTCGATGCCGCCGAGCCAGTCGATGAACGGGTTCTTCACGCCTTCGGGGAGCGGCAGGCCGGGTCCGTCCTCGCGGCTGCCCGCCAGCATCGACACCCCGATCGCGGCCGTGCAGGTGCGCTGCGGCCGCCCGTTCGGGGTGTACTTCGCGTCGACGGCCACATCGGACATGTCCACGTAGCACATCCGGTGGTCGACGCCGCCCGTCACGGCCTCGGCCGCGGCGTCGAAGGCGCTCTTCGCCGCGCGGAACTGGAGGTCACCGATCGTGCGGGTGTTCTCGAACTCGGTTTCGGGCGTGCCGGGTTCGAGGTTCAGGTTCGGGCTCATGTCACCGGTGTTGGTCTGCGGGAAGGCGGCGACGAACCGCGGGTTCCCGTCGAGGTACCGCACGCCGGCGTGGTCGTGTTCCCATTCGTAGGCGGCGTACCCCTTGTTGTCGCCGCTGATCAGGTGGTTGCCGTTGCTCATCGACGTTCCGTGCGTGGCGAACCAGCTGATCGCGCCGACGTCGACGCCGTTCTGGCTGAAGCGCAGGACCGTGACGGCCGGGTCGATCGCCTGCGGGAAATGATCCTTGTCCGCCTGCGGGTTCAGGTCGAAGGCCTTGCGCGAGCGGTTGACGCTGGCCTTGGTCAGCTCGGCACGGCCGAGCCGGATCGATCCGGGCGAGAGGTTCGCGTGCGCCCGGCCGATCGCCTCGAAGATCCCGTCGACGTGCGCGTCGTACACCTGCTGCTGGAAGCCCAGGATCGCCAGAGCGTAGGCGGCGTAATGGGAATCCCCGCCGCACGCGGAGTGGGTGTGCGTGGCGTTGAGGAGGACGTTCTGCTCGGTGTACAGGTCACCGTACGCGGCGTGAAGCTTGCGCAGCACGCCCTGGTGGACGGACTGGAACAGCGCGCCGAGGTCGGCGGTGACGAAGGCGATCCGCTTGCTGCCGTCGTCGACCACGAAGGCGCGCGCCCGGGTGCGGAGGTGGATGCCGGCGGTCTGCTGCTGCGGCATCGAGTAGCCCATCATGCCGTTCTCGGCGGCCGGTCCGGTGACGTCGGAAATGCCGACGCCGACACGGAAACCCTTCGCCGACGCCGCTTGCGCCTGCTGGGCGCCGAGCATGCTCGCCGCGATGGGCAACGCCGCCGCACCCGCGAGAACCCGCCTCCGGCTCACCGTCATGAGTCGCACCTCCCGGCCACGAACATGAACCGACTTCATGTTCGTGGCCGGGACGCTACGTGATGGGCCTCACTGTCGCAACCCCACGAAAGGCGGGACGAAGGGCGCTACCGACGAGGAGGCCCCTGGGATCGTCCATGAAGGATCTGGGACACTCAACGTCCCAAATCCTTCATCAACGCGAGTTCGCCTCGGCTCCAGCCGACCGCACGCCGAGACCAGGGCTGATCCGTTCCCACGCGGGGGTCGTGAGTGGCGAAGAGGGTTAGAACGATCATTGCCACTCACGACCGCCCTTACCTCTCATGAGAACCGCTACGAAAGGGTCTCCGCGACCTTCGTGAGCGTCGCGGCATCGCCCCGCAAAAGCAGCGTGGTCACGACGGTCTCGTCCCACGCGGCGAGTTCGTCACGGATCTTTTCCGCCGGTCCGATCAGTGAGGTGTCCTCGACCAGCGACGTCGGGATCGCCGCGGTCGCCTCGTCCTTGCGGCCTGCCAGGTACAGCTCCTGCACCTTGTCGGCGACGTCCTCGTACCCCATCCGGGCGAAGACGTCGTGGTGGAAGTTGACCGATTTCGCACCCATGCCGCCGATGTACAGCGCGAGCGACGGCTTGATCCAGCTCGCGGCCTCCTCGACGTCGTCGTGGACGAGCACCGGGACGGACGCGGCGACCTCGAAGTCGTCGAAACCGTGCCGGGCACCGGGACGCGAGAAGCCCTCCTGCAGTGCTGCCCGATAGAAGGCGTCGCTCTTGGGCGAGAAGAACAACGGGAGCCAGCCGTCGCAGATCTCCGCCGACAGCGCCACGTTCTTCGGCCCCTCCGCGGCGAGGAAGATCGGGATCTCCTTGCGGAACGGATGCACTGTGGACTTCAGCGGTTTGCCGAGCCCCGTGCCGCCCCGCAGCGGCAACTGGAAGTGCTGCCCGTCGTGGGTCACCGGCGCCTCGCGCGCGACGACCTTCCGCACGATGTCGACGTACTCGCGGGTGCGGGCGAGCGGCTTCGGATAGGGCTGCCCGTACCAGCCTTCGACCACCTGCGGCCCGGACGCGCCGAGCCCGAGCACGAACCGGCCGCCGGACAGGTGGTCCAACGTCAGCGCGTGCATGGCCGTCGCGGTCGGGGTACGCGCCGACATCTGGACGATGTTGGTGCCGAGCTTGATCCGGCTGGTCGACGCGCCCCACCAGGCGAGCGGGGTGAACGCGTCCGAGCCGTAGCCCTCGGCGGTCCACACGGAATCGAAGCCGAGTTCTTCGGCCCGCGAGACCGCGTCCAGCGCGCCCTCCGGCGGGCCGGACGACCAGTAACCGAGGTGGTAACCCAGCTTCATCGAGGCTCCTAGTCAGACGTTCGGTGAGTAGTGCTCGGGTTTGCCCCGCTCCGAAAGCGGCGGAAGGTTCCTCGCGGGAGTCTCGACCAACGGCGCGTCCGGGGCCAGTTCGCCACGCTCCCGGCGCCAGCCCGCCCTGGCACGCGGGTGATAGCGGCGGTCTCGCGGGACCAGCTTGAACGCCGCGTTGATCAGCTTCCCCACCCGGCGATGGCGTCGCTCGTCGCGTTCGGTCCAGGTGTAGCCGAGCCGCTCGCGGATCGGCGGGTCGTACAGGCCGACCGTCAGCCAGACGAAGTTCCGCGCCACCTGCCCGCGGACGAGGTGCCAGGCGAAGTCCGGCAGCCACGGGAGAAAATTCGGCTTCGGAAGGTCCTTGATGTCGAGGACGTCGCGCGTGGCCTTGTTGTCCTCCAGCACGTCCTCGCACATGCGCTTCCAGTACAGCTGGAAGTCCTCCCACGATTCCGGTACCGGGCGCATGCTCATGCCGTACATCTCGTACCACTGGACGTGCTCGTCGAACAGCTTCCGCTTCTCGGCCTCGCCGATCCCGCCGCAGAAGTTGTCGGCGATGAGGATCGCGCTCACGAAGAACGTCGAATGCGCCCAGTAGAACGTGTCCGGGTTGAGCGCGTGATAGCGCCGCCCGTGTTTGTCGACGCCCTTGATCCGATCGTGGTAGCCACGCACTTCCAGCGCGGTCTGCCGGGCGCGCGGGCCGTCGTAGATCACTCCCCCGATCGGGTACAGCGAGCGGAACAGACGCTGCCAGCGTTCCTCGAAGAACCGCGAGTGCTCCTCGACGCCCGCGCCCAGCTCGGGGTGCATGTTCTGCATGGATCCGGCCCACAGCGCGATGAGCAGCCCACGCCAGTCCCCGAAGTACTTCCAGGTCAGCGAATCCGGTCCGAGCGGCCGCGGCTGTGTCATCCCCGGTCTCCTCACTGAGCTGGTTAAATTGACCACAACTGTTGTCAGGTTAAAGTTGACAACGGCCGTAGTCAACAAGAGGAGCCGATCATGGCCGGCCGCAGCTGGGCAGGCACGACCCTGGACGACCGCAAGGCCGCACGGCGGGGACAACTCGTCGACGCGGGCCTCGACCTGCTCGGGACCCAGGGCAGCGCCGGGGTGAGCGTCCGCGCGGTGTGCCGTCACGCCAAGCTGACGGAGCGGTATTTCTATGAGAGCTTCGCCGACCGCGAGGAACTCGTCGTCGCGGTCTACGAGCACATCGGCGCGCAGGCGCGGCAGGCCCTCGTCGACGCGGTCAGCGACACGGCCGAACCCACCGAACGAGCGAAGGCCGCGGTCCGCGCCTTCGTCGAATTGATGCTCGACGATCCGCGCAAAGGCCGCGTGCTCCTGCTCGCGCCGATCACCGACCCCGCGCTGACCACGCGCGGCATCGCGCTCCTCCCCTCGTTCGCCGAACTGGTCAGCGGGCAGCTGTCCCATGGTGACGCGGCCGAACGGCAGATGACGTCGATCGGGCTGGTCGGCGCGCTGAGCAACGTGTTCATCGCCTACCTCGACGGCTCGCTCAAGGTGAGCCGCGAGCGCCTGATCGACCACTGCGTCCGCCTCGTGCTCGGGGCCGACCGTCAACCCTGACCGCGTTCGGCGACCAGCTGCAGGGCGATGTCGATGATCATGTCCTCCTGCCCACCCACGTATTTCGCGGCGCCGACGCGATACAGGATTTCGTGCGCCGGGACGTCGTAGCGCTCGGCGGCGCGTTCGGCGTGCAGGAGGAAACTCGAGTACACCCCTGCGAAGCCCTGCACGATCGACGACCGGTCCATCACCGGCAGCCGCGTGATGTAGGGCTTCACGACGTTTTCGGCCGCATCCATCAGCACGTCCTTGTCGACGCCGGTGCGGATCCCGAGTCGCTCGAACGTCGCCGCGAGAACCTCGGTCGGCGAGTTGCCCGCGCCCGCGCCGAGCGCCACGAGCGAACCGTCGATCTGCCGGGCGCCGGCCCGGTAGGCGAGCACCGAGTTCGCGACACCGAAACTCAGGTTCTGGTGTCCGTGGTAACCGACCTGCGCCTCGTCGCCGAATTCCGCCACCAGCGCGGCGACACGTTCACCGGCGTCCTCCAGGATCAACGCCCCGGCGGAATCGACGACATAGACGCACTGACACCCGGCGTCGACCATGATCCGGCCCTGTTTCGCCAGTGCCTCGGGCGTGGACATATGGGACAGCATCAGGAAACCGACGGTCTCCAGCCCGAGTTCCCTTGCCGCGCCGAAATGCTGGACGGACACGTCGGCCTCGGTGCAATGGGTCGCGATCCGGACCGCGCCCGCGCCGAGGTCGGCCGCCACCCGCAGGTCGCCGACGGTGCCGAGGCCCGGCAGCAGCAGAACGGCGATCTTCGCGTGCCGTGCCTCGGTGACCGCCGCGGCGATCAGCTTTCGTTCGTCCACAAGGGAAAAGCCGTAGTTGAACGTCGAGCCACCGAGCCCGTCGCCGTGGCTGACCTCGATCAGCGAGACCCCGGCGTCGTCCAGCGCCCGGACGGTGTCGCGCACGTTCTTCTCGGTGAACTGGTGCGCCATCGCGTGGCTGCCGTCGCGCAGGCTGGTGTCGACCAGTCGGACCTCACGGTTCACGTCGTCCCAGCTCATGCCGCCACCTCCTGAGTGGCCAGAAGGTCACCGACACGGGCGGCCGCGGCCGTCATGATGTCGAGGTTCCCGGCGTATTTCGGCAGGAAGTCCCCGTTCCCGGCGACCTCCAGGAACACCGCGACCCGCACCTGCCCGCTCCACCCCGGGCGGGGTGGGTCGTATTGGGGATCCGCCTTGAGCGTGTAACCGGGCACGTAACCCTGGACCGTCTCGACCATCCGGTGGATGGATTCGCTCACCGCGTCGAAATCCGCGTCCGGGTCGATCGCGCAGAACACCGTGTCGCGCATGATCATCGGCGGTTCGACCGGATTGATGATGATGATCGCCTTGCCGCGGCTCGCTCCCCCGACGAGTTCTATCCCGCGCGCCGTCGTCGCGGTGAACTCGTCGATGTTCGCCCGGGTGCCCGGCCCGGCCGAGCGCGACGAGACGGACGCGACGATCTCGGCGTAGGGCACCGGCGTCACCCGGGACACCGCGTGCACGATCGGGATGGTGGCCTGGCCGCCGCAGGTGATGAGGTTGACGTTCGGCACGTCCAGCCGTTCGGGCAAGCCCACGGCGGGGCAGGTGAACGGGCCGACCGCGGCCGGGGTCAGGTCGATCGCGCGGATCCCGGCGGTGGCGTACCGCGGCGCGTTCGCCAGATGCGCCTTCGCCGAGGTCGCTTCGAAGACCAGGTCCGGCAGCTCGTCGCGCGACAGCAACCAGTCGACGCCGCCGGCGGAGGTCTCCAGTCCCAGTTCCGCGGCCTTGGCCAGCCCGTCCGACTCCGGGTCCACGCCGACCATGTACCGCACCTCGACGTGCTCGCTGCGCCTCAGCTTCGCGAGCAGGTCGGTGCCGATGTTCCCGGGACCGACGATCGCGGCCACCGCTTTCCGTTGCGCCATGCCAGGTGACGCTCCCCGAGCGGATAGGGCACACTCAACCCATGCGTGCCGCTGGGCGGAACGACGACCCGGAACGAACCGGAGCGGACGGCCTCGTCGCCGCCCGGATCTCCGCGCTGCTCTCGGCTTTCCGTCCCGGTGACGACGCGCTCGGCGTTTCCGAGCTGGCGCGGCGGACCGGCCTGGCGAAATCGACCGTCCACCGGCTCACCGGGCACCTGGTCGCGACCGCCCTCCTCGAACGCGAGGGCGCGGCGTTGCGGCTCGGGCTGAAACTGTTCGAGATCGGCCAGCTGGCGGTACGGCGCCGGGGACTCGTCGAGGCGGCGCGTCCGTATCTGGCCGATCTCCGCGAAGCGACCCGCAACACCGTGCATCTGGCGGTCCTGGAAGGCACCGAGGTCGTCTACCTCGACATCCTGCGGGGGCCCGACGCGCCGTCATTGCCGTCCCGGATCGGCGGCCGTTTTCCCGCGCACGCCACCGGCGTCGGCAAGGCGATCCTCGCGTTCTCGCCGGAATCCGTGGTGACACAAGTGATCGACGCCGGCTTGCCGCGCGTCAGCGTACGGACGATCACCGCCGCGGGCCTGCTGCGCCGTCAGCTCGCCAAGATCCACGGTGAGGGAATCGCGTTCGAACGGGAGGAATCCGGCGTCGGCGTCGTCTGCGCGGCGAGCCCGCTGCTCGACGCGCAAGGGGTGGCGGTGGCGGCGTTGTCGATCTCCGGCTGGGCGAACCGCATGCACACCAACCGGGTCGCACCCGCGGTGCGGACCGCCGCCTTGGCTCTTTCCCGCACCCTGTAAGGGTTCTACGCGACGAGCCCTCGCCGGACCAGTTCCGGACGCACACCCTCACCGAACCAGTACGCCTCCTCCAGATGCGGATAGCCGGAGAGGACGAACTCCTCGACGCCGTGCGCGTGGTACTCCTCGATGAGGTCGGCGACCTCCCCATGACTGCCGACGAGCGCGGTGCCCGCGCCACCGCGCACGAGGCCGATCCCGGCCCAGAGATTGGGGTACACCTCCAAACCGCGGACGCCGCCGCCGGTCTTCCCGCGGTGCAGCGCGGCCATCCGCTGCTGGCCCACGGATTCGCTGGCGGACAACTGTTCCTGGGTGTGGGCGATCCGCTCCGGGTCGATCGCGTCCAGCAGTTCGCCCGCCTCCGCCCAGGCTTCGGCCGACGTGTCACGGGAAAGGGTGTGCAGCCGGATACCGAAGCGGAGCTTCCGTCCCTGCTCGTCGGCGAGCTCGCGGACCTTGGCGATCTTTTCGGCGACCTGCGCGGGCGGCTCGCCCCACGTGAGGTAGACGTCGGCGTGCCTCGCCGCGACCGGCAGCGCCGCCGCGGACGAACCACCGAAATAGATCGACGGAACCGGATCCGGCGCCGCGCGCGTGGTCGCGCCCTCGACCTTGAGGTGCTCGCCGTCGAAGTCGAACGGCTTGCCGCTCCACACACCGCGAACGATCTCGAGGAACTCCCCGGTGCGGGCGTAACGCTGGTCGTGATCGTGCCAGTCACCGAAACGGCGCTGTTCGACCGTATCGCCGCCGGTGACGACGTTGAGCAGCACCCGTCCTTGCGAGATCCGCTGGAACGTCCCGGCCATCTGCGCGGCCAGTGTCGGGGCGATCGTCCCGGGCCGGAACGCGACCAGGAACTTGAGGCTTCTCGTCTCGCGGATCAGCGCGGCCGTCGTCAGCCACGCGTCCTCGCACCAGGTCCCGGTCGGTGTCAGCACGCCTTCGAAGCCGTTCGCCTCGGCGGCGCTGGCGACCTGCGCGAGGTAGCCGAGGCTCGGCTCGCGGGCCGCGGACGCCCCGGCGGCGCGGCTGGCGTGGAAGTGCTCAACGATCGTCCGGCCGTCACCGGTGGTGGGGAGGAACCAATGCAGCTTGAGCGTCACGGTTCCGAGCTTCGGCTCCCCGCACCGGACCGGTCAATCCGCGGGCTCCGCGTCCCGCGATCTGGACGCCCCCTCCGCGCATTTAGGGGTCCTAACAGAATGAGTGGGCTTTGAGTCGGCGCCAGCAGATAATGGCGCAGCCGATGGTGAGGAAGGCTTCGTGGAGGTCGTCGCGGA
>NZ_JBWKEC010000060.1:0-17643 GCF_056435645.1 Amycolatopsis sp. NPDC043889
AAACCACGCCCGTGGGGGTGGCGGGGGTGACCGGGGGTGCCCCGGTGGCCCCCCCCCCCCCGGGGGGGTGGGGGGGGGGGGTTGGTTTCCCACCCCAACCCCCCCCCCACGACCACCCTGGCCCAGGTCCCACCGAACCCGCAATTACTCTTGTACAAGAAGTCTTGTGCAACTACTGTTGTGCGTCATGGCCGACCATGAGGTACATGAAGTCCACGATTCGAAGGTGCTCGCCGCGATGTCGCATCCGCTGCGGCGCCGCCTGCTCGACGTCCTCCGCCTCGACGGCCCGTGTACGGCGTCCGTGCTCGCCGAGCGGACCGGGCAAGCGGTCGGGAACGTCAGCCACCACCTGAAAGTGCTGGCAGCCAGCGATCTGGTCGAGGAAGCGCCGGAACTCGCCCGCGACCGCCGTGAGCGCTGGTGGCGCCGCGTCGGCTACGCGGTTTCCTGGTCGCCCTCGGACTTCCTCGACGACCCGGTCGCGGCCGCCGCCGAATCCCTCGCCCTCGAACGTCAGGTTTCCATGGCGCGCCAATGGTTCGCCGAACGCGAGAGCTATCCGGAGGAGTGGCATCGCGCCGCCTTCGCCACCGACAGCTGGGCGAAGATGTCGGTCGCCGAACTGGCCGAACTCGAACAGAAGGTCCACGAGCTGATCAAGTCCTACAGCGGCCGTGAGATCCCGGACGACGGCCAGGAACGCCGTCCCGTCTTCATCGCCACCCGCGCCGTCCCGGCCCGCCCGTGACCACCCGCGAACGCGGCGGATTGCTGCGCTCCAGGGATTTCCGCCTCCTGTGGACGGGCGAGACGACCAGTGTGCTCGGTAGTTCCATCGCCGTCGTCGCGCTGCCGCTCGTCGCGGTGGTCACCCTGCAGGCGAGCACGTTCGCGGTCGGGCTGCTGACCGCGGCCGCCTGGCTGCCGTGGCTGCTGATCGGCCTGCCCGCCGGCGCCTGGGTCGACAGACGGCCGAAGCGCCCCGTCATGCTGGTGTGCAACGGCATCTCGATGCTGGTGTTCCTGAGCGTCCCGGTCGCCGCCTGGTTCGGCCTGCTCACGATGACTCAGCTGATCGTCGTCGCCTTGGCGGGCGGCGTCGCGAAGGTGTTCTTCAACGTCGCGTACCGCGCGTACTTGCCTTCGCTGGTCGAGAAGGACCAACTCCAGGAAGCCAACGAAAAGCTGCAGGGCAGCGAATCCGCCGCGCAGATCGGCGGCCCCGGGCTGGCCGGTCTGCTGGCGCAGGGGTTCGGCGCCGTCGCGGGAGTGCTCGCCGACGCCATCAGCTTCGGGATCTCCGCACTGTGCCTGCGATCCATCCGCCATCGAGAGCCCGCACGTCCGGCGAAGACGCGTTCACGGCTGCGGGACGAGATCCGCGACGGCCTCGCCTTCGTCGTCCGAGACCCGTATTTGCGTGTCCTGGCGGTCTTCGGCGCGATCTCGAACGTCGCGCTCATGGGCTACCAGTCGATCGAGGTCGTCTTCCTCGTCCGCGACCTCGGCGTGGGAGCGGGCGCCGCCGGGCTCGTGCTCGCGCTCGTCGGCGCGGGCGGCGTCATCGGCGCCGCGCTGTCGGGCAAACTCGCCGCGCGGATCGGCACCGCCCGTGCCTTCGTGCTCTGCGAGGCCTTCGGGGCGCTGATGATGCTGCTCGGTCCGCTCGCGAACGGCGGCTGGGGGCTCGCCTTCTTCGTCGCCGCGGGGTTCTCGCTCAGCGCCGGGGTCGTCGGTTCGAACGTCCTCAACGCCACCTTCAAACAGCGGTATGTCCCGGCGGCGATGTTCGGCCGGGTCACCGCGAGCATGTCCGTGCTCAGCTTCGGGGCGATCGCGCTCGGCGGCCTGCTCGGCGGTGTCCTCGGCGAGACCGCCGGCGTCCGGCAGACGCTGGGCCTGATGGCCGGGCTCGAGGTCGTCGCCGTCTTCGCCCTGCTGTTCACGCCGATCGGCCGATGCCGCGACTTCCCGACGGATCGCCGTTAGCGGGCTTCAGAGCAGCAGGACGTCCACCTCGTCGCCCTGCTCGACCGAGTCCACGTCCTCCGGCAGCACGATCAGGCAGTTCGCCTGCGTGAACGACGCCAGCAGATGCGAGCCAGGCCCGCCGCGCGGGCCGACGATCCCGGTGACCTCGCCTTCGGAATGCGTGTAGAAGCCCCGCCGGAACTGGCGCCGTCCGGCGGGGGAGGTCATCGCCTCGGTCAGCCGGGCCCGCACCTGCTGCCGGTCGACGCCCGCGTGCCCCATCGCCGCGAGCAGAGCCGGCCGCAGGAACGCTTCGAAGGAGACCAGCACGCTCACCGGATTGCCCGGCAGCGTCACCACCGGCACGCCGTTCCAGCGCCCGCAGCCCTGCGGCCCGCCCGGCTGCATCGCGACCTTCCGGAACTCCACGCCCTGCCCGGTCAGCGCGTCCTTCACCACTTCGTACGCGCCCGCGCTGACCCCGCCCGAGGTCACCAGCAGATCCGCGTCCGCCAGCCGCGGCTCGATCGCCGAACGGAACTCGTCCACGTCGTCGGCCACACTGCGCACGACCTCGGCCTCGCAGCCGAGCGCGCGGATCGCCGACGCCAGCATGATGCTGTTCGACTCGTAGATCTGCCCGTGCCGCAAGGGTTCCGGCGCGTCGACGAGTTCGGTCCCGGTGGACACGACGAGCACCTTCACCGGCCTGAACACGGGAACCTCGGCGAGCCCGACGGCCGCCGCGAGGCCCAGTTGCGCCGGGCCGAGCACGGTCCCGGCCGGAAGCGCCACCGTGCCCTCGACGACGTCTTCGCCCCGGCGCCGGATATGCGCGCCCGGGACGGCTGTCCGGAGAATCCGGACGTCCGTCACACCGCCGTCCGTGTGCTCCACCATCACGACCGTGTCGGCGCCGGGCGGCAACGGGGCGCCGGTCATGATCCGGTGCGCGGTGCCCGGCTCCAGCTTCGTGATGTCGACCCGGCCGGCGGGGATGTCCTCGGCGACCGGCAGCGTCACCGGCGCTTCCGCGACGTCTTCGGCGCGGACGGCGTAACCGTCCATCGCCGAGTTGTCGAAAGGCGGCAGCGAAACCCCCGCGCGCACGTCCTCGGCGAGGACGAGCCCCGCGGCGGCGGCGAGCGGAAGGCGGATGACAGGGGCGTTTCCGAGCAGGCCGGTGACGGTCTCACGGTGGGCGTCGACGGAGATCACCGGACCATCCTCCTCGGTCGGGGGTCGCATGCAAGACTCTGCGCGTCACAACCACCACCGGGGAGAAGAAGACATGCAGGTTCAGATCCGTCACCAGCCCTCGTTCGCGGTGGCGAGGCTCATGCTCGCCCCGGGTGAGCCGGCGCAGGTCGAGTCGGGCGCGATGATGGCGACGAGCTATGGCGTGCAGGTCCAGTCCCAGGCGCAGGGCGGCATCATGAAGGGCCTCGGCCGCGCCTTCCTCTCCGGCGAGTCGTTCTTCATCTCCACCTACACCGCCCCGCAGAACGGCGGCTGGGTCGACGTCGCCGCGAACCTGCCGGGCGACATGCAGATCATCAACCTCGACGGCCGCACCGGCTGGTGCGTCACCCGCGGCTCGTGGCTCGCGTCGTCGCACGGCGTGCAGACCGAGACCAAATGGGGCGGGCTCAAGAACCTCGTCGGCGGCGAGGGCGGGTTCCTCACGCACGCGACCGGGCAGGGCCCGCTGGTCGTGGCCTGCTACGGCGCACTGGAGACGGTGACCCTGCAGCAGGGCGAGGTGATCACCATCGACACCGGGCACGTCGTCGCGTTCGCCGACACCCTGCAGTACCAGATCCGCAAGGTCGCCACCGGCGTCATCCAGTCGATGAAGAGCGGTGAAGGCCTCGTCTTCGACTTCGCCGGGCCCGGCCAGCTGCTCACCCAGACCCGCAACCCGTCGGCGCTGTCCGCCTGGGTGATCGCCCAGGTCCCCTCCCGCTGAGCGCATGCGGGTCCAGACGAGGCACACCCCGAACTTCGGGGTCGCACGAGTGCTGCTGTCCTCCGGCGAGGCCGTCCAGGCCGCCGGGGACACCATGCTGGCCAGCAGTTTCGGCATCACCGAAACCGTTCCCTCCCGCGGTGGTTCGCGGGCGGGCAAGGGCGCGCCGTCGGTGTTCAACGCGCCGGAGGGCGGCGGTTGGATCGACTTCGCGCCGCTGGCCGCAGGTGACGTCTACCCGCTGGAATTCACCGGCGGGGCGGGCTGGTGCGTGAGCCGGGACGCGATCCTCGCCCGGCCGGCGACCGTCCGGCACGATCCGGGCTGGGCGCCGCTGCAGACGCTCTTCGGGGCCGACTCCGGCTTCCTGGAGCACTACAGCGGAACCGGGCCGCTCGTTCTGGCCGCGCAGGGCCCGGTCGACGCCTTCGAACTCGCGGCGGGCGAACTGGTCACCGTCCGGCCGGACTTCCTGCTGGCCTACCCGGACACCGTGCAGTGCCGTCTCCGCGCGGTCGACCAGTCCGGCCCGCAGTCGGTCCGCACCGGCGAAGGGCTCGCACTGGACTTCGCGGGACCGGGACGCGTCCTCGTGCAAGCGCGCAATAGGCGGCTTTCCCGCGGATGACCTTCGGACGAATTGAGCATTGCCGACGCCGGTAATTCGGGTAGCGTGAACTGCACTCGAAACCGCCGGCCGGGGCAGAGAAGGCCGACGGATCCAGTGCTGAGGGAGTGCGCCGTGGCAGTCGGCACCGTCAAGTGGTTCAACTCGGAAAAGGGCTACGGATTCATCGAATCCACCGAAGGGCCCGATGTCTTCGTCCACTACTCGGCCATTCAGGCCGACGGATTCCGGACGCTCGACGAGGGTGATCGCGTGGAATTCGAAGTCCAGTCCGGCCGTGACGGGCGGAGTCAGGCGGCGGACGTACGCAAGGTCTAGCGGAGACTTCGGGCGAACCCCCGGCGGCCTCCGGAACTGGCGCGTTAGGCTGCGCTGCGTGACAGGCGATGAGTCGGGGGACCTGACCGGTCGCCGGCTGGGCAACTACCGCATCGACGGAGTGCTCGGCAAGGGCGGCATGAGCGTGACCTACAAGGCCACGGACGTGCGGCTCGGACGCAAGGTGGCACTGAAGGTCATCGGTGATCACCTCGGGGCCGACGCCGAGTTCCGCGAACGCTTCGTCGACGAGGCGCGGAACACGTCCGCGATCGACCATGCCAACGTCGTGCCCTTGTACGACTTCGGCGAGCTCGAAGGCATGCTCTACATCGCCATGCGGATGGTCGACGGCGGGGATCTCGCCGGACTGATCTCCGGCGGCCCGATCGCGCCCGCCCGCGCGCTGACCATGCTCGACCAGGTCGCCGACGCGCTCGACACCCTGCACAACCGGGGTCTCGTGCACCTCGACGTCAAACCGGCCAACGTCCTGGTCACCAGCAAGGAGACCTCGCGCGAGCACGTCTACGTCGCCGACTTCGGCCTGACCCGCCGCGGCGCCACCGGGCACCGGACGCGCGGCGGCGACTTCCTCGGCTCGCCCACGTACGCGGCCCCCGAGCATCTGCGCGGCGAGCCGCTCGACGGCCGCACCGACCAGTACGCGCTCACCTGCGTCCTCTACGCCTGCCTGACCGGCAGCCCGCCCTTCAAGGGCGACGTGCAGACGGTCATCAAGGGGCACCTGAACGGCGAGCCCCCGGCCATCTCGCGGATCGTCGGCCTGCCTGCCGGGATCGACGAGGTCGTCCGGAAGGGAATGGCGAAGAATCCCGCCGATCGCTACCCCAACTGTGTTGAGATGATCGCGGCCGCCAGGCGCGCGCTCGGCCCGCTCGCGACTTCGAACGAGCCTCCCGGCCCGCCCGGGGCCGCGGCGCCGGTCCAGCAGACCGCGCCGCAGCAGGCGCCACGGCAGAACACGCCGCCACAGGGAGAGGGGGGCCCCGTGCACCCGTACGGAGGACAGCAGCCCGGCTACGGCCAGCAGGGACCGGGACCGCAGGGTCCCCCGCCGCAAGGCCCGCCCCAGCAGGGCCCGCCGCCCGGCTATGGCCCGCCGCCGCAGCAGGGAGGCTTCCAGCAGGGTGGTTTCCAGCAGGGGCCGCCCCCGGGTTACGGCCCGCCGCCGCAGCAAGGCGGTTTCCAGCAGGGTGGTTTCCAGCAAGGGCCGCCGCCGGGTTACGGCCCGCCGCCGCAGCAGGGCGGTTTCCAGCAGCAGCCCAAGAAGAGCGGCGGCGCCAAGTGGATCTGGATCATCGTCGGCGCCCTCGTGGTCGCGGGCGCGATCGTGGCCGCGATCTTCATCTTCGGTGATTCGAGCGGCGGCAACGGCCCGCAGACCACCGCGCCGAACATCCCGGTCGGCCCCGGCGGCTCGCAGTCGCAGGCTCCCGGATCGTCGCTCAAGCCGCCGCCGTCGTCGATCTCCATCAAGCCGAGCACCTGATACCACCGCGCTGACCTGCGGTTCTTGCACTCTCCCCTGGAGAGTGCTAAACACGACATTGGCACTCGACGCCGTCGAGTGCCAGGCAGGGCGGTCACCAGACCGCTCGCCTGAAGGTCGGGACGGTGAGGCCGCACCCTTGATCGGGTGGGTCGTCCGTCGCGGGCACCGAGCCTGGCCGAGGAAGAGTCCTGCCGCCGCGCTGTAGTAGGCGTGCGGCGGCGCCCAATACCGGAGGACCACACCGCAATGGCCAAACTGATCGCGTTCGACGAGGACGCCCGCCGCGGTCTTGAGCGCGGCTTGAACACCCTCGCCGAAGCCGTCAAGGTGACCCTCGGCCCGCGGGGCCGGAACGTCGTGCTCGAAAAGAAGTGGGGCGCGCCGACGATCACCAACGACGGTGTCTCCATCGCCAAGGAGATCGAGCTCGAGGACCCGTGGGAGAAGATCGGGGCCGAGCTCGTCAAGGAAGTTGCCAAGAAGACCGACGACGTCGCGGGTGACGGCACCACCACCGCCACCGTGCTCGCCCAGGCTCTCGTCCGCGAGGGTCTGCGCAACGTCGCCGCCGGGGCCGACCCCATCAGCCTGAAGCGCGGCATCGAGGCGGCCGTCGAGGCCATCACCGAGCAGCTGCACAAGGCCGCCGTCCAGATCGAGACCAAGGAGCAGATCGCCGCCACCGCGTCGATCTCCGCCGCGGACCGCACCATCGGTGAGCTCATCGCCGAGGCGCTGGACAAGGTCGGCAAGGAAGGTGTCGTCACCGTCGAGGAGAGCAACACCTTCGGGCTCGAGCTCGAGCTCACCGAGGGTATGCGCTTCGACAAGGGCTACATCTCCGGTTACTTCGTGACCGACCCGGAGCGTCAGGAAGCCGAGCTCGAGGACCCGTACGTCCTCCTCTTCGGCTCCAAGATCTCCACCGTCAAGGACGTCCTGCCGCTGCTGGAGAAGGTCATCCAGTCCGGCAAGCCGCTGCTGATCATCGCCGAGGACGTCGAGGGCGAGGCCCTGGCCACCCTCATCGTCAACAAGATGCGCGGCACCTTCAAGTCCGTCGCCGTCAAGGCCCCGGGCTTCGGTGACCGCCGCAAGGCGATCCTGCAGGACATCGCGATCCTGACCGGTGGCCAGGTCATCTCCGAGGACGTCGGCCTCAAGCTGGAGAACGCGGACCTTTCCCTGCTGGGCAAGGCGCGCAAGGCCGTCATCACCAAGGACGAGACCACCATCGTCGAGGGTGCGGGCGACGCCGACCAGATCCAGGGTCGCGTCAACCAGATCCGCGCCGAGATCGACAACTCGGACTCGGACTACGACCGCGAGAAGCTCCAGGAGCGTCTGGCGAAGCTGGCCGGCGGCGTGGCCGTCATCAAGGCCGGTGCCGCCACCGAGGTCGAGCTGAAGGAGCGCAAGCACCGCATCGAGGACGCGGTGCGCAACGCCAAGGCCGCCGTCGAAGAGGGCATCGTCGCCGGTGGTGGCGTCGCTCTCATCCAGGCCGCCGAGGCCGCCTTCGCCGGTCTGAAGCTCGAGGGCGACGAGGCCACTGGTGCCAACATCGTCAAGGTCGCCGTCGAGGCGCCGCTCAAGCAGATCGCGATCAACGCCGGCCTCGAGGGCGGCGTCGTGGCGGAGAAGGTCAAGTCCCTCCCGCAGGGTCACGGCCTCAACGCCGCCACCGGTGTCTACGAGGACCTGCTCGCCGCCGGCGTGCCGGACCCCACGAAGGTCACCCGCTCCGCGCTGCAGAACGCCGCTTCCATCGCGGCGCTGTTCCTGACCACCGAAGCCGTCGTGGCGGACAAGCCGGAGAAGGCCTCGGCCGCTCCCGCCGACCCGTCCGGTGGCATGGGCGGCATGGACTTCTGAGTTCGAGCCTGTAGCACCACCGGAAAGCCCGGACGCGCCTCGCGCGTCCGGGCTTTTCCGTGTCCGGAGCCGGGACTCGCGTGATTGGACCCGGAACTCGCGTGCTTGGGGGCGGAACTCTCCATCCGGGCGTCATCCGGCTCCAAGCACGCGTGTTCCGCCTCTGGACACGCGTGTTCCGGCTTCAATCACGCGAGTTACGGTGAAAGGCCCGGGCATCCCCATGCCCGGGCCTCCCCTTGTCCCCCTGCCCCTCGGACGCCGTGCCCCCTGCGCGCGGCGTCCGCCCCGTCAGGATTCGCCCGGCTGTTCCGGAGTCAGGAGCCATGCGGCGGCGTAGAGCGGGATCGCGAATCCGGCGGTGAAGAAGACGCCTGCCACGAGGGCGATGCGCAGGATCGCGGCGTCGACGCCGAGGTAGGCGGCCCAGCCGCCGGCGACGCCCGCGAGCATCTTGTCGGTGCGGCTGCGGTAGAGCTTCTTGGTGGCCTGGGGGGTGTACACGCTGTTGGTCATGGGTCAATGTTCGCTCCGGAACGGCCCCCGGCACATCGGGGAACGGCCCCGAGCCGACCCTGGAATCCGACCCTGAGGGGCCGGAAACCGGGTGCGCCTCGGAGTCCAGGGTGTGGAAAATGCCTTGATGACGATCAAGGCGAAAGTACTCACGTTCGGGGTCGCGGTGCTGACCGTGCTGGGAATCGGCACGGCCAGTGCCGCGCCCGAAGGTCATGGCGCGCGGAGCAGGCTCGACGTCGTCCAGGCTCGCGGCGAGATCCGCGTGTGTTCGACGGGCGACTATCGCCCGTTCACCTATCGCGACGCGGCGGGCGCGTGGAGCGGGATCGACATCGACCTCGCGGGTGACCTCGCGAAGCGGCTCGGTGTCCGGCGCCAACTGGTCCAGACCACATGGAAGGCGATCGCCGACGACGTCGGGCGGAAATGCGATCTGGCGATGGGCGGGGTGTCGGTGACCTTGGACCGCGCGAAGAAGGGCTTCTACAGCGTTCCCTATCTCCGTGACGGCAAGACCCCGATCACCTTGTGCGAGAACGAAAAGCGGTTCCAGGCCCTGGAGCAGATCGACCAGCCGGGCGTCCGGGCGATCGTGAATCCGGGCGGTACCAACGAACAGTTCGCGGACGCCAACCTCAAGCGCGCGACCATCGTGCGGCATCCGGACAACAACACGATCTTCGCCGAGATCCTGGCGGGCCGGGCGGATCTGATGATCACCGACGCGACCGAAACCCGTTGGCAGGCAAAGCAGAATCCGCGGCTGTGCGCGGTGCATCCCGACGAACCGTTCACCTTCTCGGAGAAGGCGTATCTGTTGCCGCGCGACGTCGTGTTCAAGGAGTGGGCCGACCAGTGGCTGCATCTCGCGCTGAACGACGGCACCTACGCGCGGATCGCGAAACCCTGGCTCGGCTGAAATCGTTTTGAACCACTTCCGTTACCCGGCCGTATCCCTGGATGTGGGTGAGGAGGAACCAGACCGGAGGAAGCACCGATGATGAACAGTGCCGGGAAACACCGCAAGCGTGCGACGATCGGCATCGCGTCCGTTCTCGGGGTGGCCGCCATCGCCGCGGCGATGTTCGCGATCAGCACTCCGGACGGGCAGGCCGCGGAAAGCTGCCAGGGACTGGACACCGCCCTCCGAAACAACCTGAACTTCATCGCGGGACAGCAGGCAGATCCGGACGCGCAGTCCGGGGCGCGGATCGCGAACCGGCAGGCCGTCGTCGACCTCATCCAGCAGCGCCGCGAAGCCGCGGGATGCACCGAGGACGTCCAGGCCGACGGCGCGAAGCAGGAACAGGTCGTCGATCAGGAAGCAGAGGTGGCCGGGGAAGGCGAAGTCGTCTGCCAGGGCTCCACGGTGACGCTGTCCGGCGAGGGCGGCGCGCCCGCGGCGTCCAGCAGCCAGTTCCCGGCGGGCACCAAGCTGAAGGTGACGAACCTGGACAACGACAAGTCCACGACCGTCGAGGTCACGGGCGTTTCCGGTAGTTGCGCGCTGCTGAACAACGCGGCCTTCGAGCAAGTCCGGGAACCGGGGAAGTTCTTGATCCGCCGGGCCACCATCGAGCGGGTCGGCTGAGACACCCGCACCGGGGCGGGGAAGACGCGGACGGTCCCGGTGCGGAGGCGGCACGAGTCCTCCTGGTCCCCTCGGCCAGGAGGGCTCGTGGTCGTTTGTATCTCGCTTGTACGCCCTTTCGGGACGCTTCTCGCGAAACGCCGAGAAAGGACATCCGATGAGATTCAGACGAGTGGTCACGGCGGCCGCCACCGCCTTGCTGGGCATGGCCGGGCTGGCGATCACCGCGACGTCGGCCGAGGCCGCCGTCGGGCCGCGGCCCAACTTCCAGCTCCCGTTCCCCTGCAACCAGGTGTGGAACGGCGACAACGACAACAGCAGCGCGCACCGGGCCTACGAGATCGACTTCAACCGCGGCAGCTCCGCGGGGGCGGACCTCGGCGACACCGTGGTCGCGGCGGCGGCGGGCAAGGTCGTCATCTCGGCGCACCAGGGTTCGGACAACGGGTTCGGCAACCTGGTGAAGATCGACCACGGTGGGGGGTGGTCGACCTACTACGCGCACCTGAAGGTCCGCTCGGTCGCGCTCAACGCGCAGGTCGCGCAGGGGCAGAAGATCGGCGAGGTCGGCAACACCTCCAAGCCGGGCAACAACATCAGCCCGCACCTGCACTACGAGGTCCGTACCAACGACTCGTCGTGGCCGAGCAACATCAAGCCCGCGTACTTCAACGGCGTGAAGTTCGGCTACCCCAACGCCAACGTGACCTCGAAGAACACCTGCAGCGGTGGCGGGAATCCCAACCCGTACGACGCCGTCGAGGTGTGCGGCGACGGCTACAAGGTGATCAACTCGCGGGCGCTCGGCAGCGCCGCGACCGCATACCTGCTGTACAACGCCACGAACAAGAACAACTGCGTCACCACCATCAAGTCCACCTCGGTCGGCACGGGCAGCGCGGTTTCGGCCTTCCTCGAAGTCCAGGGTTCGGCGAGGAAGACCGACTCCGGCAGCTTCGAGTACTACGCGGGCCCCGTGAGTGCGGCCGCCGGCGCGAAGTGCGTCCGGTGGGGCGGCTCGGCGGGTTCCACCAGCTACGAATCGCCTTTCGAGCACTGCGGCTGATCTTCTCCCGAACGCCATGAAAGGTCCCTTCCTTGCAAATTTCGCGAGGAAGGGACCTTTCATGGCATCGGGAGGTGGGTGCGGACGCGGGTGAGGCGGGCTTCCCAGGCCGCCCGGACATCCGGGGCGGCGGCGTGGGCAGCGAACAGGTCGGGAACGGGAGCCTGAAGCGGCACCGGCAGCCGACCGTCCACAGGGGACAGCGAGTCGCCGCAGACATCTCCCGTCAGCAAGGACATCGTGCCCAGTCCGCAGGCGAAGTCCAAAGTGGGCAGTGCGCCCGCGAGCGCCAGCCCGGCGGCGAGACCGACGCTCGTCTCGACGGCGGACGACACCACGCAGGGCAGCCCGCACGCTTCGGCGACCTCCAGCGCGCGCCGGACCCCGCCCAGCGGCGCGACCTTCAGCACGGCGAGGTCGGCCGCTCCCGCCACGGCCACCTTGAGCGGGTCCTCGGCCCGGCGGATGGATTCGTCCGCGGCGATCCGCACGCCGACCCGGCGCCGGACGTCCGCGAGCTCCTCGATCGACGGGCACGGCTGCTCGACGTATTCGAGTCCGCCCGCCGCGCGGTCGAGTTCACCGATGGCCTTGACCGCGGTGTCCACGTCCCAGGCCATGTTCGCGTCGACGCGGAGCGCTCCCCGCGGGCCCAGCGCGGACCGCACCGCCTCCACCCGGGCGCAGTCCTCGGCGAGGCTCACCCGCGGGTCGGCGACCTTCACCTTCGCCGTGCGGCAGCCCGACGCGGACACGAGTTCGTACGCCTTGTCCGGGGACACCACCGGGACGGTCGCGTTCACCTCGACGCTCTCCCGCACCGGCGACGGCCAGCCGCGGTCGCTCGCCTCCAGCGCGGACGCCAGCCACGGCGCGCTCTCGACGTCGGAGTAGTCGGAGAACGGGCAGAATTCGCCCCAGCCGGCTTCGCCGCGGATCAGCAGTCCTTCACGGACGGTGATGCCGCGGAACCGCGTGCGCAGGGGGATCGCGTAGACGTCCATCGGCACCGATCATGCCACCGCGGGAATCACGTGCCGTTTGTCCCGGTTCCGGACAGAATGAGCGACGTGGCACTCGACTTTCGCGTGCTGGGGCCCACGGAGGTCACGGCGGACGGGCTGCCGGTGCCCTTGGGCGGCAGCAGGCCGCTCATCGTGCTGGCAGGCCTGTTGCTGCGCGCGAACACGGTGGTGCCGGTCGAGGAACTGGGCCGCTGGCTGTGGCCGGACGACCGGCGGCGGTCCAAAGGAGCACTGCAGACCTACATCCTGCGGGTCCGGCGCGCGCTCGGCGACGACGTCACCATCCGCACCGAACGCGGCGGCTACCTGCTCGAACTCGACGAGAAGCTGCTCGACCTCGCCCGGTTCCGGTCACTCGCCGCGGCCGGAACCGAGGCCGCGCGGAACGGTGACCTGCGCGGCGCCGCGGATCGTTTCGCCGCCGCGCTGGCCGAATGGCGTGGCCCGGCGTTGCAGAACGTCCACTCCGAAGCGCTGCTTCGGGACGAAGCCGACCAGTTGGGCGAAGAGCGGTTGCGCGTGCGCGAGCAGTGGGCCGACGCGCTCATCGCCATCGGCGATCACGTCACCGTCGTTCCCGAGCTGACCAGGTTGTGCCGCGAGAACCCGCTGCGCGAGCGGCTGCACGAACAGCTGATGATCGCGCTCTACCGCTCCGGCAGACAGGCCGAGGCGCTGAACGTCTACCGCCGGATCGGCGCGGTACTGGCCGAAGAACTCGGCCTCGACCCGGGCGCGTCGCTGCAGCGGGCGCACCAGGCCATCCTGACCGGCGAAGAGTCCGTCGAGACCACATTGGACTCCGAACTGACGCGGTACCGGCTCGGCGCCGAGCCGTTGATCCCGCGGCAGCTCCCCGCCGATCTCCGGGTGTTCTCCGGCCGCCAACGTGACCTCAAGGCGCTGCACGGCCTCGTCCCGGAGGCGCTGGACACCGAACGCTCGACGTCCATCGCGTCGATCGAGGGGATGGGCGGCATCGGCAAGACGACGCTCGCCGTCCATTTCGCGCACGAGGTCGGAGACCGCTTCCCCGGTGGGCAGGTGTACCTCAACCTGCGCGGCTACGGCCCCGGTGAGCCGGTCGAAGCCGCCGCCGCGCTCGAAACCATGCTCGTCTCCGTCGGTGTCCCCGCCGACCGGATCCCCTCCGACGTGGACGGGCGCGCGGCCACCTGGCGTACCTACAGCGCCGGCCGCCGGATGCTGATCCTGCTCGACAACGCGGGGAGCACCGAGCAGATCAGGCCGTTGCTGCCCGGCCCCGGCTGCCTGGTGCTGGTGACCAGCCGATGGCAGTTGCAGGCGCTCGTGGCGACCCACGGCGCGCGGCGCGTCGCGCTGGAGGAACTGCCGGACGAGGACGCGATCGCCCTCCTCGCGTCGACGATCGGGCTGGACCGGGTCGCCGAAGACCCCGAGGCCACCGAACGGTTCGTCCGGTACTGCGGCGGGCTGCCGCTGGCCATCCGGATCCTCGCGGTGCGGGCGGCGCAGTTCCCGGACCTCGGGTTGCGGGAGTTCGTCCGGCTGCTGGAAGCCGAACAGGACCGGCTGGGCTCGTTCGACCTCGCCGACGGCGACGAGACGAACATCCGGGCCGTCTTCTCGTACTCGTACCGCGCGCTCGACGAACGGGCCGCGCGGCTGCTGCGGCTGCTCGGCCTGCCCACCGGCGGCGACTTCAGCGTGCCCGCGGCCGCGGCGGTGGCCGGGGTCGACATCGTCGAAGCGCACGAGGATCTGGCGAAACTCGCGTCCGCGCACCTGATCGCGCGGTCCAGGCCCGGCCGGTACCAGTTCCACGACCTGATCCGCGCGTACGCGGCCGAGCTCTCGGCGAAGATCGACGGGCCCGAAGCGCGGACGGCGGTGCTGGACAGGCTGGTCCACGCATCCCTCGCTTCGGCGTTGAACGCTTCGAGGCTCCTGCGTCCGGAACGGCATTACCGGCTCGTCGAACCGGAGCGGTTCGACGGCGCCGGGCTGAGGTTCGGGCACTACGAGCAGGCGCTCGACTGGTTCGACGAGGAGGCGGGGAACCTCATCGCCGCGGTGAACGTCGCGTACCGGGAGCGGCGATACCGGGAGTGCTGGCAGCTGGCGTGGTTGCTGCAGTCGTACTTCATCGTGCGGGCGCGGCTGGAGGACTGGCGTTCGGTGTTCGGCGTGGCGCTCCGCGCCGCCCGCGACCTGGGGGACCGCTCCGGCGAGGCCGCCATCCTCAGCGGGCTCGGCGTGGCCTGCGGGGTCGCCCGCCAATACGACGACAGCATCGCCTACCTGAAGCAGGTCGTCGAACTGCAACGGCAGGTCGGGGACCGGCAAGGGGAGGCGCGGGCCCTCTACAACCTCACGCTGGCCAGCCAAGACCCGGAGACCGGGTGGGAATACGGGACGCGCGCGTTGCGGCTCATCCGGGAGAGCAACGTCGGTGCCGGCATGGAGGCCAGCGCGCTGCAGGCGCTCGGCGACATCTGTACCCAGGCCGGCCGCTTCGAACAGGCACTCGACTTCGCCGATCAGGCCTTGGCGCTGGAGGCGCACGCGCTCCCCGACGAAGCCCGCTTCACCCTGCACACCAAGGGGACCGCCCTGGTCGGGCTCGGCCGCGGCGACGAGGGCATCGCCTGCATGCGGCGCGCCGTCGAGATGTTCTTCGCCCACGGCGAGCTCTACGAGGCGGCCGACGTGCTGGCCCAGCTCGGCGGAATCCATCTGCGGCTCGGTGATCCCTCGTCGGCGCGGGAGTGCTGGCTGCGTTCGGTCCGGGTGCTGACCGAGCTCGCGCATCCCGACGCCGAGGACGTCCGGACGAAGCTGGCCTCGCTCGTGGGCGAAACGGCCAAGGCGGAGTGAGGCACGGGCGTCCGGCGTGCCGACCCCCAGCCGCAGCACGCGAGTACGCCCGTGCCCGCACACGTCACCTAACAGGACACCGCTCACTGCGCGCTGACTGTGCAGCGTGCGCGGGTCAAGCCAGCAGTTTCGCGAGGGTGATCGCGTTCTTCGGCGCCTCGACCTTGACGTCGTTGTCGAAGTAGACGTACGTGTCGCGGTCCCAGCCCTTGATCTTCCGGGCCCACTTCTCCAAGGCCTTGTCGCTGTACCCGCTGACGTACAGTTCCTCGTCGCCGTGCAGGCGGACGTACGCGAACTCGTCGCTCGTCATCTCGTCGACGAACGGGAACTTGCCCGCGGTGTCGGCGACCACGAGTGCGATGCCGTGTTTCCGGAACAGTGCGAGGCTTTCGGGCTCGGCGAAGCTCGGATGCCGTACTTCGACGGCGTGCCGGAGCTTCCGGCGAGGCTTCGGATCGGTGTGCGGCTCGGCCTTCAGCTTGTCGTCGTGCTCGCTCGCGAGTTCGGCGGCGGCGTGGCTGGTGCGCGGCAACAGCTTGAAGAACGCCTCGACGCGCTCGGCGTCGAACGCCAGCCGCGGCGGCAGCTGCCAGAGGATCGGTCCCAGCTTCCGGCCGAGCGCCAGCACGCCGGACGCGAAGAAGTTCGCCAGCGGCGTCTCGACGTCACGCAGTTGCTTCATATGCGTGATGAAGCGGCCACCTTTGACGGCGAAGACGAAGTCGTCCGGTGTCTCCTCGGCCCACGCCCGATACCGCTCGGGACGCTGCAGTGAGTAGAACGAGCCGTTGATCTCGGCCGAGTTCATCCGGGACGACAGGTATTCCAGCTCGCGCCGCTGCACCAGGCCACGGGGGTAGAAGTCCCCGCGCCACGGTGGGTAGCGCCAGCCCGAAGTGCCGATCCTCAGCTCCGTGACGTCGATCACCGCCTTCCCGTGCCGCCCAGATTCCCCCTCTCCGGCCGATGCAAACGCCCGCTCACGCCCACGAGAACCGCCAGCGGCGGGTCTGGACCAGGCTGGAGGCGAACTCGCGCAGATTGCCCGGCTGACCGGCGAACGAGGGCAGGCAGAACGCCCGGTGCTCGGCGGCGACGGTGAGCGCGCGGCCCTGGGTGCGCGGCGGCGCGGCCACCGACAGCTCCAGCGAATCGAAGCCCAGGACCGTGAGCGTCGCGCCGAAACGGTCTTCCCAGCTGCGCAGGACCGCGGACAGCTCGTGGACCTGATCGGTCGCCTTGATCATGCCCGTCCAGCCGAGGATCGCCGGGATGTCGGCGGGCCGCTCCGTCTGCACCAGCGCCAGCCGGTGCGGCCCGCGCGCGGCCAGGATCGACCCGGTGTTGCCCGCCTCGGCCAGCGGATCCGCCCGGCGCGCCGGACGACGGGCGAGCCCGGGGAACTTCGCGCCGAACGGACGCAGGCAGGCGCCGTCGCAGCACGACGTGTCCCACCAGCGGGCCAGCACCTCGGCCGGGTCCACCGAGGAGATCCGGTGATCGGCGGGGGCGAGCCTGCCGCGGTCGTCGATCCAGTCCTCGCCGTTGGCGGCGAAGCGCTGGTCGTGCGGGATCAGCACCGGCCACAGACCGGAGCGGTCGAACTCGGCGACGCAGCCGGTGTAGCGCTCCGGCCTGGCCAACGGCAGATCCGAAACCCAGATCCGGCCGTGCCACCGGCCGGGTGGCAGGGTCTGGACGGGCGGCGTACCCGGACGGAACGGTGCGATCGTCATCGGCTTCCCCTCGAACTGGTGTTCGGTCAACTCTACCCGAACACTAGTTCGAGGCACCGACAGTTTTCGATACCCCGTTTGCGGTATCTCGCGACGAGTGCCTCAGGCGCCCCTGATGTCACAGTGGCCACAGGGTTTGTCCACAGAGGACTTTCCGGGATGGCGAAGGTGCTGTTGCGAAAGCCACTTTCGCAACGCGTTCCTCGCAGGAGTCCGGTTCCGTGAAGGGCACCTTGAGCCCCAGCGGCACCAGCAGCGGCGCGGGAAGGGGGCCTTCACGCGGGCACCCGTGTGTGGCGGTCGACCGCGGAGGCCGGGCCGTGAAGGCCTCCTTGCCTACCCTGAAGGTAGTGAAGGCCTTCGCTACCTCCAGAGGAACCACGGCTTACAAGAGAGAAGCCCGGCGGTGGCGTGGTGGGCCCGGGTGGTCGTGGGGGGGGGGGGGGGGGTTTCGCCCCCCCCCCCCCCCCCCCCCCCCCCCGAAACAGACAGTTTGGAAGAGAGCGGGGACGCGGGGAAGGGTTAGGTTTCGTTCGCCCACTTTTGCCCATGCTTGGACCCACC
>NZ_JBWKEC010000061.1:0-16162 GCF_056435645.1 Amycolatopsis sp. NPDC043889
CCTCCACGGAAAACACGGAGGATTGCGGGACCACACAAGAAAAATGGACGGGTTTTTTCGGCCCACGGGGGGGAGAGCGCGGGGGGGGGGGGGGGGGGGGGGTGGGGGGGAAACCCAAACCCCCCCCCCACGACCCGCCGCTCAAAACAGGCCGAGTTCCTTCGCGCGCAGGGCGGCCTGGGTGCGATCCCGCACCTGGAGCTTGGACAGGACGCTCGTCACGAGATTCTTCACCGTGCCCTCGGCGAGGAACAGCGTCTTGGCGATCTCGCGGTTGCTGCGGCCGCCGGCCAGGAGCCGGACAACCTCGAGTTCACGCTCCGAGAGCGGGGTCGCCAACGGCCGGGGTGCCTCGGCGGGCAGCCGTGCCACCCTGGCGACGAGTTTCGCCGCGACCGACGGCTGCAGCACCGATTCGCCCCGCTGGGCCGCGACCAGCGCTTCGACCAGCCGCGTCGACGAGACGTCCTTGAGCAGATAGCCGACGGCCCCCGCGCGCAACGCGGCGAACACGTCCTCGTCGTCGTCGAATGTCGTCAAAGCCAGGACACGCACGTCCGGTTGCTCGGCCCGAAGCCGTGCGGTGGCCGCGATGCCGTCCAGCACCGGCATCCGCAGGTCCATCAGCGCGACGTCGGGACGGAGTTCGGCGCAGCGCCGGACGGCTTCCTCACCGTTCGCGGCCTCGCCGACGACGTCGATCTCCGGCTGGACTTCCAGCAGGGTCGCCAACGCCTCTCGGAACAACGCCTGGTCGTCGACGATCAGCACCCGGACGCTCATCCCGGCACCTCCACGGTGAGCGTCGAGCCGTGCCCTTCTTCGGAGTCGACCGAGACACTGCCGCCCAGCCCGGCGACCCGCTCGCGTAGTCCCACGAGACCGAAACCCTTGTCCGGCAGGGGATCCCCGGTGAACCCGAGACCGTCGTCGCGGACCTCGAGCCGGATTCGATCGGTGACGGCGTAGTCGAGCACCACGGTCGCGGCGGTGGCTCGCGCGTGCTTGCGCACGTTGGTCAGTCCCTCCTGTGCCGCCCGGAACAGAGACTCCTCCACGTCGGCCCGGGTGTCCCGCGCGGTGCCCTTGACCTCGAACCCGGTCGGCACGCCCGCCGCGGAAGTCTCCTCCGTCAGCGCCCGCACCGCGTCCGCGAGCGGTTCGGAACGCGGCTCCCGCAACGCCGACACCGACCGGCGGACCTCTGCCAGCGCCTCGCGCGACTGGTCCTGTGCCTTGGCGAGCATCCCGTCGGCCCGTTCCGTGTCGCCGGTGCCGATCACCGCGCGGGCGGCCTGCAACATCATCTGGACGACGGTGAGGTGGTGACCGAGCCCGTCGTGAATGTCGCGCGCGAGGCGGTTGCGTTCCTGGATCGTGGCGAGCTGTTCGGCCTGCGCGGCCTGGTCGCGAAGACGTTCGTGCGCGTCGGCCAGCTCCTCCCGCGCCCGCTTCTCCCGGACGACCAATTCGGTCACCACGGCGGCGAAGACCATGACCGCCAGCGTCCCGAGCCCCTCGCGGAGCCCGTCCAGCGGTGCCATCGGCAGGTGGATCAACGGGATCACCGCCGCGACCCCGAAAGCGGCCGGTAGCGGTAGCAGCAACACTGTGTGACAGACGAGGACCACGAGAAGCAGGACGGCCCCGATGGCGGCGCCCGACAGAGAGAACAGGGTGAAGCCGAGCGGTAACTGAACGCAGACGTACGCGATCGCCCACGGGCGCCCGCGTTTCTGCACCCAGGGGAAGCCGGCGATCGCGATCGCCGCGTAGACCAGCCCGGCGAGGAGCGTCGGCAGCACGAGCGTCTCGTATTTGGCCGAGCCGAGCGGCAACGTCACGTACGCGACGAGGGTCAGTGCGGCCAGAGCCCGGTTCACGGACACACAATGCCACGACTCCCGCGTTTCGTCCTCTGAATGCGGTGGTTGCACGCGCAAGTACCGCATTCAGAGGACGAAACGCGGGAGTCAGGCGATGGTGCTGTTCCGGATCTCCAGCGAGAACGGCGTTTGGACGTCTTCCGGTTCGAGGTCGCTCCCGCCCGCGATACGCCGTCGCAGCAGGTCGACGGCGGCTCGCGCGATCGCCGCCTTGTCCGGCGCGATCGTCGTCAGCGACGGCAGGCTGTACGCGCTCTCCTCGTTGTTGTCGAAGCCGACGATCGCCATGTCCGACGGCACCTGGACGCCGCGTTCGGCCGCGGCGCGCAGGGCGCCGATGGCGAGAAGGTCGTTGAAGCAGAAGACCGCGTCGGGCGGTTCCGGCAGCGCGAGGAGGTGCGCCATCGCTTCGGCACCGTTGGAGCGGTGGTAGCGCAGGGCGGGCAGGACCAGTTCGGGAATGGGCACGAGCCCCGCTTCTTCGAGCGCGGAGTGATAACCCTCCAGCCGTTGCGCGGCCGTGTGGCGCTGCGGATGCGCGCCGATCGCGGCGATCCGGCGGCGACCGAGCGAGATCAGGTGCCGCACCGCGATCCTGGCGGCCTGGACGTTGTCGATACCGACGTGGTCGATCGGGACGTCGACGACGTGCTCACCGAGCATCACCAGTGGCACGCCCGGCGCCAGATCCTCGAAATCGTTGGTGTGCAAGGCTTCCGGGCTGATGATCGCGCCGTCGATCAGGTGGGGGCCGAGCGCGGACAGCGCGTTGCGCTCCCGCTCCCTGGTGCCGAGGGTCTGTTCGATCAGGACGTTCCACTCGTGTTCCTGCGCCGCCTGCAGCACCAGGCCCGCCAGCTCGCCGAAGTACGGGATGCTCAGTTCGGGCAGCATCAGCCCGAGGAACCCGGTGCGGCCGCGGCGGAGGTTGCGGGCGCCCAGGTTGGGCCGGTATCCGGTCGACGCCAGTGCCTCCTCGACGCGCTTGCGGTTCTCCGGCTTGACGAAGTCGTAGCCGTTGACCACGTTCGACACGGTCTTGACCGAGACGCCCGCAAGCTTGGCGACGTCCTTGAGCGTGGCCACCCTCGCTCCCCTCTGCAGTGCTCCGGCACAGCCTAGCCGCGCGAACGGCGGATTTACAACGTTGTACCAACGATGTAAATCTGGCATCGTCCCTATGAGTGACATGGGTCACCGCAGATCCGTGTGCTCGACTTCCCCGAGGAGCGATCGATGTCCCTGCCCATCCGCCGCACCCTGCTCCTGGTGACCGGCCTCGCGCTCGCGCTGACGGCCTGCACCAGCCGCGAGACCCAGCAATCCGCCCCGTCGGGGGCAGGACCGGCCGCTTCGGCGGCGCCGAACCAGGCCGCGGGGCCGGGATGCGCCCGCGAGAAGACCGGTTACCCGCAGGTGGACGTGAAGAACGCGGTCATCGGCTTCTCCCAGTCGGAGAAGGAGGCGAACCCGTTCCGCATCGCCGAGACGCAGTCCATCAAGGACGAAGCGACGAAACTCGGTGTCCCGGCGGACAAACTCCTGATCACCAACGCGCAGAGCGATCTCAACAAGCAGGTCAGCGACATCAAGTCGTTGCTGGACCGGGGCGCGCAGCTGCTCATCGTCGCCCCGCTGAACTCCGACGGCCTCCAGCCCGCCCTCGACGCGGCGAAGGCCAAGAAGGTCCCGGTCGTCACGATCGACCGCAAGGTGACCTCCCAGCCGTGCACCGATTACCTGACCTTCATCGGCTCCAACTTCGTCGAGCAGGGCAAGCGCGCCGCGCAGGAGATGGTGAAGGCCACGGGCGGCACCGGCAAGGTCGCGATCCTGCTCGGGGCGTCCGGCAACAACGTGACCACCGACCGCACCAAGGGTTTCAAGGACGAGATCGCCGCGACCACGGGTATCCAGATCGTCGCCGAGCAGACCGGTGAGTTCGACCGGTCCAAGGGCCAGGCGGTCATGGAGCAGCTCATCCAGAGCAACCCGGAGATCACCGCCGTCTACGCCGAGAACGACGAGATGGGCATCGGCGCGGTGACCGCGCTCAAGGCCGCGGGCAAGACGCCGGGCAAGGACGTCAAGATCGTCTCGATCGACGGCACCCGCAACGCCGTCCAGCTCATCGCCGACGGCAGCTACAACGCGGTGATCGAGTCCAACCCGCGCTTCGGCCCGCTCGCCTTCTCCACGCTGCAGGACTTCGCCGCCGGCAAGGAGATCCCGCCGACCGTGGTGATCTCCGACGACCAGTACGACTCGGCGAACGCGGCCCAGAAGCTCGGGAACGCGTACTGACGATGGAACCGGTTCTCGAGGTCGAAGGCGTGACGAAGACGTTCGCCGGGGTGCGCGCGCTCGACGACGTGTCGTTCGCGCTGCGGCCGGGCGAGGTGCACGCGCTGGTGGGCGAGAACGGCGCCGGGAAGTCGACGCTGATCAAGGTGCTCACCGGCGTGCACAAGCCGGATTCCGGCACGATCCACGCGCGGGGCGCGATCTCCACGATCTACCAGGAGGTCAACCTCATCCCGCTGATGAGCGTGGCGAGCAACGTGTACCTCGGCCGCGAGCCGAGCAAGCGGTTCGGGCTGGTGGACTGGGCGCGGATGAACGCCGACGCGGCGGCGCTGCTGAAGGACTACGGCATCGACGCCGACGTCCGCCGTCCACTCGGGACACTCGGTGTCGGCGCGCAGCAGATGGTGGCGCTGGCCCGCGCGGTGTCGATCGACGCCGACGTCGTGATCATGGACGAGCCGACGTCGTCTTTGGAGCCGCGTGAGGTCGAGACGCTGTTCGAGGTCATCGGCAGGCTGCACGAACGCGGGATCGCGATCGTGTACGTCAGCCACCGCATGGACGAGCTGTACCGGATCTGCGAACGGGTGACGGTGCTGCGGGACGGCAAGCGGGTCCACACCGGCCCGCTCGCCGACCTGCCGCGGCTGGAACTGGTGTCGATGATGCTCGGCCGCAGTGTCGGCGACATCCGTTCGCATGGCGCGACGGCCTTCGAGGGTGACCACGAGGCCGGCCGGGAACCGGTGCTGCGCGCGGAGAACCTCACCAGCGGCAACCGCCTGACCGGGGTATCGGTGGAGATCAGACCCGGCGAGATCGTCGGCCTCGCGGGGCTGCTCGGCTCCGGCCGGACCGAGACCGCGCGGGCGATCGTCGGCGATCTGCCGCTGTCCGGTGGCACCGTCCTCGTCGAGGGAAAGCAAGTCCCGCAAGGGAATGTGGCCGCCGCGATGCGCGCGGGGGTCAGCATGCTCGCCGAAGACCGCAAGACCGAGGGCATCATCCCGCATCTCTCGGTACGGGAGAACATCGTGCTCGCCGCGTTGCCGAAGCTGTCCCGTTTCGGCCTGGTCAGCCGCGCCCGGCAGGACCGAATCGTCGACACGTTCGTGAAACGCCTGCGGATCAAGGTTTCCAGCCCGGATCAGAAGGTCGCGGAGCTCTCCGGCGGCAATCAGCAGAAGGTGCTGCTCGCCCGCTGGCTCTGCACCGAACCGAAGGTGCTGCTGCTCGACGAGCCGACCCGGGGGATCGACGTCGGAGCGAAGGCGGAGGTACAGGCGCTCATCGACGAACTCGCGAAAGATGGGCTCGCCGTCCTGCTGATCTCGTCGGAGATGGACGAACTACTCGACGGCGCCGACCGGCTGATCGTGCTCAAGGACGGCGCGGTGGTCGGGGAACTGGCGGGGGACGAGCTGACTCAGGACCACGTGCTGGCCGCGATCGCCTCGGGCGGCGCGGATGACTAGTGGTCACCATCGGATGTCCTCCGGGGGTCTCGACGGCCCAGCTTCCCGCTGGACGCACGGCCGCGAAGCCCGAGTACAACCCGGTACGAGGCCCTCGCGGCCGCACGCCCAGCGGAAACCTGGATCCGCCGAATACCCCCGAAGGACATCCGATGGCAACCACTAGCACTCAGCGGAGAACGGAGGAACCGGGGCCCACCATGACGGACACGGCGAAAACGGTGGACCGGACCCGGGCGGCGCGGTGGCTGCAGGAGTACGGCGTGTACGTCGCCGTCGTCGCGCTCGTCCTGTTCAACATCGCGTTCACGGCGAACTTCCTGACCGTCGGGAACTTCCGCACCCAGCTCATCCAGGCCGCGCCGGTGCTGGTGGTCGCGCTCGGGATGGCGCTGGTGATCGGCACCGAGGGCATCGACCTGTCGGTGGGCGCGGTGATGGCGCTGTCGGCCGCGCTCGTCCCGCTGTACCTCGGCTACGGAACGCTGCCCGCGGTCGCCATCGCGCTCGCCGCGGGGCTGGCGGCGGGTGCGTTCAACGGCGTCCTCGTGGCCAGAGTCGGGATTCAACCCATCGTGGCGACGCTGGCGTTGCTCGTTGGCGGGCGCGGGCTGGCGCTGGTGCTCGCCGACGGCCAGTTGATCCAGCTGCACGATCCGGGCTTCCTCGCGCTCGGCACCGGCGAGGTGCTCGGGATCCCGGTGAGCGTGCTCATCGCGGCCGTGCTGGCCGTGCTGATGGCGGCGCTGGTCGGGAAGACGGCGTTCGGCAGGCGGCTGGTCGCGATCGGCGGCAACCGGCGGGCCAGCGTGCTCGCCGGGTTGCCGGTCACTCGCGTCCTCATCGGCGTCTACGCGATCTGCGGGCTGCTCGCGGCGCTGGCCGGGGTGTTGTCCACCGCCCGGCTCGGCGCGGGCGACCCCGCGGACGCCGGCCTGCTGATGGAACTGTCCGCGATCACCGCGGTCGTGGTCGGCGGGACCCCGCTGACCGGCGGCCGGGTCCGCATCCTCGGCACGGTGATGGGTGTCCTGCTCATGCAGCTCGTCCGCGCCACGCTCATCAAGCACAACCTGCCGGATTCGACCGCGCAGATGATCCAGGCCGCGATCATCGTCGGCGCGGTGTACGTCGCACGGGAACGGAGCAGCCGATGACCGCGGCGCCCACGATGGCCGCCCAGGACTCCGCGCGGCGCGAGCTGATGACCGGAGTGCTGCAGAAACAGGGCGCGGCGATCGCGCTGGTGCTCATGGTCGCCGTCGCGTGGCTGCTGTTCCCGCGCTTCGGCAGCCTGGACAACCTGCGCGACATCGCGTTGCAGAGCTCGTTCCTCGCCATCATCGCGCTCGGGATGACCTTCGTGATCATCACCGGCGGGATCGACCTGTCCGTGGGATCCGTCTACGCGCTCGGCGGGGTCCTCGCCGCCTACGGGTCGCAATGGGGATTCCTCGTCGCGCTGCTGCTACCGCTGGCGGTGTGCGGGCTGATCGGCCTGATCAACGGGTTGCTCGTCGCGAAGACCGGGATGGCACCGTTCATCGTCACGCTGGCGTCCCTGCTGTTCGCCCGCGGGCTGCTGCTCGCGATCACCAGCGAGGGCGCGACGACGTACAAGATCCCGGAAGGCGAGGCGTTCGTCGAACTCGGGCGTGGCACGCTGTTCGGGTTCGGCTATCCGGTGTTCATCGCGGCGGCGCTCTGCCTGGTCGGTGGGCTGTTGTTGCGGCGGACCCGGTTCGGTCAGTCGGTGTTCGCGACCGGCGGTTCGGAGCAGTCCGCGAAACTGATGGGACTGCCGGTGGCGCGCACCAAGGTCACCGTCTACGTGATGAGCGGCGTCCTGTCCGGGCTCGCGGGCGCGCTCACCGCGGCTTACCTGCAATCCGGTGTCACGGTGATCGGGGTCGGCCTCGAACTGGACGCCATCTCCGTCGTCGTCATCGGCGGCACCCTGCTGACCGGCGGGATGGGCACGATTCTCGGAACGGTCATCGGGGTGGGCATCCGAACGGTCATCCAGAACGTCATCAACCAGATAGGAACTCTCGACAGCAACTACCAGTCGGTGGTCAGCGGTGCGTTCCTCTTGGTGGTCGTTGTGCTGCAACGGTCATTGGCCCGTACGACCGCCCGGAGATAGGGAGATCGCATGCACCGAAGAACCGCGCGCGCCCTGAGCGTCGTGGCCGGTCTGCTGGCCGCCGCGACGACACTCGTCCCCGTCGCCCAAGCCGCTCCCGTCCCGCTCCCCACCCCGTGGACCGGCCAGGTCTCGCCGTCGAACGCGCTGCCCGAGTACCCGCGCCCGCAACTGGTGCGCTCGGAATGGCTCAATCTCAACGGAACCTGGGGTTTCACCGGCGCACCGAACCTGAATTCGCCGCCTATCGGCAGGCCGTTGAGCGAGAACGTCCTCGTGCCTTACCCGATCGAATCGATGCTTTCGGGCATCAAACGGCATGAGGACAACATGTTCTACCGCCGGACGTTCACCGTTCCGTCCACTTGGGACGGTCGCCGGGTGAAGCTCAACTTCGGTGCCGTCACCTGGGAGACCAGGGTCTGGGTCAACGGGACGCCGGTCGGGAGCCACACCGGTGGTTTCGACGCCTTCTCGTTCGACATCACCCCTGCGCTCAAGGCGGGGGAGAACGAGATCGTCGTCGGCGTCGCGTCTCCTGTCGACGGGAGCCGGTACCCGGTGGGAAAGCAGCGCAAAGCGCCCAGCGGCATCTTCTACACGGCGGCGTCGGGGATCTGGCAGACGGTCTGGCTGGAGCCGGTGCGTGCCGAGCACATCACGCGGCTCGACACCACTCCCGATGTTCCCGGCGGCGCGCTCGACCTCGTCGTCCAAGGGACCGCGGGGCAGCAAGCGACCGCCGAAGTCCTTTCGGGTGGTCAAGTGGTCGGCACCGCCACCGGTACCGTCGGTACCCGCCTGCGGATTCCGGTGCCGAACGCGCGGCTGTGGTCGCCGGACGACCCGTTCCTCTACGACCTGCGCGTCCGGCTGCCGGGAGGCGACGTCGTCACCGGGTACTTCGGCATGCGGTCGCTGGGCAAGGCGATGGTCGGCGGCGTGATGCGGCCGCTGCTCAACGGGAAGTTCGTCTTCCAGCTGGGCACGCTGGACCAGGGATACTGGCCGGACGGCATCTACACCGCGCCGACCGACGAGGCGCTGCGGTTCGATCTCGAACGCCAGAAGGCACTGGGCTTCAACATGGTCCGAAAGCACATCAAGGTCGAGCCCGCGCGGTGGTTCTACCACGCCGACCGGCTCGGGCTGATGGTCTGGCAGGACATGCCGTCGCTCGACTCGATCGACGAGGTCCCGAACGGGCACGCGAACTTCGAGTCCGAACTGCGGCGGATGATCGAGCAGCACAAGAGCATCACCTCGATCGTGCAGTGGGTGCCGTTCAACGAAGGCTGGGGCGAGTACGACGCCGGCCGGATCGTCGATCTGGTCCGCTCGATCGACGACACTCGGCTGATCAACCACAACTCCGGCTCGAACTGCTGTGTGTCCGATCCGGATCCGGGCAACGGCGACGTGATCGACGATCACGCGTATCAGGTCTCCACCGGTACGAGGCAACCCGACGCGCGCCGGATCGCCGTGCTGGGTGAATACGGCGGGCTCGGGCGACGCGTCAGCGGGCACGAATGGGAACCGGGCAAGGGTTTCGCGTACGGCGCGCTGTATCCGGACGAGACGTCGCTGACGAACCGGTACGTGGAGATCACCAAGCAGGTCGGTCGGTTCGTCCACGGCCGCGGGCTTTCCGCGTCGGTCTACACCGAGCCGTACGATGTCGAGAACGAGGTCAACGGCTTCTACACCTACGACCGCCGCGTGCTGAAGATGACCGAGGCGCGGGTGCGCGAGATCAACCAGAAGGTGCTCGCCATCGCCAAGGGCACCGAGGTGGGCCGGGGCGAGCCGGTGTCCCTGCGGGTCACGACGGCCGGATACACGGATCGCTATCTGCGGCACCAGGACGACTTCGTGAGGACTGATGTGCTGGGCGAGGGCAGCGCGGACCTCGCCAAGAAGGACGCGACGTTCTGGGCCCGGCAGGGGCTGGCCGACGCGTCGTGCCTGTCGTTCGAGTCGCGGAACCACCCCGGGCACTTCCTGCGGCACGCGTCGTCGCGGATCCGCAAGGACCCGAACGACGGCTCGGCGCTGTTCGCCGGGGACGCGACCTTCTGCGCTAGGGAAGGCGCCGGCGGAACGGCTCTGGAGTCCTTCAACCAGCGTGGCGCGTACATCCGGCACTACGCCGAGACCGTCTATCTGGCGCGCAGCGGCGGGCCGAACCCGTGGGACACGCCGTCGAGCTTCGCGGCGGACACGACGTGGGCGGCGTCGGTCCCGCTTTGGCGCAGCGGCGCGGATCTGCCGCTGGACCAGGCGCGGTCGTTCAAGGTGACGACTCCCGGCTTCACCGACCGCTTCCTGCGGCACCGTGACGGCCTCGCGCGGACGGACGTGGTGAACGCGTCGAGTGCGGCGTTGCTGAAGGCGGACGCGACGTTCGTCGTGCGGCGCGGTCTCGCGGACCCGTCGTGTTATTCGCTGGAGGCACGCAACTATCCGGGCCAGTTCCTGCGGCACGCGGACTTCCGGTTGCGGCTGGGTGGCAACGACAACACCGACCTGTTCCGGAAGGACGCGACGTTCTGCGCCCAGCCCGCGGCCGGTGGAGTCCGGCTGGCGTCGGTGAACGAGCCGGGCACGAACATGCGGCACTACGCCGAGGAGGTCTATGTCGCCGCCGGCGGCGGTGGCCACCCGTTCGACAACCCGGTCTCGTACGACCAGGACGTGACCTGGGCGGTCTCCGCGGCTTGGGCTCCGTAGCCGGCTCGTGAGTGGCAAGGACGGTTCTAACCGTCCTTGCCACTCTCACGAGACGTGCCCCACCCTGCCACCGCCGCCCTTGCTCGCTCCTGCAGTACATGAAGGGGGCCTTCCCGCGCCGCCACTGAGACTGCTGGAGCTGGTGGTGTTGCTGAGGCCGCGGATGGCGATCACGTAGTCCGTGAAGGCCTCCTTCCCTACCTTCAGGGTAGGCAAGGAGGCCTTCACGGACCTGCGACCAACTGCCACCACATCCAGTAGGTACCTAAGACACCCTTGGCTCTAACCGTCCTTGCCACTCACGAGGGCGATGACCACTCCCGGTAACCTTGCCCCATGACCGGCCCGGATAACCCAACCTCCTTCAAGCTCGCGTACGTCCCCGGCGTGACGCCCTCGAAGTGGGTCCGGATCTGGAACGAGCGGTCGCCCGACGTGCCGCTCGAACTCGTCCAGACGACCGCGGCCGAGGCCGCCGCGCTGGTCCGGGAGCGCGAGGTGGACGCCGTCCTGCTGAGGCTCCCGATCGATCGCGAGGGGCTGCACGCGATCCCGCTCTACACCGAGACGACCGTCGTGGTCGTCCCCAAGGACCACCTGGTCGCCGCCGCGGACGAGGTCTCCGTCGACGACATCGCCGACGAAATCGTGCTGCACCCGCTCGACGACACGCTGGACTGGGCCGCGCCGCCGGGGAAACCCGCGCTGGAGCGACCCGCCACCACGGCGGACGCCATCGAACTGGTCGCCGCCGGTGTCGGGCTCCTGGTCGTCCCGCAGTCGCTCGCGCGGCTGCACCACCGGCGTGACCTGACCTACCGTCCGATCTCCGGTACGCCGGAGTCCGGCGTCGCGTTGTCCTGGCCGGACGAAGAGACCTCCGACCTGATGGAGCAGTTCATCGGGATCGTGCGCGGTCGCACGGTCAACAGCACGCGCGGGCGGCAGCAGTCCCCGGAAAAGCAGGCGCCGGAGAAGAAGACCCCGGCGAAGAGCAAGCGCCCCCAAGCCGCCGTCCGGGAGCCGCGGACCGGGAATCGCCGCACTCCTCAGGGCGGGAAGCGCGGCAAGCCCCGTCGTCGCGGTTAGCGCCTGCGGGCCGAGGTTGCGAAAGTGGCTTTCGCAACGTTTCCGGCGCGGCAAGCCCGTCGTCGGTCAGCTTTCGCTGCGGGCGGCCTTGAGGCGCGCCTCCTCCTTGCGGACCTCGGCCTGCGTCTCGCGCTCCCGCTTCAGCCAATCGGGGTTCTCGTTCTTGACCGCTTCGATCTGCTCGGTGGTGAGGGCGCCTGTGATCCCGCCGCGCGCCAGGCCGCTGATGGAGACGCCCAGCTTCGCCGCGATGACCGGACGCGGATGCGGTCCGTTGCGGCGCAGTTCCCGCAGCCACTCGGGTGGCTCGGCCTGCAGCGCGTTCAGTTCGTCGCGGGAGACGACACCCTCCTGGAACTCCGCCGGGGTTGCCTCGAGGTACACACCCAGCTTCTTCGCCGCTGTCGCGGGCTTCATCGTTTGAGGGGTTTTCTGCGACGTCATCCCCTCAGGGTAACGAGCGGCCCGGGCACCGCCGATCACACCCGGTGATCAGCCCTCGGCCTGGTCTTCGAGAAGTTCCGGCAGGGGTCGCCGGCTGGGTCGTCACCGCGGTGTCCGGATCGGCGCCTTGCAGCGACAGGCCCGCGTCGTGCCCGGACAGCCAGGCGTCGAGCGCCTGCTTTCCCACGAAGTCCGGCACCACGGCCACGGTTCCTCACCCACGGCCAGGGTATCGTCAGCCGCCCTTCGCCGGGAGGGTCACGACACCGAATCCGGCCAGCACCCCCGTCACGGCGACCGCGGCGAGGACGACCCACGCGATCGGATGCCCGAGATTGAGCGTCCAGTAGGTCCCGACCCGCCGGTGCACCAAGAGCGCGGGGTCGTTCCGGTTCAGGTAGACCATCCCGGCGGCGTGCCAATAGCGGTCGTCGTCACGTTGTTCGTACCGGGTCTCCGGTTCGTCGCCGGTGGGAGACAACCGGTGCCCGGCGTCGCCTGCCCGGACGGAGAAGACGATCCACGCGATGAAGGCGGCGACGAGGGGCAGGTAGCCCACGATCGTCGTCGGCACCGTCGTCTCGACGAACTCCCACTGCTGGAGCGAAACGACGAGCATGGTCGCGTTGACGCAGCCCGCGGAGATCAGCAGCAGGCTGAGCACCCCGTGCAGGTACTCCCTGTATCGCGAAGCCGACGCCGACGGCTGTGCGGCGTCGATCTCGGGTCTGGCCCGAGAGATCGCGATGGACAGGAGCGGGATCAGCGCGAGAACCAGGATTTGCGTGAGGACCGTCGAGAAGTTCGTCGTGCCCTTGGACAGGCCGATGACCGCCGTGACGACGGTCAGCAGCACCGCCGGCGCCAGCAGGATCCACTGTGGACGTACCGGATCCGAGCGCAGCGAGGTGTCGGCGATGACCGCCTGCCGTGTCCCGGCATACCAGCCCTCCTCGCGTTTCGCGGCGGCGATCGAACGACTGGCCAGGCCGCCGAGCAGCGAACAGGCCGCGACGAAACCGACCAGGACTATCTCGGGTGCGAGCCCGTCGATGAAGACGAGGGCGCAGGCGACAACCGCACCTACCGCGATTCCCCGGTTGTAGCGACGGCGCGCGAGGAGGATGACGGCCTCTCCGGTGCGCTGGGCCGGGACCCGGACGCCGAAGGGAAGAGTCGGCCGCGCCAGCGCGGGTGCCGAGGCGAAGGTGGCCGCGGTGAACGCGATCAGGGAAAGGTTCAGCCAGAGCGGTCCGGTCATCGCCGGGCGCTCACGGCGAAGGAGTCGAGCACGGACTCGCACCGGCTGGTCACCTCGCGCGGGCCCAGGCCCAGAGCGACGGCTTCGGCGAGCAAGGTGCGCAGACGGTCCTGCCATTCGTCCGCGTAGCCGTCCTCCGCCGGACCCGAGGACGCGTCACGCCGGACGACCGCGCCGGTCTTGCGGTTGATCCGGATGAAGCCCTGCGTCCGCAGCAGGTCATAGGCCTTGTTGACGGTGTGGAAGTTGATCCCGAGATCGGCGCCGAGCTGCCGGGTGGAGGGCAGGGCGCTGCCCTCGGCCAGCACGCCGTCGGCGACGGCTTCGACGATCCGGTCGCGGATCTGCTGGTAGATCGGAACCTCGCTGTCGAGGTCGAGAGTCAGCAACACCCCGTAAGGATATCTGCTATACACTTACTATAACAACTACATCAGATGGCTATGGAGGGAAGGCGGTCACGATGGCGACGATGGACATCACCGAGGGCGGTGTACGGGTGCGGTTCTCGGCCTGGGAGCGGCTGGCCGTGTGGCGCGACGAAGTGGTCGTGCCGCTGGCGGCGATCAAGGTCGTCGAGCAGGTCGACGCGCCCTTGCGGCGGACGCGCGGGGGGCGGGCCGGCGCGCTGATCAGCGGAGTGCTGAAAGTGGGCTACTGGGGTCTGGGCACGGGGATCCGTCAGCTGGTGTCGGCTCGCGGAGGTGTGCCGGGGCTGCGGATCGAAATCGATCGCGGGGTCGCCGGGCTCCCGTTCGACGAGGTGCTCGTGAGTGTGCCGAACGCGGCGGAACTCGCCGGGGCGCTCGCGCCGAGCAACGCCTAGAGGTAGTCGAAAAACCGGTCCCACCACGACGGCGGCCGGTCCGGGGGATAGAGGGTGTCGAATCCGCTGATCCCGGTGTACTTGGTCCACAACGGGTGTTCGGAGACGGGCAGGTAGCCGAGCGCTTCCAGCTCGTCTTCGATCTGTCTTCGGACCGGTGTCGGGAAGAACTCCCGTTCCTCGTCTTCGTCGTAGCTGCCCGGATTCCCCAGCGTCACCGCGACGAGGCCGCCGAAATTGCTGACCGTGACGGTCACCTGGTCGCGTGCGGAGATCGCGCTCGCCGGGAGCACGATCCTGCCGAGGTGGCTGGCGTCCTGGACGTGGCGGTCGACTTCGCAGGTGCAGCCGAATCGGCGAGAGAGATGTTCGGCCAGTCGCTCGAAGCGAGCCCGTTCGGCCGGTCCGTCGAAGTCGTGCGGCACCTCCCAGTGGCCGGGTTGGTCCAGTTCGCGCAGCAGTGCCCAGGTCTGCTGTTCGTCGAGGGGCATCGTCGCCTCCCGGCCTCGGGTGGTCTAGTCCACTTACCGAACTGACCTTAGCCAGCCGCATCCCGCGCGGACAATGGTGGGACGAATTCTCGTCCGAAAATTTTCGGCGGGGGTAGCGCCAGCGCTACCCGGGATTCGGCGGTCAGCACTCCTGATCTTCGCGCCCGATCCGGCCAGAGTCGTAGGTGTCGATCCGTTCGAGCAAGGAGTGCGAATGACAGTACGCAAGGGTGTCGTGGTCCTGACGGCGGCGGGGCTGATGGGCGCCGCGTTGACCACGGCGGCGGACGCGGTGCCTGCCAAGGGGACGGAGCTGCAGAAGGGCCTCGATGCCTTGGTGCGTCAAGAGAAGTTCCCGGCCGCGCTCGCCTATGCGGCGGACGGAAGGCGTGCGGCGTCGCTGGTCGCGGGGTCCTCGCGGATCGATCGCCAGGTCCCGGTTTCCCGGGACGGCACGGTCCGGGCGGGCAGCAACACCAAGACGTTCACGGCGGTCGCGGTCCTGCAACTGGTGGCCGAGGGCAAGGTGGAACTGGACGCGCCGATCGAGAAATACCTTCCCGGGATCGTGCGTGGCGAGGGCATCGACGCCACCAGGATCACGGTCCGGCATCTGCTGCAGCACACCAGCGGGCTGCCGAACTACACCGAATACCTCGGGCTCGAGAACTTCGAGCAGGTGCAGCACCGGTACGTCCCGAACCACGAACTGCTCGCCGCGGCCTTGAGCCACCCGGCGAAGTTCGCGCCAGGCACCAAATGGGAGTACAGCAACACCGGCTATCTGCTGGTGGGCATGCTGATCGAGAAGGTGACCGGACGTCCGATCCAGGAGCAGATCACCGAACGCGTGATCAAGAAGGCGGGCCTGAAGCACACGTACTGGCCGCAGGTCGGCGACCAGACCATCCAGGGACGGCATCCGCAGGGTTACGCCATCGGCAACGCCGCCACCGGCAAGGTGATCGACGCGACCGAACTGGACCCGTCCTGGGGCGGCGCCGCCGGGCAGCTGATCTCGACCCCCAGTGACCTCGGCCAGTTCTTCAAGGTGTTGCTCGAAGGCAGGCTGCTGCCCGCCGCGCAGCTGGCCGAAATGCGGAAAACGGTCGACGCGCCCTTGTTCCCCGGTACGAAATACGGCCTCGGCCTGATGAGCAATCCGCTCAGCTGCGGTGGCGTGTACTGGGGACACGGCGGGGACATCCACGGCTTCGAAACCCGTGGTGGGGCCACGGAAGACGGCCGGATCGTCGGGCTCGCCGTTACCGCGATGCCGGGCACCTTCGGCGACGGAGAGAAGGGTTCCAAGGCGGTCATGGCCACTGTGGACGCCGCGTTCTGCAAGTGACGGGTGCCGGGGGTCGTGGGGGGGGGGTCGGGGTTTCCCCCCAAACCCCCCCCCCCCCCCCCCCCCCCCCCCCCCCTCCCCCCCCCCCACCCCCCCCACCCCCCCCCCCCCCCCCCCCCCCCCCCCCCCCACCCCCCCCCCCCCCCCCCCCCC
>NZ_JBWKEC010000062.1:0-11653 GCF_056435645.1 Amycolatopsis sp. NPDC043889
TGTTTTTTCTTGTCTCCCCCACCCCACAAACCGCAGCTGTCCCTCCCGTTTCCGCCCCTCTTGTCTTTCATTCTTCCCCTTCCCTGGTTCGTCCCGGGGGGGGGGGGGGGGGGGTTGGGGGGGAAACCCCAACCCCCCCCCCACGACCGCCCCTTGGATGCGACGAAGGGGCCCTTCACCGCGTGAGATGCGGCGAAGAGCCCCTTCAGCAAAACAACTACTGAGTGACCGGGCGCACGTTCGACGACACCAGTGCCGCCAGCCGGTCACCGATGGCGTGCGTCGCACCGGGCGACGCCTGGTCGCGCGTCGCGAGGTCGAAGGCCACCGAGGCCTCGATCCGCCGCGCCGCTTCCTTCTGTCCCAAGTGGTCCAGCAGCAGCGACACCGACAGCACCGCGGCGGTCGGGTCGGCGAGACCCTGGCCCGCGATGTCCGGCGCGCTGCCGTGCACCGGCTCGAACATGCTCGGGTTCCGCCGGGTGATGTCGAGGTTCCCGCTCGCCGCCAGCCCGATGCCGCCGGTCACGGCCGCCGCCAGGTCGGTGATGATGTCGCCGAACAGGTTGTCCGTCACCACGACGTCGAAGCGGGACGGGTCGGTCACCAGGTGGATGGTCGCGGCGTCCACATGGGAGTACGCGACGGTCACCTCCGGGTGCTCCAGCGAGACCTCTTCGACGATCCGCGACCACAGCGAACCCGCGTACTCCAGCACGTTCGTCTTGTGCAGGAGCGTCAGGTGCTTGCGGGGCCGCGCCTCGGCCCGGTTGAACGCGTCGGTCACCACACGCCGGACGCCGAACGCCGTGTTGACGCTGACCTCCGTCGCGATCTCGTTCTCGGTGTCCTTGCGCAGCAAGCCACCGTTGCCCGCGTACGGGCCTTCGGTGCCTTCACGCACGACGACCATGTCGATCTCGCCCGCCTCCGCGAGCGGTCCGCGCACCCCCGGGTACAACCGGGCGGGGCGCAGGTTCACGTGGTGGTCGAGCTCGAACCGGAGGCGCAGCAACAGCCCGCGCTCCAGAATGCCGCTCGGCACCGTCGGGTCGCCCACCGCGCCCAGCAGGATCGCGTCGTGCTGACGGAGTTCACCGAGTACCGACTCCGGGAGCAGCTCGCCGGTGGAGTGCCACCGGGCGGCGCCGAGGTCGTAGTTCGTGATCTCCGCAGTCGGTACGACCTCACCGAGCACCTTGAGCGCCTCGGAGACCACTTCGGGCCCGATCCCGTCTCCTGGGATCACCGCGAGCCGCATCCACACACCTCCGTAGACCAGGCCACCGGCAGTCCGGATGGCCCATCCGCAAGAAAACGCCAGCAGCGGAAGGTTACCGGCCGTAGCCCGGTAGCCGTAGCCGCACCACCCTTATGCCGGAATCTCCCACAGAGCGAGACAGCCGAAAGGGTGAAAACAAGAAGGGACGCCCTGGCGGAAAGCATGCCGCCAGGGCGTCCCTCACCTCATCGAACGCGGACTACCGCACTACCGCGTCAGCCCACACCGATCGGCTGACGTCCGGTGTGCCGCCCGCCGTTGCCCGGCCGGTCGACACCCGTGTCGCCGTTGCCGTTGTTCGCCTGGATCTTCACCACGTTCGCCCGGTTGCCCGAGGCGTTGTGGTGCTCGATCGCCAGCAGGCCCAGCACGGTGTCCTGCGCGGCCGCGTTGCGGTTGACCACCAGCGCCGTGCCCGGCTTCGCGACGTAGCCCAGCGCGGAGTCGCCGCCGCCCTGGACGGTGTACGCGGGAGCCAAGGCGTCGAACGAAAGCGGCGTGCCGACGTAGTCGATGGTCGACGAGTCCGCGCCCGGCGCCGCGTAGAACCCGGAGGTCCCGACCGTGTAGCTGATCTTGTGCGACGCGGCGTTCGGGTCGATGCCCAGTGCCGCGATGCTCACCGGCAGCACGACGACGTTGGTGTCGTACACGTTCGTGTCGACGTCGCCGAGCTGGCCGTTGATCGGCTGGATGTCCACCTGCGGGAAGCCCGGCTTCAGCGCCACGGTGACCGCCACCAGGACATCGGTGGACGTCACCTTGGTCACATAGGTTTCGAAGTCCGGCTGTCCGTCGCCCGTGGTGTCGATGTCCACGAACGGCGAGGTGTTGCTGCCCAGGTTGGCCAGGTCGCTCCAGGTGGTGAGACCGAAGGCCAGCAAGGCGTTCTCCGGCTCACCCTGCGCCTTGGCCAGCGGAGCCGTCGACGCGGCGCCGATGTAGCGCAGGTCGGCGCCCTTGGCGGTCTGGTTCAGGGTGCAGTCGGTGGTGACGTCCCCGTCGCACTCGGGCAGCTGCGGGGATTCCGCCTGAAGCTCGAGCACGCTGATCAGCGAGCGGTACCGCTGCGCACCGGTGCCCTGGTCCACGCCCTTGCCGGTCAGGTTCAGCACGGCCTGGGTCTGGCCGGCGCCGAAGTTGACGTTGCCCGGGGTGTTGATGGACGAGACCGGCTTCGGCGCGGAGTACACCGAAAGCCGCAGCGGAACGGTCGTGCCGCTCTTCGGGGTGAACGCGATCCGGCCGGAGGCGTCCGCCACGAACTGCCGGGCGAGGCCGACCTGCGTGGTCGCCATGGTCGGGTCGATGACCTTGCGGAGCGCCTTGGGGTCGGCGATCTTCAGGGTCACCTTGACCAGCGCGATACCGCGAGGGCTCAGCTTCACCGTCGGCTTGTCCACTGTGTACTCGACACCGGGAAGCGCGTTCACGGCTTCGTAGCCCACCGAGTACTCGACCGGCTTGATGCCCTTGTTGACCACCTTGACCGTCTTGGTCAGGGTGACCGGCCCGCCCGCTTCGACGACGCCGAAGTTGACCGAGACGAAGCCGGGGTTGTCGACGACGTAGGCCAGGACCTGGTTGTCCAGCGCGGCCTTCGCGTCGATCCGGCCGCTGCCGACGCGCTGCGGCCCGTAGACGCGGCCCGACGCGTCGCGGATGTCGTGGCCGGCGGTGTTGATGACCGAGGCCTTGACCTCCTCGACCGACCAGTCCGGGTGCGCCTGACGGATCAGGGCGGTGATACCCGAGGTGTGCGGAGCCGCCATCGAAGTGCCGGAGATGACCAGGCGACCGGCCCCGCTCCCGCTCAGCGCGGACGCGATCGAGTCACCGGGCGCCGCGACGTCCGGCTTGACGGCCGGACCACGCCCGCCACGCGAGGTGAACGAGCTCGGGGTGTCCACAATGGACTTGTCGGTGGTCGGCACGGACACGCGGCCCTTGCCGGTCATGCGGACCTGCAGCGTTCCCGCGGCCACCGCGGGCCGGAGCGAAGCGGTCGCGCTGCCGGTCAGCTGGAACGTCGGCGTGGCCGCGTTGCCCGCGATGCCCGCTGTGAAGTGCTCCAGCGTGGACGAGAACAGCGCGCCCTTGGCACCGGCGGCCTGCGCGTTGTTCGACCGGGCGACCGAACCGCAGGCGCGGGTCGCGTCGTTGTCGTCCCATTCGAGGAACACGATCTTGCCCGCGGCCTTGGCCTTGTCGGCTTCGGAGTACGGCTTGCAGCCGGCGGCGTTGTCGGCCGACAGCGTGACCACCGGCGCGGTGACGTCGAGCGTGTCGTAGGTCGCGTAGTTCTGGCTGAACTGCCCGGTCTTCGCGCCCTTCACGCCGTCGGGAGCGACGGCTTCGACGGCGTCGCGCAGGACGGACGCGTCACGGCTGCTGGCGACGGTCAGCGCCTCGGGCGTGTTGCCCGGCGCGCCGCCGACGTCGTTGAGGTCGCCGCCGTTGCCCGCGGAGAACACCGGCACGACGTTGTTCGCGGCGATCTTGCGCACGAACAGCGAGTCCGGGTCGTCCGGGGTGGCGAAGTCGCCGCCCAGCGAAAGGTTGACCACGTCGAGGTGGTCGGTGAAGTCTCCGTCACCGTCCGGGTCGAGCGACCAGTCGAGCGCCTGCGAGGTGACGTTGGTCGAGCCGTCGCAGCCGAAGACCTTGATCGCGTACAGCAGGGCCTTGGGCGCGGTGCCCGGGCCGATCTGCATCGCCTCGATCTTCTTCTTGTTCAGCTTCTTGTAGTCGCCCGTGAAGGTCTTGCCCGCTTCGTCCACACCGAATCCGGCGACCGTGCCCGCGACGTGCGTGCCGTGGTGGCCGCACGAGATCGGGTTGGGGTCCGGCTTCGGGGTGTTGAGGGCCGGGTCGTCGCTGCCCGAGTCGTAGGCGTCGCCGACCAGGTCGATACCGCCGACGACCTTGTCGGTCGGGAAGGCGGGGGTGGCCTGATCGCGGTTGATCGCCTTGTAGGCCTCGGCCGTGCCCGGACCGCCGAAGGTGGCGTGGGTGTAGTCGATGCCGTCGTCGATCACGCCGACGCGGATGCCGTCGCCGTAGCGGCCGGTCTGCTGCCAGGAGGCGAGCGTGTTGGTCAGCTGGACCGCGCTGGAGTTGGTGCGGGTCTTCGGCACGACCTTCTTGACCGAAACGACGTCCGGCCGCTTCGCCAGTTCGCGGATCTTCGCGGCGTCGGCGGTGACGACCGCGCCGGCGACCGCGTTGGCGGTCTGCGTGACCAGCTGGGTGCCGGCGTCGGCGGCCTTGAGCTGCCCGACGACGGAGTTCACCGTCGCGGCGGCGTCGGCTTTGGCGTCCTTCGCGGCCTTCTTCGCCTGTTCCTTGCCTGCGCCCTTGTTCTGCTCGGCGTTGAAGGCGTCGACGGCGGGCTGCTTGGCCAGCTCGACGAAGGCGGTGATCTTGCCTTGGGCGGCCTTGAGCTTCGGCTCGACCTTCCCCTGGAATCCGTTACGGTCGATCTTCGCCGGCGTGACGCCGTCCGCGAGGGGGACATCCTGCGCGGCCGCGGACGCCCCGGTCACGGACGTCACGAGCAACGCGGCGAAGACCGCGGCCGACGAGCGGATCGCCCATCGGGGTACGCGGGATCTGTTCATGAGTACGTGCCCTCACTCGAGGCCTTGACTCGGAACCTGCCTGCCGCTCGAACACACCCCCGACGGTGAGCCCCGGCGCCGCGCCGTGCCCTTGACGACGCGATGGTTCGGCCTCGCCGGAAGAACCTATCCGGGGACCAGCCCGACTTCAGTAGGCATTTTTCACCGTTATTGAATCTTGCTCTGCGTTCTCGCGAACCCCGCACACACAACAACCACAGTTAGTCGACTAATTGCGAAGAAGTACAGGAAGGCCCCTTCCTTGCGTCTGACGCAAGGAAGGGGCCTTCCTGTACTTGGAGGTCAGCCGAAGTTGACCGCGCGGATGGTGTGCGCACCCACGGTGGCGCCGATCGGCTCCAGCAGGTGCGAGTCGATGGAACGGTCCACGCGCAGCAGCATGACCGCGTCCGCGCCGTCGGTGGTCTGGCTGATCTGCGCGGCCTCGATGTTGAGGCCCGCCTCGCCGAGCAGCGTGCCGACGCGGCCCATGATGCCCGGGCGGTCCGGGTATTCGAGCAGCAGCACGTTGCCCTCGGCGCGCAGATCGAAGTGGCGGCCGTTGACCTCGACCAGCTTCTCGACCTCGTCCTTGCCGGTGACCGAACCGGACACCGAAAGGGTCGTGCCGTCGGCGTGGACCGCGCGGACGGTGACCAGGCTGCGGAACTTGGGGCTTTCGGTCTCGGTGACCAGATCGACCTGGACCCCCAGCTCTTCGGCCACGCGCGGCGCGTTCACGAAGGTGACCTGGTCTTCGACGACGCCGGAGAACACGCCGCGCTCGGCCGCGAGCGGCAGCACGCTGACATCCTCGGTGGACAGCTCGCCCTTGACCACGACGGTGACCGAGGCCGGGGCCTTCGGGTTCAGCGCGGTCAGCACGGTGCCGAGCTTCTGGGTGAGCGAGAGGTACGGCCGGACGTGCTCGCCGACCGTGCCGCCGCCCGCGACGTTCACCGCGTCCGGCACGAAGTCGCCGCGCAGCGCGAGCAGCACGGACTTCGCGACGTCGGTGCCCGCACGGTCCTGCGCCTCGGCGGTCGAGGCGCCGAGGTGCGGGGTGACGACGACGTTCGGCAGGCCGAACAGCGGGCTTTCGGTGGTGGGCTCGGTGACGAACACATCGATACCGGCGCCGCCGACGTGGCCGGAGCTGACCGCGTCCGCCAGCGCCTGCTCGTCGATCAGGCCACCGCGCGCGGCGTTGACGATGATGACGCCCTGCTTGGTCTTCTTCAGCGCCTCGGCGCCGATCAGGCCCTTGGTCTCCGGGGTCTTCGGCAGGTGGATGGAGATCGCGTCGGCGCGCTCCAGCAGCTCGTCCAGCGTGACCAGCTCGATGCCGAGCTGCGCGGCGCGGGCGGCCGAGACGTAGGGGTCGTAGGCGATGAGCTTGGTGTCGAACGCGGCGAGCCGCTGCGCGAACAGCTGGCCGATCTTGCCGAGGCCGACCACACCGATGGTCTTGCCCTGGATCTCGACGCCCGAGTAGGCGCTGCGCTTCCACGCGCCACCCTGGAGGCTCTGGTCCGCGGCCGGGACTCGGCGGGCGACGGCGAGCAGCAGGGCGACGGCGTGTTCGGCGGCGGAGACGATGTTCGACGTCGGCGCGTTGACCACCAGGACACCGCGTTCGGTGGCGGCGGGGACCTCGACGTTGTCCAGCCCGACGCCGGCGCGGGCGACGACCTTGAGCGAGGTGGTGGCGCCGAGGACCTCGGCGTCGACCTTCGTCGCGGACCGCACGAGCAGCGCGTCCGCCGTCTTCACGGCCTCGAGCAGCGCGGGGCGGTCCGTGCCGTCCACATGCTGGACCTCGACCTCGTCGGAGAAGACGCTCAACACGGAGGGCGCGAGCTTCTCGGCGATGAGGACGACGGGCTTGTTCGGCTTGGTCACGATACGGCTCCCACTATCTGGTCTGTGCCTGCGACTCACTGTTGACGGTCACGCCGTTGTGCCCGGTTGCGCCGCAGTTTAGACCTGGTGACAGGGGATTGTTAACTCGCCCGTAATCCGGCGAAAACGAGATCGAGGAGGCGTTCGAGGCCCTTGTCACCCGAAAGGTGTTCACTGGCCCAGGAAAGCGCGTGCAGCAGCACCAGCAATTCGTGCACTGTGACGTCCGCCCGGAGCTCTCCCGAAGCCTTCGCCCTTTCCACCAGGTGGGACACCTGGTCCCGCATCGCGTGACATGAGGCATACAACGGCGAGGTCTCGTCGTCGAGGACGTCGACCATCAGTTCGGGCAGTCCGCGATACCGCGCCGCCTGCTCACCCATTCCGGCGAACCAGGCCTTGAGCGCTTCCACCGGATCCGGGGAGTCGAGAAGGTCGCGGGCCACCGCGGCCTGCGCGTCGTAGCCCTCGCGAAGCACCGTCTCGACCAGAGCCTCCCGCGTCGGGAAATGCCGGTAGAGCGTCCCGATGCCGACACCGGCCCGGCGCGCGATCTCTTCCAGCGACGCCTCGACCCCGTGCGCGGCGAAGGCGCGCCTCGCCTCTTCGAGGAGGCGCTCGTAGTTGCGCCGGGCGTCCGCCCGCAGCGGCTTCTTCTCGGTGACCATCGCGCTCCCGAGCCTAGTCTCGACAAATCGGAGGCAGCCTCCGTATAGTCGGACGGCGTAAGCGGAGGCTGCCTCATGTTAGCTGGGGAGACACGAATGACGTTGATCGACGAAACCCGGGAGCGGCTGGGCCCGGTGGGTGTCTGGCTACCGGTCGGCATGTTCACGCCGACCCCGGACGAGGAACGGCGGGCGATACGACGCCTGGAGGAGCTGGGTTACCGCACCGTGTGGGGCGGCGAGGGGCCGGGGAACCGGGAGCTGTTCGCGTACAGCGCCATCACGCTGGCCGCCACCGAACGGGTGGTGGTCGGCACCGGGATCGCGAACATCTGGTCGCGGCCCGCGTACACCGCCCACAGCGGCGGGCGGACGCTCGCGCAGGCCTTCCCGGGCCGGTTCGTGCTCGGCGTCGGGATCGGGCACTCGTATCAGGCGGCGAAGGCGGGCTCGGACTACCGGCCGCTCGAACAGACCCGTGACTACCTCACGGCCATGTCCGCGGCGGCGGAGGAATTCCCTGCGCCGGTACCGTTTCCGCGCGTCCTCGCCGCCGTCGGGCCGAAGATGCTCGAACTCGCGCGGGAGCTGACGGACGGCGCGCACCCGTTCGCCCAGCCCTTCGAGCACACGCCGTACTCCCGCGAGATCCTCGGCCGGGACAAGCTGCTCATCCCCACCCATTCGATCCTGCTCGGCGACCGTGAGCAGGCGAGGGAGAGCGTGGCGAGGGATATCGGGCTGATGAAGCAGTACGGCGTCCCGCACTATTTCAAGGGCTGGAAGCGGCTCGGCTACACCGACGCCGACATCGACGACGTCAGCGACCGGCTCGTGGACGGGCTGACCGCGTGGGGCGGCGAAGAGCGGATCGCCGGGCGGATCAAGGAACTCGTGGACGCCGGCGCGGACACCGTGCTCGTCCATCCCGCCGGGGACGATCTTCAGTCCATGGTGGACCAGCTGGAACAGCTCGCCCCGGCACTGGCGGAGGTGACCCGATGAGCGTCGGGATCTGGACGTTCTCGTTCGACGGCAAGGAAATCGGCGAGGTCCGCGAGGCGGCGGCGGAGGTCGAAGAACTCGGCTTCGACACGCTGTGGTTCGGGGAGTACCTGGGGCGGGAGGCGTTCACACAGGCAGGGCTGCTGCTGGCGGCAACGTCCCGGCTGACCGTCGCCACCGGTATCGCGCGGTTCTCCCACCGGGCGCCCGTCGCCGCGGCCGCCGCCGAACGGACCCTCGCGGAGGCCTATCCGGGCAGGTTCACCCTCGGGCTGGGCGGTCATCTGCCGGGCGCGAAACCGCTGGAGGCGATGCGCGGCTATCTCGACGAAATGGACAAGACCGATCTGTCCACACCGGACTCCCCTCGTCGGCGGCTACTGGCCGCACTGGGGCCGAAGATGCTCGCCTTGGCCGCGGAACGCACTGATGGGGCGCATTCGTACTTCGTCCCTGTCGAGCACACGGCGCTGGCGCGGAAGGCCATGGGACCTTCGGCCTTCCTCGCCGTCGAGCAGGCCGTCGTCCTCGGATCGGACCGGGAGATCGCACGGCGGCACGTGTCGATGTACCTGGACCTGGCCGCCCACCATCGGGCGAATCTGCGGCGGTTCGGGTTCACCGAGGAGGACTACGGCTCCGACAAGCTCGTAGACGCGCTGGTCGCCGTCGGTGAGGACGAGATCGACGCCCGGGTGCGGGCGCATCTGGACGCGGGCGCGGATCACGTCTGCCTGCAGGTGCTGACCGAGGACGACCGGATCCCGCTGGCCGAATGGCGGGTTCTGTCGGGGGTCGGGGGTAGCGTGCGGGAGCGTGACGTCACCGGCTGAACTCGCCTTCGAGAAGGCACGGGAACTGATCGACGCGCGAGATCTCGCCGGGCTCGCGCGCCTGATCGGTGACCTGCCCACCCTCGTCCACGCACACGGGAAGAACGGGAACGACCTGCTCGGCATGGCCGCCGCGACCTGCGACGAGCGGCTGTGCCGGATCCTGCTCGATCACGGCGCCGATCCGGCGTCGGCCAACGTCCACGGCTGGACGGCGTTGCACCAGGCCGGGTACGCCGGGCTGCCGCCGCTGGTCACGATGCTGCTCGACGCGGGCGCGCCGGTCGACGTTCCCGCCCGGGGCGACGGCGGGACACCGCTGGTGGTCGCGCTGTTCTGGGGCCATCGCGAGGCGGCGGAACTGCTGGCTTCGCGCAGCCTCTCCCCCGGCAATCTCCGGGTGGCGGCGGGACTCGGCCGGGCCGATCTGCTCGACGAGTTGCTCGCGCCGGGCGGCACGCTCTCCCCCGCGGCGGGCGCGCATCGCGAGTTCCACCGGCCGCACAGCGGTTTCCCGGAATGGCGGCCGAGCGACGATCCGGCCGAGGTCGTCGACGAGGCGCTCGCGTGGGCCGCGCGGAACGACCGGTCCGACGCGGCGCGGACCCTGGTGTCACGAGGTGCCGATGTGGACGCCGACGTCTACCGCGGCACGGCGCTGACTTGGGCCGCCGCTCAGGGGAAGCCTTCGGCGATCAGGACTTTGGCGGAGCTCGGCGCCTCGGTGAACCGCCAGGGCACCTTCGGCGGGCTTTCGCACGGTGAAGGTGTCACGGCGTTGCACCTGGCCGTGCAGGGAGGGCATGTGGACGCGGTGCGGGCTCTGCTGGAAGTGGGGGCGGATCCTTCGCTCGAGGACTCGCTGTACGCGTCGTCGGCCTTGGGGTGGGCCGAGCACTTCGGGCAGACGGAGATCCTGGCGGTGCTGCGGGACGCCTGAGCGCGGGATCCCGCATGCATGCGTCGCGAAGGGGCCCGACCGGCCTCACCGACCGACCCCGCCTCGTGCGATGAAGGGGCCTTTCATAGCAAATTTTGCTATGAAAGGCCCCTTCATCGCACGAACCAGCACTTGCGCCGTCGTCGAGGCTGTCCCGATCCTGACGCCTCCTGGCCCGTCTGAACCTCGCCCAAGGTACGACACTCGCCGAACAATGGACCCATGCGAGCGATCAGTCAAAACCGTCTCGGCGGCCCCGAAGTCCTCGAACTCGTCGACATCGAGAGACCCGTCCCCGGCCCGACCCAGATCCTGGTCCGGGTGCACGCCGCCGGTGTCAACCCGGTCGACTGGAAGACCCGCGAGACCGGCGGCATCGGCCCGATGGGCGATCCGCCGTTCATCCTCGGCTGGGACGTGTCCGGCGTGGTCGAGGAGGTCGGCGCGGGCGCGTCCCTGTTCTCCCCCGGCGACGAGGTCTTCGGCATGCCGTCGTTCCCGTTCCAGGCCGGCGCGTACTCCGAGTACGTCGCCGCGCCGAGCCGCCACTTCGCACGTAAACCGTCCACTTTGGACCACGTGCACGCGGCCGCGGTCCCGCTCGCCGGGCTGACCGTCTGGCAGAGCCTCGTCGACACGGCGGACATCCAGCCGGGGCAACGGGTTCTGGTCCACGCGGCGGCGGGTGGGGTCGGGCATCTCGCGGTCCAGATCGCCAAGACGCGCGGCGCGTACGTGATCGGGACGGCCGGCGCGGCCAAGCACGAGTTCCTCCGCGGTCTCGGCGCGGACGAGCTCATCGACTACCGCACGACGGATTTCGCCGAGGAGGTCCGCGACGTCGACGTCGTCCTCGACACGATCGGTCAAGAGTACGGGCCGCGTTCGCTCAAGACGCTTCGCCGCGGCGGCAGGCTCGTCCAGCTCACCCGCACGAACGACGAGCGGCTGCCGGAACTGGCCGATGCCGCCGGAGTCACCGCAGGGTTCACCCTCGCCGAGCCGGACCGCACCGGACTGCTCGCGCTGGCCGAACTCGTCGACAGCGGGCACCTCAAGCCGACCATCGACACGGTGTTTCCGCTGGAAGAAGCCGCGAAGGCCCAAGAACTGGTCGCCGCGGGGAAGACCACGGGAAAGGTCGTGCTGTCCGTCGCGGACTGAGGGCCGCGAAACGCTCCGGGGTAGGTCAAAGGTGGCTCGTTCGGTGTCCCTGGGCCCAGCGTCGAGCCCTCTATGACTCAAAGGTGACGCGGCCGAGCTTGTGCCGTGAAGGGCCTGCCTGCGGCCGGGGTGGTCGTGGGGGGGGTTTTTGGGTTGGGACCCAAAAACCCCCCCCCCACCCCCCCCCCCCCCCCCTTCTTTCCCAAAGTCGTGGAAGTAAACCCTTTCTTTCCCCCCCC
>NZ_JBWKEC010000063.1:0-11252 GCF_056435645.1 Amycolatopsis sp. NPDC043889
GGGTAGTCTTCCTCCTCCCTTTCCCCCCAGGGGTCTCTTTGTGGTGGGGTTGTTTTTTGTTGGCCCCACGTCCGAGGGTTGGTGGGGGGGGGGGGGGGGGGTTTTTGGGTCCCCACCCAAACCCCCCCCCCACGACCGGGCCCGGAAACAGTCCTTCACGTGGTCGTCGACCATCCCCGTCGCCTGCATCAGCGCGTAACAGGTCGTCGGCCCGAGGAACACGAAGCCGCGCTTCTTGAGTTCCTTCGCCATCGCCTTCGACTCGTCGGTGATCGCCGGGACGTCCGCCATCCGCCGCGGCCGGGTATGCGAGGAAGGCGCGAACGACCACAGCAGGTCGTCCAGCGAACCGTCGAGTTCCTCGATCGCCCGCGCGTTGTTGATCGCCGCCAGGATCTTGGCCCGGTTCCGCACGATCGAAGCGTCTTCCATGAGCCGGGCAACGTCGTCGTCGGTGAAGACGGCGACCTTCTCCGGCACGAATCCGGCGAACGCCTCCCGGAAGGACTCGCGTTTCCGCAGGATCGTGATCCACGAAAGCCCGGACTGGAACGACTCCAGGCACAGACGCTCGTACAGTTCCTCGTCGCCGTGGAGCGGGACACCCCATTCGGTGTCGTGGTACTCGACGTAGTCCAGGGCCGAGTTGCCCCACGAACACCGCTTGATCCCGTCCGCGCCCAGCAGACCCGCCTCAGCCAACCCGATACCCCTCCGCGTACTTCACGAATCTCTGCAGGCAAAGCCGCAGCCCCAGTTCGAACCCCGGTTTCGCGACCGGCCAGCCGAGCCGCCCGACGACGCCGAACGGCGGCCGCAGATGCTCCGCCCAGACGAACGTCGACGCGTGCGGCCCCTTTTCGATCACCTGGAACACCCCGGTGCCCCGCACGATCTTGCCGGTATGCCGCACGACGCAGCGCAGCGGCGGTTCCCAGCTGGTGATCTCCATGGTGTCGGTGAACCCGATCCCGGCCACGCCGGTGAACGCCGACAGTTTCGAGCCCACGCTACGCCCGTTGCCTTCGACGACCTCGACCTCGGTGCCGAGCATCCATTCGCCCTGGCGTTCCCAATCGGTCAGGGCGAGCCAAGCCGTCCCGGCCGGTACCGCGACGTCGACGGAGACGACGACATCGGTCACCTGGCGGCCTCGCGCTCGGCCTCCAGCTCGGCCACCTTGGCGCGCAGCTCCTCGATCTCGACGCCGAGCCGCCGCATCACCCAGTCCACTTCGGACATCTTGTAGCCGCGCAGCACCATCTGGAAGCGGACGGCGTGGACGTCCTCGGCGGTGATGTCCTCGGCGGGCAGCCTGGTCGGCGAACTGCCGGGCGGCAGCGGGGCCAGCTCCTCACCCCGGCCGAACACCACGGCGGCCAGCAGAAACACCACGGCGGCCACCAGCAGCATGACTACGAGATAGATCAGGGCGGTCGTCACGTCACGATCGTGGCACACGAACGCCACGATCGTCGCGCCAGCAACGCGAGTCGCACGCTGACCACCACCCAGAGCACCATGAGGATCCCGCACGGCACCGACAGGAACAGCCTCGACGCGTCGATGAACCCGGTGGCGATCACCAGCAGCGCCACCGAAAGCAGGTTCAGCCCGACGGCCTCGCCGATCAGCACGCCGGCGGTCTTGACCAGCCGGGTGCCGTCCATCCGCCGGGACAGCCAGCGCATGGAGACGAGGGCGATCACGCCCAGCACCGGCACGATGAAGACCGAACCGTGGGTGAACTGGGCGATGTACTTGTACCAACCCGGCGTCGGCGCGAGCTGCGACCAGTCGCCGAAGGTCCATTTCCGGGCGAGCTCCCAGGCGAGCTGCATCAGCGGCACGCCGAGGATCAGTTTCCACAGGGTGCGGGTGCCGCTGTGCATGCCCAGTTCGGCCTGGTAGTCCCGGGCGATGAGGTGCACCGGCCCGAAGTCGGCGACGGCGCGCCGCTGCGCCTCGTGTTCGCTCCAGCCGCCGTCGCGGTACGCGTCCGCCGCGTCGTTGAGCCCGTCGCGCGCCTCGCGCAGCAGATCCCGTTTCGCCGACGCCGGGCCGTCCAGCCGCGTGCGCAGCTCCCCGAGGTAGGCCTCGATCACTGTCATGCCGTGGTTCTCCAACTCCGCGCGGCGACCGTGAGCCGCATGCTGAACAGGATCCAGGTCCCGGACAGGACCGCGCACGGCACGCTGACGAGCAGGCGGGCGGGCTCCGGAAGTCCGGTCGCGCCGCCGTAGGTCGCGACCGCGACGAGGTTCAAGCCCACGGCCGCGGCCAGCGTCCACGAGACCACGCGCGCGACCGGCGGACCGGCCGTCCGCCGCGAGAGCAGCCGTGCCGCGAGCAGCCCGGCGATCGCGACGGCCGGGGACAGCGCCGCCAGCGTGTCGGCCACGCCGATCGCGCGGTGGTACCAGGACGGCGGAGCGCCGAGCCGCGACCAGTCGGCGAAGACCCGCGCCAGATCCCAGGCGAGGATCAGCAGCGGGACACCGGCGATCAGCTCCCACAGCACGCGGATGTCCCGCCGGAGACCCAGTTCCACCTGGTAGTCGCGAGCGATCAGGTCTGCGGGGCCGAAGTCCGCGACGGCACAGCGTTCGGCTTCGGCTTGGTCGGCACCGCCCGCGCGATAGGCGTCGGCCGCGTCGACCAGACCGTCCCTCGCCTCGGTGAGCAGATCGGCTTTCGCCGCCGACGGCCCGCGCAGCCTGCCGTCGAGATCGCCGATGTAGGCCTCGATCGCGTTCATGCGGCGAGCGCGCGCCGGGACCGGAAGGCGGGCGCGAGCAACCAAAGACTGAACGCCGCCCAGCCCGCCGCCAGCACGTTGCACGCCAGGCTCACGTTCATCCTGGACGGATCGAGGGCAGCGGTGCCCACGGTGAGCAGCAGCAGCGCCAGCAGGTTCGTGCTCGCCGCGGCGCCCACCGTCCACCGCGTCACCTTCCCCAGCCTGACGCTGTCGAGCCTGCGCCCCAGCCGCCGGGCACCGAAAAGCGCGACCACGCCGATCAGCGGCGGAACGATGACCAGGACGCCGAAGAGTTCGATGACGGACATGTACCACTCCGGGTTCGGCTTCCCCGAACGGCTCCAGTCGCCATAGGTCCAGATCCGCGCCAGCTCCCAGCTCATCTGAATCAGCGGGATTCCGACGATGACCTTCCACAGGGTGCCGATGTCACCGCGCAACGCCAGCTCGGCCTGATAGTCGCGCGCGATCAGGGCGACCGGGCCGAAGTCGGCGACCGCACGACGTTCGGCTTCCGCCTCGTCGACGCCACCCTCGCGATACGCCTCGGCCGCGTCGATCAGACCGTCCCTGGCCTCGATGAGCAGATCGGTCTTCGCCCTCGGCGACCCGTTCAGCCGCCTGCCCAGATCGCCGATGTAGCCGTCGATCGCGCTCATGCCGTGCTCCCCCCGAGGACACCACCGATCACGGTGGTGAACTCCTGCCACTCCGCCCGTTCCGCGGCCAGTGCCTTCTGTCCTGAGCGCGTGAGCTTGTACGTACGACGTTTGCGGCCGGACACGACGTCCCATTCGCTGGCGAGGAATCCGGCGCGCTCCAAACGGCGAAGCGCCGGGTAGACGGTGCCCGTCGGCAGGTCGAGCGCACCGTCACTGCGGAGCTGGAGCGCCTCGATGATGGCGTACCCGTGCAGCTTCCGGCCGTCGAGGACGGCGAGGAGCAGCGCGTCGAGGTGCCCGCGCAGACTGTCGGCCTTCATAGATAGACAGTCTACACATCGCCGCATACCAGGGTAGCCGGGACTTTCCCGGACCGGCCTCAGGGAATGTCCCCGAGATCACCCCGATTTCATAGATTTAGTGGCTACATGTAGGCAGCCTACGTATACAGTGCCTCGACATGGACGCACTCCCGATCGCGAGACTCCAGTTCGCGACGACGACCTCGTTCCACTTCCTGTTCGTGCTGCTCACACTGGGGCTCGTGACACTCGTCGCGGTGATGCAGACACGCTCCGCGTTCGGCGGCAAGCCGGAATTCACGCGGATGACTCGTTTCTGGGGCAAGCTTTACGTGATCAATTACGCGCTGGGAATCGTCACCGGAATCGTGATGGAATTCCAGTTCGGACTCACCTGGACCGGCCTGTCCGCGGTCGCGGGCGACGTCTTCGGCGCACCGCTGGCCATCGAGACGCTGGTGGCCTTCTTCGCCGAATCGACCTTCCTGGGGCTCTGGATCTTCGGCTGGGGGCGGCTGAACAAATGGGTCCACCTGACGCTGATCTGGCTGGTCACGCTGACCGCGTACGCCTCGGCGCTGTTCATCATGGTGGCCAACTCGTTCCTGCAGAACCCGGTCGGCACGCACGCCGAGAACGGCGTGCTCGAACTCGACGACTTCGGCGCGCTGTTCACCAACCCGGCGCTGACGATGTCGCTGCCGCACGTGCTGAGCGCGGCGCTGATGACCGGCGGCTTCTTCGTGGTCGGCGTCAGCGCGTACCACTTCATCAAGCGCACCGAGGAGATCGAGTTCTTCCGGCGTTCGATGCGGGTCGGCGTACTCGCCTCACTGATCGGCAGCACACTGGTGATCAACTTCGGTTTCGGCCAGTTCGGCCCGCTCGGTGACTACCATCCCGGCAAGCTCGACGGAGCGGATCCCCTGGTCGGCGCCTCGCTGGGCTTCATGATCCAGATCGGGTTCATCGCCTTCTTCGCTTCGCTCCTCGGCACGGTGCTGCTGTTCCGGAACTGGATCACCAAGGTGCGGCCGCTGCTGTACGTGATGGTGCTGGCCATCCCGCTGCCGTTCGTCGCGGCGATCCTCGGCTGGCTGGTGCGGGAGATCGGCCGCCAGCCGTGGCTGATCCGCGGGCAGCTGACCACCGCCGACGCCGTCGCGGCGATCCCGGCGGGGCAGATCCTGTTCTCCTTCATCGCTTTCACCCTGTTGTTCCTGGTGCTCGCGATCGCCGACTGGGTGCTGATGTCACGGGTCGCGAAACGCGGCCCGGAGCCCGTCGAAGAGGCGGCCGCGCCCCGTGCCGAGCTTCCCGTTCTGAGCGGAGTCTGACCGATGGTGATCCTCTGGTGGTGCGTGCTCGGTTTCCTGACCGCCGGCTATTTCGCGCTGGCCGGCTACGACTACGGCGTCGGCATGCTGCTCGGCAGGCTCGGCCGTGACGAGACAGGGCGACGGCGCGTGCTCGGCGCCTTCGGCCCGTTCTTCCTGGCCAACGAGGTGTGGCTGGTGGCCGCGGTCGGTGTCCTGTTCGGCGCTTTCCCGCATCTGGAAGGAAAAGTGTTCGCCGGGGCGTATCTTCCGGTCGTCACCCTGCTGCTCGGGCTGGTCACCTTCACCGCGGCGGTGCAGCTGCGCAGCAGGCGGCCGGACGCGGGCCGCGGTGCCTGGACGCTGGCGATCACCGTCGGCGCCTGGGTGACGGCGGTGTCCTGGGGTGTGTTCCTCGGCAATCTCGTCCTCGGGCTCCCGCTCGACGCGGCCGGGAAACCGACCGGCGACGTCCTCGCGGTATTCAGCCCGTACGCGCTGCTCTGGGGCGCGGGGTTCGTCGCCTTGTTCGCCTTGCAGGGCGCGGCTTTCCTCGCCGTTCGGGCACCCGCCGAGCTCACCGCCCGCGCGAACCGGATCGCCAAGGCGCTGCTCGCACCGTCGCTCGCGTTCCTGGTCGTGGCGGTCGGCTGGGGCGCCGTCGAGACCACCGCGTCGTGGTCCGTGCTGCCCGCGATCGTGCTGGCGTTCGGCGCGCTGGGCGTCGCGGCAGCGGCTTTGCGCGCCGGACGACACAAGACGGCGCTGGTCGCCACGATGACGCTGTCCGCGGCACCGGTGCTGGCCGTCGGTACGGCACGTCTGCCGGACGCGCTAGTGTCCTCTGTGGACGGAGGGTTCTCGTTGAGCCTGGCGGAAGCGGCCACCAGTACCGAGATGCTCGGCCTGCTCACGTTCGTCCTGCCTCCGGCGTTGGTGGCGATCGCCGCCGTGCAATGGGTGACCTGGCGTAAGCACGACAGCCGGGTCGACCAGCGCTCGCTGCTGCACTTCTAGGAGCTTGAGATGCCTCCCCTTCCCGGGCTGCGACGCCATTTCGGCGTACTGGCCGTCCTCGGAACGCTGACCGCCGCGGCGATCCTCGTCCAGGCCGACGGCCTCGCGACGCTGCTCACCGGCGGCGGGCTGACCTGGACTCTCGTGGCCGCCATCGCGGTGCGGGCGTTGCTCGCGGGCGTCCAGGGCTCCGTCGGCGGCCGGTTCGCGGCGACGGTCAAGGCCGGGCTGCGCAAACGGCTGCTCGGCGCGGACGTGGAGAAGCCCGGTGAGGTCGCGACCCTGGTGACCAAGGGGATCGACGCGGGCGACGGCTATCTGACCGGTTATCTGCCGACGGTGGTGCTGTCGGCGATCGTGCCGGTCGCGGTACTCGTCCGGCTGTTCGCCGCGGATCTGTCGTCGGCGCTGATCATCACCGCGACGCTGCCGCTGATCCCGGTGTTCGCGATCCTGGTCGGGCAGCACACCAAGGCGAAGACCGCCAAGCAGTGGTCGCTGCTTTCCCAGCTGGGCGGGCATTTCCTCGACGTCGTGCGCGGGCTCGGCACCCTCAAGGTGTTCGGCCGCGCGGAGGCGCAGGTGAAGACGGTGCGGGCGATGGCGGACGCGCACACCGACGCGACGATGCGCACGCTGCGGGTCGCGTTCCTGTCCGCGCTGGTACTGGAACTGGTGGCGACGCTTTCGGTGGCGCTGGTCGCGGTACCGATCGGTTTCCGGCTGCTCGAAGGCGGCATGGTCGTGCACACGGCGGTGCTGGTGCTGCTGCTCGCCCCGGAGGCGTACCTGCCGCTGCGGGCGGCCGGGGCGAAGTTCCATGCCAGCGCCGAAGGGCTCGCCACGTTGCGTGAGGCGCTGGCTGTGCGTTCGGAGGATGTCGTCCGCGGTTCGCGCGTGGCCGGCCGCGGTGCGCCGCGGATCGTGCTGGAGAAGGTGAGCGTCGCGTACGGCGACGAGATCGTACTGTCCGAAGTGGACATGACGATCGACTCGGGCGAACACGTCGCGCTCGTCGGTCCCAGCGGTTCCGGGAAGAGCACGCTGCTGGCGGTCCTGCTGGGCTTCGTGACGCCGACGTCCGGCCGGGTCCTCATCGACGGCGTCGATCTGCGCGAACTGGATCCTCTGACGTGGCGGGCCGGGACGGCCTGGGTACCGCAACGGCCGACGTTGTTCACGGGGACCGTCGAGGAGAACATCGCCATGGGCCAGGTACCGGACGTCCAGGCGGCGGCGCGCGCGGCGGCGTTCGACGAGGTCGTGCGCGGGTTGCCCGACGGCTACCGGACGCGGATCGGCGAACTGGGCGTCCCGCTTTCGGCCGGGCAGCGGCAACGGCTGGGTCTCGCCAGAGCACTGGCCCGCACGGAGGCGGGGCTCGCGCTGCTCGACGAGCCGACGGCCAGGCTCGACGCGGAGACCGAAGCCGCCGTGCTCGGCGCGACCAGCGAACTGCTCACCGGCCGGACCGCGGTGCTCGTGGCCCACCGGCCCGCGATGGCCGCGCTGGCCACCCGCGTCCTCGAAGTCCACGATGGCGCCGTACGAGAACGGGAACTGGTGTGAACGTCTGGGGTGCGTCCACAAAGGACGTCTTGCGACTGGTCCGTGCCGGGCTGATCGGGGCCGGGGCGGAGATCGCCGGGCTGGCGTTGATGGCCATGGCCGCTTGGCTGCTGCTGAAGGCGGCCGAACAGCCGCCGCTGGCGTCGCTCACGGTGGCGATCGTCGCCGTCCGGACGCTGGCGTTGCTGCGCGGCGGCCTGCGTTACGCGGAACGGCTCGCCGGGCACGAGGTCGTCCTGCGGTATCTCGGCGCCCTGCGGACCCGCGTGTACACGTCGTTGCTGCCGCACCGGGTCTCCCGGCATTCGGGCGGCGATCTCGTCACGCGGCTGGTGTCCGATGTGGACGCCGTGCAGGACGCGATCCTGCGGTGCCTGCTGCCCGCCGGTGTCGCCGCGTTCGTGGGTGCGGCGTCGACGACGGTCGCCCTGATCGCCAGCCCGGCCGCCGGGCTCGTGCTGGCGGTCGGGCTCGCCGTCGCGGGGATCGGCTTGCCGTGGTCGTGCGTGCGGATCACTCGCACGGCGGCGGAGAAGAGCGCTCCGGCCCGCGCGGACCTCGCCGAACGGTCGGTCGAGCTGATCACCGGGCGTCGGGAGCTGATCGCCTACGGTGTGCACGAGTCCACTGTGGACGCCGCGCACACCGCTGTCGACGCACTGGCGGTGCGGGACCGCGCGACAGCGAACCGCACGAGCCTGCTGACCGCGGCCGGGATCCTCGTTCAGCTGCTGACCTGCGTCACGATCGCGCTGACCGCCGGGGTTTCACCGCCGCTGACGGCGGCACTGGCCCTCGGGGCGCTGGCCGTGTTCGAGCTGGTCCTCCCCCTGATCGCGGCCGCCCAGCGCTGGGTCGAGGTCCGCGCGTCGGCCGAGCGGGTGCGCTCGCTGCTGACGGAACCGCCGCCCGCCCGCGGCACCGTGGCGCCCGAGCCTGGGCATCTGCGGCTCGAAGGGGTCGGCGTTCGGTTCGAGGGCAGGGCCCCCGCGCTGGACGGCGTCGACCTCGACCTTCCGCCGGGCAAGCGGGTCGGGATCGTGGGGCCGAGCGGGGCCGGGAAGACGACGTTGCTGAACGTACTGCTGGGTTCCGTGGCGCCGACGTCCGGGCGCGCTCTGCTGAACGGGAAACCACTGGAGACCTGCGACCCGACGCTGCTGCCGTCGGTGATCACGGGCGCGCTCGCGGACGCGCACGTCTTCCACACGACGGTCCGGGAGAACCTGCTGCTCGCGAAGCCCGGCTCTTCCGACGCCGAACTGCTCGACGCGTGCGCTACGGCCGGTTTCGACCTGCCGCTGGATCGCGAAGTCGGCTCAGACGGCGACTCGCTGTCCGGCGGGCAACGCCAGCGGCTCGTGCTCGCTCGGGCGGTGCTGGCCGCGCCGCCGGTGCTCGTGCTGGACGAGCCTGTCGAAGGGCTGGACCCTGAGCACGGCGACGCCGTCCTGGCGGACGTGCTCGCGGCCGCGCGCGGCACCGTCGTCCTGGTGACGCATCGTGAGTCGCAGGTCGCCGGGTTCGACGAAGTGCTACGTCTGTAGGTCGCGCACGTCCCGCATCGGCGGCCGGTCACTCACCGACACCTCGGCGACGTCCGGCAGCCATTCGTCACCTACTTGCGCGAACTGGGTGAGCTGGGCCGGGTCGTCCGACTTGATGCCGCAGCGCGCGAGCGCCGTCCCGAGGATTTGGCGCGCCATCACCCCGAGCTGAAGCAGCGAGCGGTTGCGATGCTTGCGTACACCGAGATTGACCTGCGCGAGCCCTTCGAGGCCGTAGCGCGCTTCGGCGTCGAGAATGAGCCCGATCTCGACGCCGTACCCGGCCGCGAAGGGCACTGATTCGAGGAACTCGCGCGTCGCGGCGTACTCGCCTCCAAGGGGCTGAATGAGCCCGGAGAGCGAAGGGCGCAGCGCCGAGAGGACCGGTCGTGCCAGCAACTCGGTGACCCGGCCGCCGCCGCTGCTCTCCAGCCGCAGCGGCCGCCGGTAGAACCCTTTGACCAGGTGGACGCCGGTTTCGCAGAGCAGGGGCCCGAGCAGGGTCGGCACGAACGCCGGATCCGGGTCGACGAGGTCGGAGTCGAGGAACACGACGACGTCACCGGTCGTCGCGGCCAGCGACCGCCACAGCACCTCGCCCTTGCCCGGCACCGGCGGCAGGTCGGGGAGCACGTCCTCGCGGTGCACCACGCGCGCGCCGGCGCGGGCGGCGAGCTCGGCGGTGGCGTCGGTGGACCCGGAATCCATCACGATCAGCTCGTCGACGACCGTGCCCAGCAACGGCCGGACCGTCCCCACGACCTCGGCGACGGTGTCCTCTTCGTCGAGTGCCGGTAGCACGACCGAAACCGTCCGGTCACCCTTCGCAGCGACGATGTCATCGACCGTCCAGCCGGGGTTCTGCCACGTACGCCGCTCGAACCAACTCATGAGTAGTGATCGTGCCATGCTGGAGTCCGACACCCTGTCGATGGAGGAACCTTGCTACCGCTACTCGTCCGATTCGTGCTCGGCCCGCTGGTCAGAGCGCTGTACCGCCCCGAGATCCGCGGCGTGGAGAACATTCCCGCCACCGGGCCGGTGCTGCTGGCACCCAACCACCGGGCGGCGCTGGACACCGGCGTGATCACTTTCACGGCGATGCGGCAGGTCAAGTTCCTCGGCAAGGCGGAGTACTTCACCGGTCGCGGGCTCAAGGGCAAACTGATGGCCGGTTTCCTGGGCGGCCTCGGCTACGTCCCGGTCGAACGCGGCAACGCGCAGGCCGGTCTCGCCGCGCTGGAAGCGGCGCGGAAGGTGCTCGACGCGGGCGGCGCGTTCGCGATCTACCCCGAAGGCACCCGCTCGCTGGACGGGCGGCTGCACCGCGGCCACACCGGTGTCGCGGCCCTGGCGCTGGCGACCGGCGCGAAGGTCGTGCCCGTCGCGCTTTCCGGGACCGAATACCTGCAGCCCGCCGGGAAGCGGATCCCGCGGCGGACGAAGATCACCGTCACCTACGGTTCGCCGCTGGACTTCTCCCGGTACGAGGGGCAGGACTCGTCGCCGGCGATCCGGCGCTCGGTGACCGACGAGATCATGTACGCGATCCTGGAGCTTTCGGGGCAGGAGTACGTCGACTCGTACCACAAACGGCCTGATCAGAGCGCTGCCTGACGGTCGAGCCGGGCCGAAGTGGTAGCAAAGGTCCCTTGCTCCCCCTGCTGCTCGCGGGAGTCGGACTCTGCCGGGCGCGGCTGGTCTGGGTGAAGTGCTGTGAAGGCCAGCCACCCCAAGCGCACCAGTGACCCCACACGCCACAAGCAACGCGCGTGAAGGCCCCTTCACAGCGCTAGGCGCAATGAAGGGGCTTCATGTACCGAGGCAGCACCCGCAGGAGTCCCACTAGCCACGGCAAGCAGGCCTCAGGGTCCCGGCAACGGCGATTGGTGAGGGGTACGGCGAACGCGGCATGGGGCGCGGTCCGGCACTCGCGCACACGACTTCACCGGAACTCAACGGAGCGAAGCCCTCAGGTGGGTCGTGGGGGGGGGTTTTGGGTGGGAACCCAAAAAACACCCCCCCCCCCCCCCCCCCAAACCCCCCCCCCCCCCCCCCCCCCCAGCGGAAGAAAGCAA
>NZ_JBWKEC010000064.1:0-10886 GCF_056435645.1 Amycolatopsis sp. NPDC043889
GGGAGGGGGGGGAGGGGGGTGCTCTTCAGGTCTGCGCTTGTGGTCGGGGTGGGGGGGGGGGGGGGTGGGGGGGGGGGGGGGTTGGGGGTGGTGTTTCGGGTTCTAACCCGAAACGCCACTCACGACCTCCGCGCAAAGCACCCAAAACGGGCACACGGGGGTGTTTTTGTGTCCCTTGTAGACAGTGGGGACGCGATCAGCCCGGCAGGCCGGGCCTCCAGCACGCAGCATTTGACCTTCCCCTCAACAGGAACCCAGAGGTTCACGAATTCGCGGTGAGTCGCGTCAGGACAAACCGCGTGTCAGTGCGTGGCGCCCCACCCAGAAGGCGACCCCGCAAAGGATCGCGGCCGAGCCGAGAAGCGAGTAGTAGAGCGGTTCCGGCATGACCGTGCTGAGCCGGACCACGCCACTGCCGATGCCGCCGCCCAGACCGGCGAACAGCCACAGCATCCCCAGTGTTCGCCCCAGAAATCCCGCGGGCAGCACGTCCGCCGCGGCGGAGATCGTCACCGCCGCGATGATCACTTCCCCGCACGCGTGCGTCAGATAGACGAGCACCATCCACCAGGGCGAGATCTTGGTGCCGTCGGCGCTCACCAGCGAAGTGGCCACCGACATGACCAGGAAGCCCGCGCCCACAAGAAGCAGGCCGACACTGAACTTGGTGCCGACATTGTGCCGTCCTCCCCAACGTGGCAACGCCGAGGCGATCACCGGCGCCAACAGGAGAATGAACAACGGGGTCGCCGCCTGCAACCAGCTCGCGGGCATGACGAACCCGAGCACCTCGAGGTCGACATGATCCCTCGCGAACAGGTTCAGGAGTGACGCGGCATGGGCGACGATCATCCAGAACAGCGCGGAACCCAAGTACACGAACAGAAAGAAGGTCAGTCGCCTGCGGTCGTCCGATTCCAGCGCTGGATCGGCTCGTAGCCGGACATAGCAGATGATCGGTGTCACCACGCTGAGCAGCCCGATCAATCCGATCGCCACGACGGCGCTGAGCAGACCAGCGATCGCGAGCCCCGCCAGTACCACCACGACCGCCGGGCACAACAGGGCCAGCCGCCGTATCAGCGTCCGACGCTCCGGCGCGTCGAGCGGCCGGATCGCCGTGGCACCGACACCGTGGAACTGGGCGGAGGTCACCCGGAGCTGAACCGTGGTGGCCAGGAGCACCAAGGCGATAGCCAAAAAGGCGAGATGCCAGCTGACCCGCTCGCCGAGGTAGCCGGCGATCAACGGTGCGAGCAACGCCGACACCTGGGAAGCGACGTACATCAGCGAGATGCCGGCCTCCCTGCTCCGGCTGCCGCCGAACATCATGTTGATCATCGCCTGGTGGTTCGGCTTGTAGACGGCGCCCCCGATCGCCAGCATGGGCAGCGCCACGGCGGCCGTCCATCCGGCTGGAATGGACAGGAGGAGGTAGCCGACGACGTTCACCGCACAGCCCGCGAGCAGCGCGGTCCGGTTGCCGAGCCAGCGGTCACCCACCCAGCCGCCTGCAAGCGACAACATGAACATCAATCCGATCCATGCCCCGAACAAGGCCGCCGCGTCCGCCATGGCGAGGCCGAGGCCCCCACGCTCCGCCGGCGCCGACGCATACAGCACGAGAATCGCCTGCAGACCATAGAAACCGAACCGCTCCATCGCATCGCTCGTGAACAGAGTCACGTACCAGCGAGGCATTCTCCTCACGCCGACCGGTCGGTCGTCCCGCGTCCCGCGCTCGGCCCGTGTGGTGGGCACCGCCGCGTCGTCCACACCCTGTCCCTCCGCCGGAAGCCATGCGAAGAAAGGGATACCGACGAGGCCTGGGGAATCCCTGGGTTCCTGATCCGCCCCGGTGCCCGGCTCCACCACGGCACCAGCCGCGTCTCACACTTCCCGGCCATGGTGTTCCGGACATTCAGTCAGGTAGTGAGGAGCACCATGGCCGAACAACGCACCGCCTTGGTCACCGGAGCCAACCGAGGGCTGGGGCAAGCCGTCGCCGCCGAACTCTCCCGGCGGGGGCTGAGGGTCGTGCCCACCGCACGACAGGCCGGAGGGACGAACGGGGCCCAGGTGCTGGACGTCACCGACGCCGAGAGCGTACGAAGGGCTGCGGAGCAGGTCGGCGCGGTCGATGTACTGATCTGCAACGCGGGTGTCCTGCTCGACGGCGGCACCGATCCGCTGTCCGTGTCGCTGGATCTCGTTGAACGCACCCTGGCGGTGAACCTGCTGGGCGGCTGGCGGGTGGCTCAGATTTTCGTCCCGGGGATGATCAGCAGAGGATGGGGCCGAGTGGTCTTCGTCTCGAGCGGGACCGGAACCTTCGACGGAGGGCTCTTTACCGGCGCACCCGGCTATTCGGTGTCGAAGACAGCGGTCAACGGGCTGACCACGATGCTGGCAGCGCACACGAAGGACACCGGGGTGCTCGTGAACGCGGTGAACCCAGGGCCGACGCGGACCAGGATGATGCCGTCGGCGCGGCGATTCGTGAAGGAGTCCGCGGACGACATCGTCCATGCCGCAACACTTTCCGACGACGGACCTTCCGGGACACTCCTCCGGAACAGACGGCCAGCCCCCTGGTAGCACCCCGCGTGTCGAGCACGACTTCAGATGTTCCCCATCGCCTCTGGGAATCATCGGCTGGTCCGCGAAATCCGATCAGAAGGGACGACCGTGCACCGCACCTTGATCGTGGCGAAGCTGCGGACCGACAATCCACAGCAGATCGCCGACGCCTTCGCCGAATCCGACGCGACCGAACTGCCGCACATGATCGGTGTGTCACGACGAACGCTGTTCACCTTCCACGACCTGTACTTCCATCTCGTCGAAGCCGGCGAGGACATCTCGCCCAGCCTGTACCAAGCCCGCAAACACCCGCTGTACCAGAAACTCAACACCACGCTCGCCGAACTGGTCTCGCCGTACGACCCAGGCTGGCAGGAGCCGAAGGACGCGATGGCCGACCCGATCTACGTATGGACCACCGAGAAGGGGCAGACCACGTGACGACGACCCAGCCGACGAAGGTGCGCGCCGAGGATGTCGCGTCCAATCGCAAACGCGGTGGTGACATCCGGGTCACCCTGAGTCCGAAGACCGTGGGATCCACCTCGGGTTTCGGCGGCTTGCTGTGGCTGGCCGCCGGTGAGGTGGTCACCGAGCACTACCACCCCTATTCCGAGGAGTTCCTGCACGTCATCACGGGCGATCTTGAGATGAAGTTGGACGGCGAGGCGGTACGGCTCGCCGCAGGGGAATCACTTCTCGTGCCGATCGGCGTGCGTCATCGGCTGGTCAACGTGGGCGAGACCCCGGCACAGGTGGTGTTCCACTTGTCACCACTGGCTCCGAGACCCGACCTCGGCCATGTGGACACCGAAGCACCGGCACATCCGGATCAGCCGGGCCCCGACGTCGGAGCGGCCCGATGAAGAGGACGCCCGTCATCACCGGTATCGGCGTCGTGGCGCCCGGCGCGTTGGGCAGCACCGCGTACTGGGACCTCCTGTCCGGAGGACGGACCGCCACGCGCCCGATCTCTCTGTTCGATGCCGGCGGTTTCCGGTCCCGGATCGCCGCGGAGGCGGACTTCGACCCGGCCGCGGCCGGACTGTCCGCCCAGGAGATCCGGAGGATGGACCGCGCCGCCCAGTTCGCGGTCGTGTCGGCCCGGGAGGCGGTGGGAGACAGCGGGTTGCGCTTGGACGCGCTCGAGCCGGAACGGGTGGCTGTCGCCATCGGCAGCGCGGTCGGCTGCACGATGGGCTTGGAGGAGGAGTACGCCGTGCTGGCCGACGACGGCAGGCGGTGGCTGGTCGATCACACCTATGGCGTTCCTCATCTCTACGGCTACATGGTTCCGAGCACGCTCGCCGTCGAGGTCGCACAGGACGTGGCCGCCGAGGGGCCTGTGGCACTGATCTCGACGGGGTGCACCTCGGGTCTCGACGCCGTCGGGCACGGAGCGGCGTTGATCCGGGAAGGCTCGGCGGACGTGGTGCTCGCGGGTGCCACCGACGCTCCGCTGTCACCGATCACGTCCGCTTGTTTCGACGCGATTCGTGCCACGTCGGCGAACAACGACGACCCTGCTCACGCCTCGCGCCCCTTCGACGCGCATCGGGACGGCTTTGTGCTCGGCGAGGGAGCCGCTGTACTGGTTCTTGAGGACAAGACCGAGGCCCGCCGCCGTGGAGCGCGAATCTATGCCGAGGTATCGGGTTTCGCCAGCCGCAGCAACGCTTTCCACATGACCGGGCTGAAACCCGACGGTGCCGAGATGGCTGAGGCGATCACACATGCGCTCCGGCAGGCCGAAATCGACCCCACCGACGTCGGATATGTCAACGCGCACGGATCCGGCACGAAACAGAATGACCGCCACGAGACCGCCGCGTTCAAACGCAGTCTCGGCGCCCACGCGTATCGAGTCCCCGTGAGCTCTATCAAGTCGATGATCGGACACTCCCTCGGGGCCATCGGCTCTCTCGAATTGGCGGCCTGCGCGCTGGCTTTGGACCATCAGGTCGTTCCTCCGACCGCGAACCTGCACAACGCCGACCCCGAATGCGACCTCGACTACGTGCCGAACACGGCGCGGGAGCACAAGATGGACGTGGTGCTGAGCGTGGGCAGCGGATTCGGAGGCTTCCAGAGCGCCGCCGTCCTGACCAAGGTGTGAAGGCCTCCCCTGAACGAGAACAAGTCGACACCGCGCTGCCACCGCACGGTGACTGCATCGCGGAGTGCGGCGACACTCGACTCGGTGTCGACTCGGCGACCGGACGCGGGCCGCGTCGACCACCACAACAGCCTTGCAGAACACCCCAATTGAAGTATCCGCGCCGCGCCATACATTGCTGCGTGAGGCTGGCTTGCCACCGCTCCCACCTTGGCAGGGCCGGCGAACATCGGCGATTAAGCCTGGATTCCAAGCCAGGCGCCTTATCGACACCAGTGTGGCGGACACGGCACACATAGCGGTCGCCCTGGGCACGCTCACGTTGAGCGACATTTGTCCAAGACCGGATGGTCGGTGACCATGCACCATCCTCGTATGAGTGAGAACGGTGATGAGCATTCGCAGGGGATACACGTGGTGCACGACGGCCCGCGGCAGGCGCCGCCGCTGTTGCTCATCCACGGATCGGGGGCGTCGGGCGCCTTGTGGAGCCCGGTGGTCCCGGCCCTTGCCGGCCACCACCACGTCATCCGGGTCGATCTCCCGGGCTGTGGCCAGTCCCCACCCTCGCCGTCTTACGACGTGCCCGCGCAGGCGAGCGGAGTGGCGGCGGTGCTCGACGAGCTCGGCCGGGGTCCGGTCACCGTTGTCGGGCATTCCAGTGGCGGTTACGTCGCCACCGCCCTCGCCGAACAGCGCCCCGACCTGGTGCGCTCGGTCGCGTTGATCAGCTGCGGCCCGCATCCCGGCGCGCTGCTTCCCCAGCCGTTGATCCTTCGGATCCTGCTGGGCCCGCCGTTCGGCCCGCTGATCTGGCCGAGGCGTTCGGACGCGATGATTCGCAAGGGAATCGGGGCAACGGCCGCTCGCCCGGTGGACGTACCCGACGACGCGGTCGCCGATCTCAAGCAGATCTCGTACCGCACCTTCAGGACGATTTTGCGCCGCAACACCGAGTACATCGCCGAGCGCGGTGTGCCCGATCGTCTCGCCGCCCTCACCGTTCCGGTGCTGGCGGTCTTCGGTGCCGCCGACCCTCGCTGGGACCCGGCGTCGGTGCGCCAGTACGAGGTGGTGCCCAACGCTCGGATCGAACTGCTGTCCGGCGTCGGACACCTCCCCACGTTCGAGGCGCCCGAGGCGATCAGCGACCTACTGCTGAGCTGGACCTCGCGGGAACGGACCGTCGACACCCCGCCCAAGGTCCCCGATCCCTAGACTGGTCGTGTGCTGTCGACTGGAACACCGCCGGACTGGAAAGCGGTGGACATCGCGGTTCCGCGCCGGTGGGATCGGCTGCCGGGGATCAGCATGGCCGGGTTCCGCCAGAGTCTCCCCGCTTCCGTGGACATCGCCATGGTCGCGCACCCATCCGTCACCGTGCTCATCGACCTGAGCGAGGGAGAGGGCGTCGTCTGCGACAGCGGCGGCCGGCGCGAGTGCGGCAGTGTCGTCATCGGGCTCATGCCCGGCGATCTGCGGGCAGGTGGCCGCGTGGGCGAATGTCTCCAGATCCGGCTGGAGCCGGACGTGGCGGCCGGGGTGCTCGACGCGGCACCCGATCTCAGCGGGACGATGGCGCCCCTGGCGGACGTCTGGGGTCGCGACGCCGGGCGGATCGAAGACCGGTTGCGTGCCGCCGCGTCATGGGATGAACGGTTCAGGATCGCGGCGGAGGTCGTGGGCCAACGGATGCGCGCCCGCACGCCGGTCGAACCGGGAGTCGCCCACGCCTGGCGGCGGACGCTCACGAGCCGCGGGCGGATACAGGTCGACAGCTTGGCAGGAGAGGTCGGCTGGGACCGCAAGCGCCTGTGGTCCCGCTTCCGGTCCCAGCTCGGAATCAGCCCCAAACGCGCCATCAGACTGGTGCGGTTCGACCACGCCGCCCACCTCCTCGCGGCCGGTCGTACCGCCGCGAGCGTCGCCGCCGAGTGCGGCTACGTCGACCAGTCCCACCTCCACCGCGAGGTCAAGGCGTTCACCGGGCTCACACCCTCGGTCGTGACCGTCGCGCCGTGGCTCGCCATAGACGACGTCGCGTGGCCCGCATCATCACCGACCCGCAACCCTGCAACAGCCAGCGGCGCTGTCCGCCGATGACCGCCGGATACTGATCAAGTTGTTCTGCCGGATGCGGTCACGTCAGGGCTTCCGCAACGACCTCACCACCCGACGCGACGGCGCGGGAAAGTCGCACAACCCACCTTGGTGATCGCGAGCCGCCACGACGGATCCGTGCCCTTCGCCCACGCCGAAGCCCTCGCCTCGACGATCCAGCACAGCACCCTGATCGAGAGCGAAGCCGAGAGCCACTTCATCTGGTTCAGCCGGGACTGGGCGGCGATCAGCGTCAAGATCCGCGACTTCCTCGCCACCTGAAACCCCGGCGGGGCGAGACCCAAGACCTGGTCCCGCCCCGCCTTTCGTGACGAATTACCCGGCCGTCGCGACCTGGTTGTCGGCCGGGAGGAGCTGGTCGAGCAGGTCGTGGAGGGTGACCAGTCCGATCGGCTCGTCGCCGGTGCCGACGAGCGCCAGGTGGTTGCGGGTGTCGCGCATCGTGCTCAGCGCCGCGTAGACCGGTGTCTCCGCCGGCAGGGTCAGCACCGGCCGCATCAGGTCCGCCGCGGTCGTCCCGGCGGGCGGGGTCAGGGCGTCGCGGACATGCACCACGCCCACCGTCCGGTCCTGATCCCGTACGACCAGCCGGAGATGGCCGCTCGTCCGCGCGGCCGTCTTGATCTGCTCGGCCGTGGCCTGGGGCGGCACTACCGCGACGTCTTGGATCGGCCGCAGGACCTCGCGCAGCGGGCGGGTGTTGAGTTCCAGCGCAGTGGCCAGCCGGTCATGCCGCCCGGCGTCCAGCGCGCCCGCCTGCGCGGAGTGATCCAGCAGTTGCCGCAGCGCGTCCGGGCCGCGGCCGGCGCTGACCTCGTCGACCGGCTGCACACCGACCCGCCGCAGGCACCAGTTCGCGACGCCGTTCAACCCGACCAGCACCGGGCGGGTCAGCCACATGAACCCGCGCATCGGAATCGCCAGCAGAATCGCGGATTTCTCCGGATGCGCGATCGCCCACGACTTCGGCGCCATCTCACCGACCACCAGGTGCACGAACGTCACCACGATCAGCGACAGCACGAACGCGACCACGTCCGCGGTCACCGCGGGCAGGCCCCACCCCTCCATGACCGGGGTCATCATCTCGTGCACGGCCGGTTTGCTGATCGCACCCAGCGCCAGCGTGCACAACGTGATCCCCAGCTGTGATCCGGCCAGCAGCAACGACAACTCCCGCGCGCTGCGCAACGCGGCACGTGCCGCCACCCCGGTCTCGGCCGCCTGTTCCAGCCGGTTGCGGCGGGCGGCGACCAACGCGAACTCGATCGCGACGAAGAACGCGCTCAAGGCGACGATCAACGCCGATAAGGCCAGCGCCGCACCGGTGCTCATCCCGGTCATCGGGCCACCTCCTGGGCCTGCAGCAGCCGCAGCGTCACCGTGTGCGGGACATGCCGCTCAACCGAGCGCACGGTGATGACGACCTGCCGATCCGGTTCGTCGTCCTCGGCTCCCGCCGTCCGGGGCAGGTCCACGGTCACGCTCTCACCCGGTTCAGGCAGCCGTCCCAGTGTGGTGATGACCAGCCCGGAGATGGTCTCGTACTCGCCCTCGGGCAGATCGTGCCCGAGTAGTCGTTCGACCTCGTCGATGTGCGTCGTCCCGGACAAGGTCCACCCGTCCGCGCCGGCGGTCGCCTCGTCGGCGCCCGCCGGGTCGTGTTCGTCGGTGATCTCCCCGATGAGTTCCTCGGCGATGTCCTCCAGGGTGATCACCCCGGCCAGCCCGCCGTACTCGTCCACCACGCAGGCGAACTCCTCACCCTCCGCCCGCAGCAGCTCCAGCACACTCGGCAGCGGCAGCGATGAGGGCACCATCACCGTCGGACGGGCCACCTCCCGCGCCGGCGACCCCGCCGCGGCCTCGGTGTCCAACCTGAGCACATCACGCAGGCAGATCACCCCGATCACGTCATCGATGTCCTCGCCGACCACCGGCAGCCGGGAATGCCCGCCGGCCATCACCGCGAGCACCTCGCTGACCGGCTGGTTCGCCGCCACGGTCGTGACCCGCGGCCGGGGGATCATCGCGTGCTCGGCGGTGCGCTCGTGCAGATCCAGCGTCCGGTCCAGCAGCGCCGACAACTCCACCGGCAGATCCCCGCTGTCACGCGACTCCGCCACGATGTGCTCCAGATCCCGCGCCGTCGCGGCATGCTCCACATCGTGCACCGGCTCGATCCGCAACATCTTCAGCAGCAGGTTCGAGGCATGATCGAACAACCGGATCAGCCACCCGAACAGCGCGAGGTACAGCTTCGTGGACCACGCCAGCCAGCGCGCGACCGGCTCCGGCCGCGCGATCGCGAGGTTCTTCGGGAACAACTCCCCGAACACCATCTGCACCACGGTGGAGAAGAGCAGCGCCAGCACCGTGCCGACCGCGACCCCGACCGCCTGTGGCACACCGACGCCGCCGAGCAGCTCACCGATCCCGGCACCGACCAGCGGCTCGGCCACATACCCGACCAACAGGCCGGTCACCGTGATCCCCAGCTGAGCACCCGACAACATGAACGAGGTCCGCCGCGTGATCCCCAAGGCCCGCTCGGCACCCACATCACCGGCAGCAGCCGCGGCCTTCAGCCGAGACCTGTCCACCGCCATGTAACCGAACTCCTGAGCGACGAAATAGCCGGTCAGAGCGGTCAGGAGCAGCACCACGACCATCCCGAGCAGGATGGTCAACACCGTCATCATCGCGCCGTCACCACCGGGAAACGGTCACCGGGAGGGCGCGTGCGGCGAACAAGAATCAACAACGTGGAAGGGCAGCGTCCGATAAGGACGCTGTCCGTACTTCGGGAGGGGTCCATGATCCTCTCACTTCGGATGTCAGTCGAGTTCGGCCGGCACCCAGTATGACGACTGAGCGTTTTGCGAAGTTCCGCCCCGCCGCCATCTGGGGAGGCGGCGCACCGTGAGGTGAGGCGAAAGTCCCCGTCGCTCGACGGCCATCGTCCCTACTCAACGCCTACACCGGCCCCCCATCATCGGAACCAGCCGGGCAAACAGGGCGTAGCACTGGGCACCACCGATCTCCCGCCGCGGCGCCATCCACAAAGGACCGGCTCGAGGAGAGGACTCTGATGACTGATGCTGCGAATCGGCCGGTCGTGGTCGGGGTGGATGGATCGGCCTCGGCCGGGCGAGCCGTGCGCTGGGCCGCACGCGAGGCCGTCCGACGTGACACGACACTGCTGATCGTGCACGTGTGCGCGCTCGTTCCCGTCGCCGTGCCGCACGCGATGGCACTCGGGCCCTACCGGCACGCCCTGGAAGAACAGGGCCGCGAATGGCTCGCGGAAGCTGCCGCCGAAGCCCGGAGGACAGCACCCGACGTGCAGGTGAATACGGAAATGACCGGCGGCTGGGCGGCCGAACAACTGATCGGCCGCTCAGCCTCAGCCGACCTGGTGGTACTCGGCTCACGCGGACTGGGCGGTTTCACCGGGTTGGTCGTCGGGTCGATCGCCGTCGCGGTCGCCACGCACGGACACTGCCCGGTCGTGGTCGTCCGAGAACCGGCCCCGCACAGCGAACCCCCACCGGACGGCCCAGTCGTGGTCGGCGTCGACGGGTCACCGGCCAATCAGGCGGCGATCCCCTTCGCCTTCCAAGCCGCCTCCTGTCGGAACGTGCCGGTGGTGGCTGTGCACGCCTGGAGCGACCTGCCCATCGCGACGGCCTGGGAACTGACAACGGATTGGCAGTCCATCCAGGAACAAGAGTCGAAACTACTGAGCCAGTGGCTGGCCGAATGCCAGGCACGCTATCCGGATGTGCCGGTCGAGCAGGTCGTGGCCCGCGACCGCCCGGCCCACATTCTGCTCGACCACGCCACCAGCGCCCAACTGGTCGTGGTCGGATCCCGCGGCCGCGGAGGGTTCCGCGGCCTGCTGCTGGGCTCCACCGGGCAAGCCCTGATCCACCACGCTGCCTGCCCAGTGGCGGTTGTCCCACCGCACCGCTAGCCTGCGTCTTTCACGCAGTGTGATGTAGATCTGGTCGTGAAATGGAGGAAGTGCCTGTCCTGTAAGGGAAACTTGGGCTTGCGAAGGTCC
>NZ_JBWKEC010000065.1:0-9972 GCF_056435645.1 Amycolatopsis sp. NPDC043889
GGATGAGACGACCGGCACCCCGCCCTGCCAGCAACCAGCCAAAAGATCAACAAACCCCACCAAGATCACCTAACAAACACATCGGTGGATCCAGGTTGAGTGTCCCAATTCCTACATCGTCGCCACCTTTTCTTCGTGAGAGGGACTTTCGTGCAATCTCAGGGCGAAAAATGTCGGTACCGGCTTGCACGATGGTCCGGTGCGAAGAGGAACCTGGCCTACCGACCCCCTGCTCACCGCCCCGGACCATCCGGAGGTGGTCCGCGCGACCGATCTCGAACGGATCGGTGTACCGCGCCGGACCATCTCTCGCCGCTGCGCGGCGGATGGCCCCTGGCGAACGCTGCTCCCCGGTGTCGTCCTGCTGAGCAGCGGTCCACCGACTCATGAGCACCGCGTCCGCGCCGCGTTGCTCCATGCCCGGCGAGACGCGGTGCTCACCGGCGCTTGGGCACTCCGCCGCCACGGTTTGGAAAGGGTTCCTCAGCAGGAGGAAGTCCATGTCCTCAGCCCGGCGAACCGCGGCGTGGCCGATGCCGGGTTCGTCCGTATAGAGCGGACTCACCGCCTGCCTCGTCCCCATTTCCGAGGAGATCTCCCGGTCGCACCTGTCCCCCGTGCCGTCATCGACGCCGCCCGCGGGCTCACCGACGAAGACGAGATCCAGGCGATGATGGCCGAGTCGGTCCAACGTCGCTTCTGCACCCCCGAAATGCTCGCCCACGAGCTGGACCGAGCGGGAAGAACCGGAACCGCGCTACCCCGAACGGCCCTGACGCCGCTTCTCGCCGGAGCGAGATCCGTCGCCGAGGCCGACGCCTGGCGTCTCTGGCGAAGATCCGGTCTCTCGCCGGGCCACTGGAACGTCCCGATCTTCGACGCGAACGGGAACCACATCGCCACTCCGGACTTCTGGTGTGACGAGTGCGCCTTCGCCTGGGAGATCGACTCCTACCGCCACCACGCGAACCTCGAAGACCATCGCGCCACCGTCGCGCGCAACGCGAGATACGTCGCCGCCGGGATCGTCGTGCTGCAGACGTTGCCGTCCCGGCTGCGCACCGAGCCGGACGAGGTCGAGCGAGAGTTGCGCGCCGCGTTCCGGACGGCGCAGGCCCGGCCGCGGCCGAACGTCGTGCTCAAGCACGCCGCGTGAACCGGTCCACCGCCCACGCCACCACCGGCACCACCGCGACAGCGACCCCGAACCCTCCGAAGGTGTCCGTCGGATAGTGCGCACCCAGCGCCACCTCCGCCCACCCCATCGCGAGCCCCGAGAACGCGACCAACCCCACCAGCACCAAAGCGCCGCCGGCGGTTCCGAGACCCCGCACATCGATCACCAACAGCGCGACGACGGCGGCCACGGTGACCGCGAAAGCCGTGTGACCGCTCGGGTAGGAGAGGAATTCGCCGTGGATCAGCCTGCCGGTCAGGGGTTTCAGGCCGGTGGTCAGCGCCACCGTCACCCCGGAGGCGGCCACCAGCAGGATCGCCGTCCGCGGCCGCCGGTGCCGCACGCACACCCAGCCGAACAGCGCCATCACGACGATCGCGCCCACCGGTTCTCCCGCGAAGTCGATGGCGGTCGCCACGTACCAGAGCGGGCCTTGCACTCGGTCGGCCACCGCCAACACCAGGGCGTCGAGGCCGGCGGTGTGGGAAGTCCCGGCGTAGCGGAGGCCGAGGACGAGGGCGACGACGAAGCCGAAGGCGCCCAGCGCCCAGAGTGGGATCCGCGCCCGCGGCGGGAGCGCGGGCGGACCGGTGATCACGCGTCGATCGCTGCCTGATAGCCGCCGACGAGCCGTTCGAGGCCGACCTTCGGGGTGAACTCCTGTTCGTACACCAGCCGTGCCGCCCAGCCCATTTCCTGGTTCCGTTCGGCGTCGCCGACGATCTCCCGTAGCCGCGCCGCGAGCGATTCGGCGTTCCCGGGTTCGTGCAGCAGGCCGGTGACGCCGTCTTCGACGAGTTCGCGGAAGGCGCCGTGGGCCGCGGCGACGGTGGGGACACCGGCGGCCATCGCCTCGACCACGACGAGTCCGAACGCCTCCAGCCATTCGGACGGGGCGATGACGGCGTTCGAGCGGACGATCAGGTCTTGGCACTCCGCTTTGGACTGAAGCCCGACGTAGCGGACATCGTCTCGGCCGTGGGCCCAGCGCGCGACCTCGTCCTGCATCGGGCCGGTGCCGGCGATCACCAGCGGCGGCACCGGGCCACCCGCCGCGACGAACCGATCCCACGCCTTCATCAGCAGACCGATGCCTTTTTCCTCGGTGATCCGGCCGAGGAACAGCAGATGCTCCCCCGCGCCCTTGCGCGTCTTGCCAGGGTCGGTGACGTAGTTGTACTTCACCGCGAGCCGTTCGGCGGGCATCCCGGCGGCGATCAGGATCTCGCGCTGGGCCTTCGAGATGCAGAAGAACCGCGAAACCCCGGTCCACCAGCGGTTCCGGTTCAGCATCATGCTCGCCGCCATCGGCACGGTGGCCGGCCCCGAACCACGGTAGCACCCGTGCCGCACCGCCGGGATCGGCTTGCGTCCCACGCAGTCGGTGCAGATGTAGCCCTCGCGGAACAGCGTGCCGGGCGGGCAGATCAGGGTGTAGTTGTGCACGGTCGCGACCGTCGGGACCCCGGCGTCGGCACACGCGGCCAGCACGGAGGGTGACAGCAGCGGGAACGTGTTGTGGACGTGGACGACGTCCGGCCGATCGTCGGCCAGTCGCCGCGCCAGTTCCGCGCGCACGGCCCGGTTCCACGGCACCCGCAGCGGGACGACGGCCTTGCGCGGCAGCGACATCTCGGCGATGTCGTCGCTGCGCCGCTCGAACAGGCCGACCTCGTGCCCGGCCTCGGCCAGCAACGCGGTCTCCTGGTCGACGACGTTGTTCTCGCCACTCGGCTGCTCGGATCGGTACCGATTGTGGATCACGAGAACCTTCACACGGGCTCCTTGACGAACTCGGGTTCTTCGGCGGGCACACGCACCAGCAGCGACGCGGCCAGCGCCAAGTGCAGCAGGTACGGCGACGCGTCGCCGAGGCCCGCCTCGGTGTAGGAGGCGGAAAGACAGTAGGTGATCAGGAAGATCGCGCAAGCCCTGGCGGGCGACGGCGGCCGCAGCACCGCGACCACCACCAGCACGAGCAGGAACGCCGCCACGATCGCGATCCCGACGTAGCCCTGCTCGTGGTAGACGGCGAGCCAGCTGCTGTCGATCGGAAGCCCGTCGTAGGACTTGTCGGTCAGCCCGACACCGAACAGGTATTCGAGCGTTGTCCGCGGCGCGTCGAGCAGCGCGTCCCACACCTTCGCACGGCCGGTGAGGCTGGAGAAGTTCTCCTCGGACTGTCCCCGCAGGAACCAGGTCTGGAGCAGCCCGCTCAGCGCCACCGCGCAGAGCACCCCGACGAGTACCAGCCAGGTGAACACCTTGCGCGCGCGAGCGCTGGACATCCACTGCGACATCAACGCCACCACGGTCCCGGCCACGAGGCCGAGCATCGCGGTGCGGGTGTGGGTCAGCAGCAGGATCCCGAACGCCGGGACGATGACGACCAGCGCGTGCTTCCGCTCCAGTTTCCCTCCGAGCCACAACAGCGTCGTCAGGCCGATGACGACGGCCGCGTACTGGCCGACCTGCGGCGGCGTCAGCGGCCACAGCGTTCCGGTGAGCCGTCCGCCGTACTCGAACGGCATCGCGTTGCCCGGGCCGAGCGCGAGCCCGATCACCACCGTCACCAGCACCACGCCGTAGGCGCGGATATGCGTGCGGACGAGGTCGAGACCGCCGTTCCACCACCGTGTCAGCAGCCACAGGGTGCTGAGGAAGAGGGCGAACCGGAAGCAGCGGAACAGCGCGCCGAACCCGCCTTCCAGGTTCAGGCTGGAGACCACGCTCAGCACCAGCAGCAGGGTGAGCAGGAAGAGATAGGCGCTCGGCCTGATCCGCAGCCGGGCGTTCAGGGCGAGCGCGATCACGAACGCGGCGCCCAGCGCGCCCATGGTGATCAGCTGGCTGACCGAACGCGGCAACGGGATGAGCGTCTTCGCCCCTGTCGAGCCCAAGGTGTTGATGATCAACAGTGTCCAGGCGACGCCGACCGCCTTGGGCATCCCCGTGCGGATCGACGGTTCGGCCCGGACCGCGGGATCGAGCATGTCAGCCACCTCCCGCACGGGTGAGTTTGCTGCCCTGGTCCTGTTTGTAGGGCGCGCCCTGCCATTCACCGAAGCCCAGGACCCGGCTCGGTTCGAACGCCACGAAGTTCCACGGCCCGGAGTAGACGTTGTCGTAGAGGCGGTTGCCCTGGTCGAAGGTGATCGCCTGCTGGACCACCTCGCCCTTGTACGGCGACCAGTCCGGGAACGTGCCGAAGTTCGCGAGCATCGCCATCCGTGCGCAGCTCTCTTCGCAGCCGGCGACGGCCGGGTCGAGCACGAACCGGTTGTGGTGGATCTCGACGCGCTGGGTCTTCCAGCGGCAGTCGCCGTTCAGCGGCCCGCCCGCGATCCCGGGCAGCGCGCATTTCGCCCGCTCGGGCACCAGCCGCGTGCAGGAGCCGGACGAGGTGTTGGCCGGACTGTTGCAGAACCGGTCGGAGTTCTCCCACAGGGTGACGCCGTTCCAGTTGTTCTCGAACGTGTTCCCGGAGATCTCCAGCTTGTCCGTGCGCGCCTTCACCCTCGGCTCGCCGCCGGATTCGGACACGTAGATCGACGCCACCGGGAAGCTGTCGCCGCGGTCGATGTAGCGCTTGCCGTCCACCCGGTTGTTGCGGCGGATGGTGTTGCCGCTGATCACGGCGTTGTAGCTGGTTTCGTACATCAGCGCGGAGCCGTCGTTGTTCTCGATGACGTTGCCCGCGACGCGGAAGTCGTTGTTGTTCGTGTCGGCCCACAGCCCGACGCCGCGGTTGTCGTGCACCCAATTGCCGACGATGTCGGCGCCGTCGACCTCCCAGAACTTGATCCCTCCGGAGCAGCCACAGCCGTCGATCTTGCGTTCCCAGTCGCCGGTGTTGTTGCCGGTGATCTCGTTGCCCTCGACGACGAGACCGGTGATGCCGCCGTCCTGCGCGTAGGCGTTCATCCCGTACTGGCCGTTGCGACGCAGGCAGTTGCCCCGGACCTGCTGCCGCGCGCCCGCCATCAGCGCCGCGCCGTCGTTGTCCTGGACGGCGCTGTGCTCGATGACCCATCCGTCGGCCGAATCGTGGTTGACCACGCCTTCGTCGTGCGGCGCGGCGAAGCCCTGCACGGTCAGATTCCGGATCTTGACGTCGGCGGCGTCCCCCGCGAAGGCGTACTGGTTGATCTTCCGGCCGTCGAGGACAGCCTTCGGACCACCCACGTAGACGTTTCCCGGCTTCGGATTGACCTGGTCGTAGCGGTCGTCGCCGAGTTTGTGCGTCCCCGGTGCCAGCCAGAACGTCGTCCCGGCCGGACTCGACCGAGTCTTCGCCGCGAGGTCGCCCGGCACCGCCGGGTCGATCTTCACCGCCCCCGCCGGCGCTTCCGCCGGACCCTCCGGCAGCTTGTCGCACACCTGCGCGATCGCACCGGACGGCGCCTTGGCCGGATCCGGTCCGGGCTCTTCGGCCGGGGTGGTGCAGGCGGTGAGCGTCAGCGAGCCGAGCAGCACCAGAAGCGCTGCCCGGCGGAGGCGGTGCGGTCGTGCGATCACAATGGGGGATCCTCGTTACCGGGTTCGAAGGTGAGCACACTGGTGAACGTGGCTCCGTCGACGGCGGTTCCGCTGCCGAGCAGGGTCCACGACGGCTCGCGACGGCCGAACCCGGCCGAGTACCAGCCCATCGGCGGGGTGGTCTCGCCGCGATGCGCCGACCAGCCCAGCTCCGGCGGCAGCTCGAACGAAGCCGTACGAGCCTCGCCGCCGACGGTCCAGGACAGTGTCGCCGTCCCGCCGGAAAGCGAGACCTCGACCAGCGGCCCGAAGTGGAACGCGAGACGGCAGTGCTGTGCCTCGCCACCGCGGACCTCGTCGAGAATCCGCAGTCCAGTGCCTTCCAGCTCCACCGAACGCCGGTGGACGGACGGCGCGTAGCCGTCGTGCTCCGCGCTCCAGCGCGACGGCGTTCCCGCGGCGATCACGGTGGTGACGGCGTGTTTCGTCCACAGGAACGGACCGCCGGAGACCGACTGGTCGGCGCGGGAGAGTTCGAGCGTGTTGTGCCCGGCCGTGGAACGGAAGTACGACCGCCACTTCGGTTCGCCGTGGTAGCAGTAGGTCCCGGGGTCGGCGAGGATGTCGACGCCGTCGTGCCGGACCTCCACCGAGAGCGCGTCCGCGTGGGCGTGGGCGGCGATGGACAGGAAGCCGTGCGGCCCGCCGTCACAACGACACCAGATCCCGCCGTCCCGCAGGATGGTCATCCCGGCGTCGGCGAAGTCGTCCCGCCGCCGCACCGGACGCCGCGCGCCGACCCGGATGTCCTTGGCCAGCGCGGAGAAGAGCTGCGTGCGGATGTCCCCGCCCGTGGTCTCCGGCCACCAGTCCAACCGTCCGAAAAGGACGGACCCGGTGCCGAGCAGCGAGGCCCAACGACCGGTGTCCTCACCGTCGACGATGAGGCCGAAACCATCGTCCGCGTCACCCTGCCTCGGCGGGCGCAGCCGATTGTCCACAATGGACGCCAGAGCGTCGGTCATCCGAAGCAGCACGAGCCAGGTCGACTCGGGCACCGCGACCCCGGCGGCCTTCGCCTCCAGCGCCCCGGCGAGGCCCAGTTCCAGGACGAGCCCGTGGTACTCCGTGGCGAGTTCCCGGTTGAGGCCGGAGTCGAAGGTGTTGTGCCGCAACATCTTGTCGAGCGACGCGAGCGCCGTGTCCCGCCACGCGGCGGATTCCGGGAACCAGGCGAACGCGCAGGCCGCGGCGAGCTGTCCCGCGTCCTCGGCGATCACGTGGTTGTTCGCCGACGAACCCCGGCTCGGGAACGCCGCCAGCCAGCGCTGGTGGTGCCAGATCTGGCCGAGGGCCACGGGGTTGTCCTCGAACAGCGACGGCGCCTGCGCCCAGCCGTCGAGCAGGCGCCGGACCCACACCCACGACAGCAGCCGGATACCGAGTTCGATCCCGCTGACCCAGTGCACCCCGCGCATCGGCGGATTGGCCGCCCACCACGACTTCAGGTGCGCGGCGACGCGTTCGGCGTACCGGTCCTCGCCGGTCAGGGCGTACGCGGCGGCCAGCACGGTGAGGTGCTGGTGCCGCGACGGCTCCCAGATCTGCTTGATGTCGCCAACGGCGTCCTCGCTCCGGTACGGGATGTCGAAGGAGTACACATCGGACGGTGCGCGGCGGCCGGTCTTCGGGTCGTACGACCAGTCCGGGGCGACGAGGTCGTCCCGCTCGACACCGAAGTACTCCGCGCGCCCGTCCATCAGCCGGTCGGCGGTGACGAGCAGATCCTTCACGGCTTCGCCCGAAACGGCGGCGAGGACGTCTTCACCGGGCACCGTCACGAACCGGCGGTCCGGCAGCCAGGCGGGCTTCTCCCCCGCGACCCCGCGCCACTGGCGTTTGCGCACGACGTCGGTGACCCGGCCGGCGATCTCGGCGGGTCCCATCCGCGACAGTCTTCGCAGGTACCAGGACGGATCCATCAGCCGAGTCCCTCCGTGCCGATCCGCACCACGGCGCCGGTCTCCAGGCTGCGGTTGACCGCGAGCGTGGCCAGCGTCGTCGAAACGAGCGACTCGACCGAGACCGGCATCGCGACACCGGTGGTCAGCGCGTCGACGAACGCTTCGAGTTCGGCGGCCTGCCCCTTGTCCCGGCCCTTGGGGATGCGGGAGCTGGCCCACTTCTTGCGGCCGAACACCGACGCGCGCGCGAAGTCGTCGAATTTCAGCACCTTGCCGTCGGCGGTGAGATCGATCGTTTCCTTGGGGAACGCCGACGAACCGTTGGTGGTGTACGCGATCGACGCCGTCGAGCCGTCCGGATAGCGCAGCAGGATCTGGAGGTCCTGGTGCCCGGGCGTCGCGGTGGCGTACACGGAGACCGGGTCGGAGCCCAGCAGCCAGCTGACCGTGTCGATGAAATGCCCGCCCTCGCCGGCGAACCGCGAGCCCTCACTGTCGGCCTGGTTGTACCAGCTGTTCGCGTCGAGCTGCCCGGCGTTGACCAGGTAGCGCACGGAAGCCGGGCCGATCCGCGGGCCGAACTGGCGCACCGACTCGTTCAGCAGCGGGGCGAACCGGCGGTTGAAGCCGACCTGCAGCCGGTCGTTGCCGGATTCCTCGATCGCGCCGAGCACGACCTCGAGTTCCTTCTCCGACAGCGCGAGCGGCTTCTCGACGAAGACGGCCTTGCCCGCGAGCAGCGCCCTCCTGGTCAGCTCGGCGTGCGAGCTGTGCCTGGTCACGATGAACACGGCGTCGATCGAGGAGTCTTCGAGCATCGCGTCGACGTCGGTGGAGGCGCGGGCGAAGCCGAACTTGCGCTTGGCGTTCGCGCCCGAGAGCGCGGACGTGGTGACGACTTCGAAGAGGTCGAGGTACTCCATCTCCACGAGATGCGGGAGAAGCATCGAGGACGCGTAGTTGCCGGCGCCGATGAAACCGACCCGCAGGCTGCCGGGCTTCGGCACCGCGCGCGAAGTCACCGTCTTCGGGAGGGCGACCGAGGTGACGTGCTCGGTGGTGGTAGCGGCGCGCTTCTCGTACTCGAACAGCACCGCGACGGCCTTGAGCTCGCCCTCGTTGAGCTTCCGGTACGTCTCGACGGCGTCGGAGAAGGCCGAGACGTGCGAGATCAGCGGCTCGACGTCGAGACGGCCGCTGCCCATCAGGTCGACGACGCATTCGAGGTTGCGGCGCTCGGTCCAGCGGACCTGACCGATCGGGTAGTCGCGGCCTTCGAGTTCGTACTCCGGGTCGTAGCGGCCGGGGCCGTACGAACGGGAGAACCGGACGTCGAGTTCCTTCTCGTAGTAGGCGTTCCACGGCAGGTTCAGCGAGCACTTGCCGATGTCGATCACCCGGCCGCGGTCGCGGGCCAGCTTCGCGGCCAGCTCCACCGGCTCGTTCGTGCTGCCGCCCGCGGCGAGGTACACCTGGTCGACGCCGTGCCCGGAGCTGATCTCCGCGACCGCGGTGTCGATGACGCCCGACCCGGGATCACCGCATTTCAGCGCCCCGAGTCGTTCGGCGAGCTCGCAGCGCGCCGGGTCCGGGTCGACACCGACCACGCGGACCCCGGAGGCGACCAGCAGCTGCACGACCAACTGGCCGATCAGGCCGAGCCCGATGACCAGCGCGATGTCGCCGATCTGCGGTTCGCCCTGGCGGACACCCTGCATCGCGATCGAGCCGACCGTGCCGAACGCGGCGTGCCGAGGGTCGACGCCGTCGGGCACCTTGGAGTACAGGTTCTTGGGCACCCAGTTCAGTTCCGCGTGCAGCGCGTGCTCGTTCCCCGCGCACGCCACGTGATCCCCGACGGCGACGTCGTCGATGCCCGCGCCGACCTCCTCGACTACACCGCACAGCGAGTACCCCAGTGGCGTGTACGAGTCGAGTTTGTTCATCGCCTTGCGGTACGTGGCGCCGAGCCCGTTCGTCGCGACGCTCTGCATCACCTTCGCGACCTGATCCGGCCGGGCCTTCGCCTTGCCCACCAGCGAAAGGCTCGCCTCGGACACCTTCATCATCTCGGTGCCGGTGGAGATCAGCGAATAGGCGGTGCGGACCAGCACACCCCCCGGTTTGCACGCGGGCACTTCGACGTCGAGGAGCGCCAGCTCCCCGCTCTTGTAGTTCTGCACTACCTGCTTCACGTCGCTCCTAAGGGGCAAGGGTGGAGAGAAGGGCGGCGGTACCGCGTGGGTCGGGGTGGTCGTGGGTGGGGGGTTTGGGTGGGAACCCAACCCCCCCCCCCCACCCCCCCCCCCAAGAGGAAAAAGCGCCACTGTCCCCATTCCCCCCGGGCCAAAC
>NZ_JBWKEC010000066.1:0-8896 GCF_056435645.1 Amycolatopsis sp. NPDC043889
CCGATGCAAACAGAAGGGCGCCTGGTGTTGGGGGGGGGGGGGGGGGGGGGGGGGGGGGGGGCGAAACCCCCCCCCCCCCCCCCCCCCCACGACCCGGTCACGAAGCCGCGCAAAGCACCCAAATCGGGCACCGTGCTCTCTCCTTGTGTCCTCTGTGGACAGTCAAGAACGAGCCAGGCTTCTTCGGCGAGCGCGCCGCCAGCTCCATCACGTCGCGTTCGCCTTACCTCTCAAGAGAACCCGAATCGCCACTCGCGCCCAACTGATCAGCGGTAATGCGACTTTGCCGGGGCCCCGCATGCGATGCGGTGAAAGCGCCCTTCGCCGCGTGTAACGAGGGGAAAGTCCCCTTCAGCCGCCATGGATCGGGGCCCTTCCAGGTGAGTCAAGCCTGGAAGGGCCCCGACCGGAAGCGGGGAGCCCGGAGTGCGGTACCCGGCGGAGCCCGAATCACCGTCGGTCCCGGTTACCTCCTGGCGTCCCCAGGGGGTGGCGGTGGGTGCGGAGGCGTAGCTGCCCACCGCCACCTGAGGGACCGCGGCCGCCGCGCGCGGCCCCGGTCCGTTCGCGATCCCGGGTCACCCGGCGGGAACGCGAGCCCAGGGCATCCTTTCCGGCGCGGGAACGGCCTCGGTCGGCGTCTCGGACAGGAAGTCCCGCTCGAACGGGGCCAGGATGTCCTCCCCGATCGGCGTCGCCGCGAACGAAGGAGCGGCGGGGGCGGGGAACACCGGCTCGGGCACCGGCAGCCGCCGGTCGAGTTCGGCGGTCCAGTGGATCATCGCCTTCGGCCGGTCCCAGCCCGCCGCGCCGATCAGCCTGCCGTCGCGGACGAAACCGGTGACCCCGTCGGAGAGTTCGATCGTGTCCTTGCCCAGCGACGGCATCCCGGCGGTCTGCAACCGCGCGTCGTACAGGGACGACCAGGCGCGGGGGAGTGGCGTGTACGGCCGCGCGTTGTCCCGGCCCAGCATCAGGCTTTCCGCCGCCGCGCGCCCGGATTCGACGCCGTTCATCCAGTGCTCGACCCGTCGTGGGGTCTCGTCTATCCGCAGGTTCGGCCATTTCGCGACGTCGCCGGCGACCACGACGTCTTCCGCCCCGACGGCGAAGAGGGTCGATTCGCACAGCACACCGTCGTCGATGGTCAGCTCCGAGCCGCGCAGCCAGTCCACGGCGGGCACGCTCCCGATCGAGAGCACCACGCAGCTGGCCACCAGGAACTGGTTGTTGGTCAGGTGCAGCCCTACCGTCTCCTTGGTGCTGATCCAGTTCCGCACCTCGGTGTTCATCGCCAGCTTGGCGCGATGGTGCTGGTGTTCCTTGGTGAGCGCCGACGCGATCCGCTCCCCGAAGCGGTGCAAAGGCGCCTTCGCGTGGCCGATGAGTGTGACGTCCCGGCCCATGTACCGCATCGACGCGGCGAACTCGTTCCCGATCAGGCCGCTGCCGATCACCACGACGGATTTGTTGCTGTTCCCCAAGGCCCGCCGGACGGCCAGTGAATCCTCCACGGTCCGCAGCACACGGACCCGGGGGTCGTGGCGCGGCGAGCCGGGAAGATGCCGGGGGTAGACGCCGGTCGCGATGATCAACCCGTCGTACCACAGGGATTCACCACCCGGCAGATGGACGGTGCGCTCCTTGCTGTCGAGCCAGGTCGCGCGGGTGCCGAGCCGCCAGTGGACGTCCAGGTCGACGTAGGGCTCCAGGCTCGCGGCCACCGGTTTCACTCCGCCGGTGATGAGCTCCTTCGACACCATCGGCCGGTGGTACGGCTTCCGCGGCTCGTCGCCGACCAGCACGATCTCGCCGTCGAAACCGAGTTCCCGCAACCGTTCCGCCGAGCGGAGGCCGGCGACGCCCGCCCCGACGATGACGATCCGATCTCCGTCACTCATCGTCGTACGCTCCTTCTCCCTTGACTCTGATGGCTTGTTTCGGGCAGAGCCGGGCGGCGGAGATGGCCTGGTCCAGCCCGTCCCGGTCGACCATCCGGCGGATGCGGAGCTTGCCGTCCGGTCCGATCTTGAACGTGGACGGCGCCTCCATCTCGCAGAAGCCGAAGATCTCGCACCGCTCGTTGTCGACGCTGACGCGAGTGCCGCGCCGGATGCTTCCGAAGATCATTGTTCGTTCTCCAAGTCGTCAGACCAGTTCTTCGACCAGGCCCAGCCGTTCCAGGTACCGGGTCGGCGTGAACCGCAGCGCGGTCAGCAGCACCGCGGGGACCAGCAGCGTGATCCCGCCGAACCACAGCAGGCCCAGATGCCCGTTGGCCATGGCCCCGAAGAACGCGTGCAACGCGGTGATCGCGACCGCCGGATAGGCGAGCCGGTGGATCCACAGAAAGCGCCGGTAGGAACTGAAGCGGCTGATGCCGCCGGTGAGCGCGACGGCGAGCATGACCTCGAGCCCGATGACGCCGAGTTCGTGCCGCGCGAGGGTGCCCGGCAGGAGCGGGATCGTGACTTGCGCCAGGGTGAATCCGTCGGGCAGGAACAGGAACGACATCGCGTGCACGACGCCGAACGACAACGTCAGGATGCCGAGCACCATATGCGAGTTGCGCAGTGCCTTCCGCCCGGTCAGCGACTTGATCCAGCCGGTCGCGGTGAGCACGCCCCAGCACAGGGTGAGGCACATGAAGCCGTACGAGATCCGGGCGGAGGTCTGCGCCATGCCCTTGATGCCGGGGTCGGTGTCCGTTTTCTGGGTCAGCACGATCACCACCTCGGACCACTGGTCATACATTGTTCTCTCCTGGGGCACTGGGAACCGGATCAGGTTCGGTGGTGGCCGCGCGGTCGCGGGTCCGGGTGTTCTTGCTGCGCAGGGTCCGGACGGCGAAGAACAGTCCGCCGCCGAGCACCACCGCGAGCAGCAGGCCGAGCGCGAGGTCGCCGAAGCCGACGTCCATCGCGGCGTTGGCCGAATTCGACTGCGGCACCGGGGCTTCCGGCATCAGCGACTGGTCGACGACGCCGGTGCTCTCCAGCAGGGTCATATGCCGCAGCACCGCCTGGTTGGCCGTGGTGGCGTAGTCACGGACGACGTCGTTGCGGGTACCGGCCCTGACCTGCGCGATGACGGGGAACAGCACACCGTGCGCGTACCGGAGCCGGTTGGCGAAGATGCGGTCGAACTCGCTGTCGTCGCGGGCGGCCTTCATCTCGCCGAGCCACGCGGACTGCTGATCCGACGGCTCGGACGGCAGGGCGATGCCGAACCGGTCGGCGATGGCGTGCGTCGCGGTGTCGAGCCTGCCATGGTCGATCATCAACGTCCGGCCGACTTCGCGGGTCCGCTTGCTCTTCCCGCGTTCCTGCGCCCACATCCCGGCGGGCATTTCCCACAGCCCGGCCAGTTTGACGTTGACGATCAGGTTCTTGTCCGCCGCGGAAAGCTCTTGAGCGTGCGCTTCGTCGACCGGGCCGAGCAGGCTCACCACGGCCGCGATCAGCAGGACGAGCAGCGGGCGGACGGGTCTGGGGAGGTCAGATGCCGAGGTCATCGGCCTGCCAGGTGTCGGCGGTGACCAGCACTTTCGTGCCGTCCGGCTTGGCGGGGAACCACGCGGCGTCGACGCCTTGCCCGCCGGTGTTGCCGGGCATCGCGTCGTCGGCGTTGCGGTAGAGCGGCCAGCCGGCGAGCGTGATCTGTTCGGTGCCGTCGTCCCTGGTCACGGTGCCGACGAGCGCGCGGTCGATGCCGGTGACCACGAGTTCACCGCTCGCCTTGGCAGGAATCCAGGTCCGCGCGCAGGTTTCGGTGCAATTCGACTTCGGCGGATTCACCGTGTCCTTGTCGTAGCGGTAAAGCGTGAAACCGTTGGTGTCGGTGACGATCGGCCCGAGGTCGAACAGGATCGCCGCCGTGACACCGGGGGCGGGTTCGGCCGCGGGGTCGGGCATTCCCGGGATCTGCCCGGTACCGGCGGTCGAGGCCGCGCCGGGAGAGCCGTTCGGTCCCGCGGTACCGGTGGTACAGGCCGAGGCCAGCGCGACCGCGGCCAAGGTGAGAGTCAGAGGTATGACCGAGCGTGACACGGGGTTCACGGAAATCCTCCTGTCGGGGCAGAGGAGAACGCCATCACCGCGGGGAGATGGTGTGCAGGCAGGTTCAATTCCACTGTGGACAGTCATGATCCACAGTGGATTCGGCGGTGCGGGGGACAGTGCCGGGTCGGGGTCTTCGGTAGGGGATACGGTCACGAGCGGGAAACGGTTCAAAAAACTTTCCCACGCTCGGAGAACCTGGCCGGAACGGTTTTGGTACTGGACTTATCGCCCCTGAGCCCACAAGGATGTGCCGCGTGGGACGCCACTCTCGGATACTGCAGCCAATCGTCGATCATGAACCCGCGTCGAACGGGCATGACGACCTCATCAGGGCGTTGTACCAGGAGTTCGGATCCAGCCTGATGGCGTTCGTGCTGAAGCTGACCGGCCACGATCGCCAGTGGGCCGAGGACGTGGTCCAGGAGACGCTCATCAAGGCGTGGCGCAACGCCGGCAAACTCGACCGGCAGCCGGAAATGCTGCGCGCCTGGCTGTTCACCGTGGCCAGGCGCATCGTCATCGACGGCTGGCGGAGCCGGAGCGCCCGCCCTCAAGAGGTGGAGGAACTGGAGTCGGATTCGATCGGAGTGCCGGACGAATCGGAGAAGACGCTCGCGGCCATGATCGTTTACGAGGCCCTGCGCAATCTTTCCCCGGAACAACGCGAGGCCGTTCAGCAGACCTATCTTCGTGACCGCACCGTGAACGAGGTCGCGGCGACGCTCGGGGTTCCGCCGGGTACGGTGAAATCGCGGATCCACCATGCTGTGCGCGCGTTGCGCAGGGCGCTGCAGGAGCGGGGGTGAGCGAGGTGTCCGGAGCTGTCCACACGGACATCGCCGCCTACGTGCTCGGCGTCCTGGGCGAGGAGGACCACGTCAGGTTCGAAGCGCATCTGCTGGAGTGCCCCGAGTGTCAGGTCGAGCTGGTGGAGATGTACCACCTGCCCGACATTCTCGACATGGTCAAGAAGAGCTGGCCGGATCCGCCCGTGAAGGGTCCGGGCCCGCGGGTGCTGCGAATGCTGCTCGCGGACGCGGCCAAGGCGGGCCGTCGCCGTAAGGTCATCCGGCTCGCCACGGCCGCCGCCGTACTCGTGCTCGTCGTCGGCGGACCACTCGCCGTCCTTTCGCTCACCGGCCGTGAACCGGTCGTGACACAGGCCGCGCCCACCGTCGTCACGTCGGTGGTGCCACCGCCTCCGTCGTCGTCGCGGGAACGTGAGACGGGTCCGGACGGCGGCGCCGCCCCGTTCGGCTGGTCCGAGGCGGGCAACGCGGTCGCCGCCGAGGTCACGGTGCAGGAGAAGGAGTGGGGCAGCGCCGTCGAACTCGAACTGCGCGGCCTCGTCGGCCCGATGACCTGCCAGCTTGTCGCCTACTCCCACGGCGGAGAGGCCTACGCCGTCAACAACTGGAGCGTGCCGGCCAAGGGGTACGGCGTCCCCGGTTCCCCTGCTCCCCTCGTCATCAGTGGTTCGACGGCGCTGCGGAAGGCCGACATCGAACGCTTCGAGGTCCACAAGTGGGACGGCACCGTGCTCGCCATCGTGCGCCGGTAGTCTTATAACGGAAAGATAACGGCCGGATCGCGTTTTGAACCGATCCTCGGCGGGCGCCGTATTCCCCAGTAGCCGGATCTGAATCGGCGGGCGAACAGAAGGGTTCGCCACGAATGCGGTAATCGGCGTATTCGACAAATGCGTGGCTCATGCCCGGGTTCGAGTGATCGGCGCGCCCGGAAAAGAATGAGGTGAGCAGCTAATGGCACGAAATCAAGGGCGCCATCGGATCGCCCGCAGGACCAAGATCGCGACCGCGTTGCTGGGCTTGTCGATCGCGGTCGGTGGACTGGTGGTGTCCACCACGACCGGCGACCCCGAACGCGCCGCCGCGGACGAGGTGGACAAGTCGCAGTTCGTGGACATCACCGAGGTCAGGCCGAACGTCGACAAGCCGGAGCCGGGCCGGAACGCCTCCACCGGCTCGTTCACCGTCGACTGCGGCCGGAACGAGAACGGGCATTTCAATCCCGACAACTTCATCGCGCAGCCGGGTGTCCGCAATGGTGCCCAGCATCTGCACGATTACGTCGGAAACCTTTCCACGAACGCGGATTCGGACAACGACAGCCTGCTGGGCGCCGGCACCACCTGTCGCAACGGCGACGAGTCGACGTACTTCTGGCCGGTGGTGCGGATCGATACCGGGGAAGAAGCCGGACGACAGCAGGGCCGCGACGGCGAACGGAATCGCCGGGACCGGAACGACCAGCGGGAACAGGTGCAGTTGGACGAGCCGAACGCGGACAACGAACTCGCCGGCAACGACGGCGAGATCCAGCGCCCCGCGGTCGTCGACATCACCTTCAAGGGCAACGCCAGGGAGAAGGTGAAGGAGATGCCGAAGTTCCTCCGGATCCTTTACGGCGACGCGAAGGTCTCCACGAACGGTCCCGCCAACGCGCGGGAGAGCTGGACCTGCACGGGCTTCGAGAACAGGCTCATCAAGCAGTACCCGATCTGCCCCGAGGGCAGTGACGTCAAGCGGGTGCACACGTTCCCGAGCTGTCTCGACGGCGACAACATCGACAGCGAAAATCACCGGGATCACATCAAGTACCCCGACGAGAACGGCGAATGCGCGAACGGTCTCACCGCCGTCCCGGAGCTCACCATCTCGCTGACCTACCAGATCCCGCGAGGGATTCAGCTCGCCGGACAGTACAAAGTGGACTCGTTCCCCGAAGAGGACCACAACCCCTTCTCCGATCACGACGATTTCGCGAACGTGATGCCGGACCGGATCATGGATCGTCTCGTCGACTGCGTCAACGAAGGCCGTCAGTGCCGCGAATGACGCCCTGAAGCGGAAGCAGGAACCTGCGAAGAGAAAGGAAGATACTCCGGCCCGGCGGGTCCCCCCTACACCTCACCCATCCGCCGGGCCGGCCCTACCCGGAAACCGATCGACACAACTGAAGAACGCTCCGCAAGCATTCACCCGTCCTGTCGGTGGCTTTCCTCGGGAGGCTCGCCGGCAGGACGCTTTTCGGTAGGTTGGCGGCATGGGTGAGCAAAAGGACCGCATGCTGCGCGGCGAGCTGTACCGGGACAACGACCCCGAACTGGTCGCGGACCGCAGGCGCGCGCAAGCACTCGTCGACCGGTTCAACGGCACGGGCGCCGAGGAGACCGGTGAGCGGGACACGATTCTGCGCGAACTGCTGGGAAAGCTCGGCGAGGGCTCCTGGATCATGCCGCGGTTCCAGTGCGACTACGGCTATCTGATCGAGATCGGCGCCAACAGTTTCCTCAACTACGACGCCATCCTGCTCGACTGCGCGCCGATCAAGATCGGTTCTGACTGCTCGATCGGCCCGCGCTGCCAGCTTTTGACCGCGCTGCATCCCATGGAGGACCACGAACTGCGGCGGCAGCGCTGGGAGTCGGCCGCGCCGATCACCATCGGGGACAACGTCTGGTTCGGCGGTGGCGTCATCGTCTGTGCCGGAGTGACCATCGGGGATGACGTGGTGGTGGGCGCGGGCAGTGTCGTCACGCGTGACCTGCCGTCGAAGGTGTTCGCGGCGGGCAACCCGGCCCGCGTCATCCGCGAACTCTGAAGCTCACCGGTCCACCGGCGTGATCCTGGTGCGGCGGCTGTGCTCGAACACCATGGAGGTGCGCACGTCGGCCACCTCGGGGCGTTCGGTCAGCTTGTCGATCACGAAGGCGTAGAGGCTGTCGTTGTCGGGCACCGCGACATGCAGGATGAAGTCCTCGGTCCCGGTGGTCACGTAGAGCCCGACGAGGTCGGGCAGCGCGTTGACCCAGTTCCGGAAGCCTTCGATGTTGCGCCGCGAGGGCGGGCGCACGCGCACCGCGATGAGCGCCTGCACCCCGCGGCCGATCGACGGCAGATCCACGTCCAGCAGCGCGCTGCGGATCACGCCGCGTTCCCGCAGCCCGCGGGTGCGATCCAGCGCGGTGGTCGGCGAAACGCCCACCGCGGCGGCCACTTCACGGTTGGTCTTCCGTGCGTCCGACTGCAATTGCGCCAGGATCGCCTTATCAAGTTCGTCCAATCGCGCCATCTCGCGCCTCTCGCCGTATTAAGTACGAACATGATGGACTGTACTCGTACGTCCTCTTAGCTTGACCTTGTTCATCCGTTTAAGTGAGCAGGAGATCAGCTGAATGTCCGAGCACGGTACGGCCATCGGATTCACCCCCGACGAAATCGACCTGACCGCGTCCACCCGGTCGGCCCGGTTGAAGTGGGTCATCGTGGTCAACAGCGAGCTGCCGCCGGGCCGGGCGGCGAACGCGGCCGTCTGCACCGCCGTCGCCACGGCGAAGTCGGTGACCGGGCTGCTGGGGGACGAAGCGGTCGACGCGAACGGCGAGCACTACTCGGGCCTGCCGTGGACCGGCTGCTCGGTGCTGGCGGCCGACGCCGCGCAACTCCGGGCCATCCGGACCAAGGCCGCGGCCTCGCCGGGCTGCCACGTCGCCGACATGCCCGCCGTCGCCCAGCAGATCCGCGTCTACACCGATTTCCTCGCGACGATGAAGGAGATCCCGACCGAGGAGATGGACTTCTGCGCCATCGGCATCGTCGGCCCGCGCAACCGTATCGACAAGCTGGTCGGGAAACTGCCGTTGATGCCGTGACCGGGTGGCCCTTCGGTACAGGTGGTCGTGGGGGGGGGGTTGGGGTGGGAACCCAACCCCCCCCCCCCACCCACCCCAACCCCCCCCCCAAGCACATTTGGCCCTTACCCCACTCCCAAAAATAACAGCAAAAGCCTCCAGAACTTTCCTCCCACCCCCC
>NZ_JBWKEC010000067.1:0-7975 GCF_056435645.1 Amycolatopsis sp. NPDC043889
GGGAAAAAAAGGCGTGGCTTGGGGAAAATGGGGTGGGGTTGTGGGGGGGGGGTGTTTGGGGGGAAAACCAGAAACGCCACTCACGACCAACCCGACCCACGCGCCACCGCCGCCTGAACGCTCACGAGATCGTTACGCGCTTCCTGTAGCGTTTCGCGCCCTGCGGACGATGAGTGATTCCCTTGCCGCACAGGCGTTCCGCCAAAAGCAGGCGAATGCCGGACACCGGTAACGAACCCGGTCCTCTCGCCGACCAATGGGCAGCGGAATGCGGCTGGAGGAATTCGTCATGAAGATCAGTGTCTTCGGGCTCGGTTACGTCGGTTGCGTGTCGGCGGCGTGCCTCGCCGGACGCGGGCACGAGGTCGTCGGGGTCGACGTGAACCCGGTGAAGATCGAACTCGTCTCCAGCGGCAAGGCGCCGGTGGTCGAAGAGCGGATCGGGGAACTGACCGCGGAGGTCGTCGCCACGGGCAAGCTGAGAGCGACGACCGACGTAAGACAGGCGATCGCGGACAGCGAAGTCTCCCTGATCTGCGTCGGTACCCCGTCGGCGCCGAACGGCAGCCTGTCGACGGCGTTCCTGGAGCGCGTCGCCGAGGAAATCGGCGAAGCGCTCAAGACCAAGACGCGAAGACACACCGTCGTCTTCCGCAGCACCATGCTCCCCGGCACCTGCCTGGATCTGCTCGTCCCCATCCTCGAAAAGTCGTCCGGCCGCACGGCGGGCGTCGACTTCGGGGTCGCGGTGAACCCCGAGTTCCTGCGCGAGGGGAGCAGCGTCAAGGACTTCTTCGACCCGCCCAAGACCGTCATCGGCGAGCTCGACGCGGCGAGCGGCGACGTCGTCGCGGCGCTTTACGAAGGCCTTCCCGGCGAGGTCTTCCGCGTCCCGATCCCGGTCGCCGAGATGACGAAGTACGCCGACAATTCCTTCCACGGCCTCAAGATCGGCTTCGCGAACGAACTCGGCGCCATCTGCCGCGCGCTGGGGCTCGACTCCCATCAGGTGATCGACGTCTTCCTCGCCGACCGCAAGCTCAACATCAGCCCCGCCTACCTTCGCCCCGGGTTCGCTTTCGGCGGCTCGTGCCTCCCCAAGGATCTGCGCGGCCTGGTCTACGCCGCGCACCGCGCGGACGTCGCCGTCCCGATCCTGTCGCACGTGCTGCCCTCCAACGACGAACACCTCCAGCGCGCCTTCGACCTGGTCGCGCGCACCGGGAAACGCAAGGTCGGACTGTTCGGCCTGTCGTTCAAACCCGGCACCGACGATCTGCGCGAGAGCCCGCTCGTCGAACTCGCCGAGCGCCTGCTCGGCAAGGGATACGACCTCCGCATCTACGACGCCAACGTCAGCCTTTCGCGGCTGATCGGCGCGAACCGCGAGTACATCGAGGGCAGGTTGCCGCATCTCGGCCAGCTGCTCGCCGGCTCCATCGGCGAGGTCGTCGACCACGCCGAAGTCTGCCTCATCGGCTGCACCGACCCGGAGGTCCTCGCGGCCCTCCCGGCGGGCGGCGGCCACACCATCGTCGATCTCGTCCGCGTACCCGACGCCGACCGTCGCCGGGCTGAAGAGGGATATGTCGGTCTTGCCTGGTAAAGCGCTCATCCTCGTCGAGAACCTGTCCGTCCCCTTCGATCGCCGCGTCTGGCAGGAGTGCCAGACGCTTCGCGACGCCGGCTGGGAAGTCCACGTCATCTGTCCACAAGGGACGAAGCGGGACACCGAAGCCGAAGTCACCATCGACGGTGTCCACATCCTGCGGTACCCGCTGAAGGCCGCCACCGGTGGTCCGGCCGGGTACGTCCAGGAGTACGGCTCCGCGCTGTGGCACACGCTGCGGCTCGCCCGCAAGGTTGGCCGGGTCGACGTCGTGCACGCCTGCAACCCGCCGGACCTGCTGTTCCTCGTCGCGCTGTACCTCAAGCGCCAGGGCGCGAAGTTCATCTTCGACCAGCACGACCTCTGCCCCGAGCTGTACCTCTCGCGCTTCGATCGCGGCGAGGACTTCCTGTACCGCGCGGTCTGCGCGCTGGAGCGCCGCACGTACAAGACGGCCGACGTCGTCATCGCGACCAACGAGAGCTACAAGGACGTCGCCGTCAAGCGCGGCGGCAAGTCGCCGGACGACGTCTTCGTCGTGCGCAGCGCGCCCGTGGTCGAGCGGTTCCATCAGGTGCCGGTCGAGCCCGAGCTGAAGAAGGGCAAGCCGCATCTGCTGGCGTACCTCGGCGTGATGGGCCCGCAGGACGGTGTCGACTACGCCTTGCGCGCGCTCGCGTCGTTGCGTGACGAGGTCGGCCGCACCGATTGGCACGCCGTGTTCATCGGCTCCGGCGACGCTTTCGACGCCATGGTGGCGCTGTCCAAGGAACTGAAGCTCGACGACCAGGTCGAGTTCACCGGCCGGATCCCCGACGAGGACCTGCTGCGCTACCTGTCCTCGGCCGATGTCTGCCTTTCGCCGGATCCGCTGAACCCGCTCAACGACGTGTCGACCATGAACAAGATCATGGAGTACATGGCGATGAGCCGTCCGATCGTCTCCTTCGAACTGCGGGAGGCCCGCGTTTCGGCCGGGGAGGCCGCTCTGTACGCGCCGGCGAACGACGAGCCGGAGTTCGCGAAGCTGATCGCGCATCTGCTCGACTCGCCGGAACAGCGGGCCGAGATGGGCGAGCTGGGGCGGGCGCGCGTCGCCGGTCCGCTCTCTTGGGAGAACTCTCAGAAAGCCCTGCTCGCGGCCTATGCGGCCGCGGTCCGGTGATCGACTTCCCGGTCGCGTTTTGAACAAGACTCGGGCAATCCTGTAACCAACATCGCGGTCGCTCCGACGGGATTGATGCTGCACCCGCACGCACCGATGGGAGACCCCGGCTTTGACTGACGATACGGTGCGCCTGTCCATGATCGGACAGGTTCTGCGCGGGAGGTGGCGGACCCTCGTGGTCCTCGCCCTCCTCGGCGCCCTGGTCGGCGCGGGATCGTCGCTGATCCTTTCTCCCGGCTACCGGACGACGTCCAGCGTGCTGTTGCAGGGCCCGCGCGAGGCTGACGAACTGCTCACCCAGGCCGAGGTGGCGACCAGTTCGGTCGTGCTCGACCGGGCCGCCGCCGGACTCGGTGACGGCGAGACCGGCGCCGATCTGCGGGACAAGGTGGCCACGTCGGTCGCACAGGGCAATGTCATCACCATCGAGGCCACCGGTGACACCGCCGAACAGACGCAGCGGATGGCCGACCGGATCGCGAGCGAGTTCGTGAAGTACTCGACGCAGATCATCGCCGGTTCCGGGGACGCCGCGGTCCAGCTGGCGCAGGAACGCCGGGAGACACTGCGACAGCAGGTCACGCAGACGAACCAGCGCATCAGCGAACTCTCCGCGAAGGTCAACGAAGGCAAGACGACCGTCGAGAGTGTCCAGCTCCGCACCGAACTGCAGGGCCTGCGCTCGTCGATCGAGTCGGCGATGTCCAGTTTGAACGCGGCCGACACCGCCAGCGGCCTCGGCAACATGGTCGTCCTCGGCTCGGCCGAACTGCCGACCTCGGCGGCGGCACCCACGCTCCCGCAGCTCGCCCTCGGCGGCGCGGCGCTGTTCTTCCTCATCGGCCTGTTCGGTCACCTCTTCACCGCCCGCACCGACCGGCGGCTGCGGGACGAAGAGGAGATCGCCGCGGCGATCGGCGGCCCGGTGCTGGCCACCTTCGACGCCGTGGAGCAGCCGCCGGCGCGCACCACCTTGCGGGCCAAGCTCCTCCGTGACGACAGGCCGTGGAACGTCCCGCGGGTCGACGTCTTCGCCGACGAGATCGACTCCGACGCCTTGTACCAGCGGCTGATCTCCCAGTTGCCGCACCGGCGGCTGCTCGTGGTCGCCGCGCACGGCGATACCGCCGGGCAGGCGGCCGCCGAACGGCTCGCCGCTCTCGCCGTCCGATGGTTCACCGTCGTGAAGGTTTCCCCGGCGCGGCCCGTCGTCGCGGACACCGACGCGGAAGGAGTCCTCGTCGTGGCGAGTGTCGGCTCCCGGTCCGCGTGGGAGCTGGTCGGGATCGCCGAAGCCATCGCCGACGCCGGTCTCGCCACGGTGGGCACCGTGCTGATCCGCCCGGTCCGGCCGACCCGCGCCCGCCCCGGTACGCCCACCCCGTCCGACCACGAAGCACTGGCAGGTACCGCGTGACCAGCGCCGAAAAAGCGAAGTCCGAGCCGCTCATCGACCTGCAGCGGCTGGTCGTCTCGGTACGCAGACGACGTCGCCTGTGGGTGGCCACCGCCCTGCTGGGGCTGATCGCCGGCGGGCTGGTCGCGATGCTCCTGCCGCCGCCGCCCACCGCGGTCGCACAGATCCTCGTGATCCACCCCGACGACTCGCCGACCGACAGCGGAACGCTGATGCGGACCGACGTCGCCGTGCTCCAGACGACGAAGATCGCCACCGAGGCGCTCAAGAAGCTGAACAGCACCCAGGCGCCGGAGGAGTTCCTGAAGGATTACGAAGGGCTGGGCCTGACGAACAACGTCCTCCAGCTGACGGTCAAGGGCAAGACCGAGGACGAGGCACTGGCCCGCGCGCAGGCGATTTCCGACGCCTTCATCGCCGAGTACGTCGGCCGCAACCAGGCTGCCGCGGCGGCGCAGCAGAAGGCCCTGCTCGACCAGCGCAACCAGGCCCAGGAGGAGCTCACCCCGATCGAAGCGTCGATCATCGCCGAAGAGGCCAAGGGCCGGAACGCCAACCCCGCGCAGCTGGAGCGGTTGTACTCGCGCCGCGCGGAGCTGACGTCCAAGATCTCCGACTACGACGGCCGAGCGCAGGAGGCGGGCATCGGTACGCCGAAGGTCGCCGCCGGGACGCAGATCGTGGACGCGCCGCGGATCCCGCCGCGTTCGCTGCTCAAGACCCTCGCCACCGACGCCGGGATCGGCTTGGCGCTGGGGTTGCTCGCCGGGCTCGGGCTCGCGGCCGTCACGAGCGTGGTGAAGGACCGGCCGGTCCTGCGCCGCGAGATCTCGCAGCACCTCGGCGCCTCTGTGATCGCGCAGCTGCCCAAACCACCGCGTTTCCTGCGGCGCTCTCGCGCGGCGACCCGGCGGCAGCGGGTCGCGACGACACTGGTCCGCGCCGTTCGGCGGGAAAACGGTTCGGTGTCGCTGCTCGACCTCGGTGCCCGCCAGGTCACCGCCGCGCTCGCCGTCGACATGGCGCGCGAGCTGGCCGGGAAGGGGCCGGTCTCGCTCGTCGACGACCTGCCGAAGACGAACCTCCGCGAGCTGACAGGCGAAAGTCCGATCCAGGTGCTGGACCGCGGCGACGTCCCGATGGCCGCGGCGGAGAGGCGCATCGGTGTCGGCTCGATCGAGCCCGGCACGGCGTGGACCGACCTCGAGTTCCTCGGCGAGGAGACGATCCTCGTCGTGCGCGCCGGGCACGCGAACACCGAATGGCTGCATACCGTCGCCCGCCAGCTGGCCGATCGGCGGATCCCGATCATCGGCGTCGTCGTGGTGGACCCGGATCCGCGCGACCACACCGACGGGACGCTGTGGGACGGTCTGCACACGGCGTTGCGCGGTCGCGCCGGTGCCGTGCCGGAGCCGCTGCCCGTCCCCGCGCGGACGGTGGCGCCCGCGCGGACGGTCGCGCCGGAACGGCAGATGCCGCGGCCCGCGCCCAAGCCGGTCGAGATGTTCCCCGAGGACGTCCCGGTGCGGCGTCTCTCGACGGTGGCGCCGGTCGAGACGGCCGCCGAAAGCCCCGTCGAGCGGGTGCTGGAGCCGTCGAAGGAGAAGAAGGGCGCGCGACGCCATCCGCCGACGCCGTACCGGCGGTCCGAGGACCACGACAACGCCGATCAGCCGACCAAACGATTCTCGCCTGTGTCACCGGATAACGCCGAAGCCTTGTAAGGGGAGCGAAAGCAGATGTGCGGCATCGCAGGGGCCTACTTCTGGCCGGACGGGGGACCGCTCACCGATCGGCTCACCAAGACACTCGCCCACCGGGGACCCGACGGTTCCGGCAGGTACGACCATCGTGCCGGGGATGGCGATGTCCACTTAGGACACCGAAGGCTGTCGATCGTCGACCTGACCGAGACCGGCGCGCAGCCGATGGTCAAGGACGGGCTCGCGCTGACCTACAACGGCGAGCTGTACAACGCGCCGGAGCTGCGGAAGGAACTCGAAGCCGCCGGTGTGCGCTTCCGGGGGACGTCCGACACCGAGGTCCTGCTGGAAGCCTGGCGCGCGTGGGGCACCGTGGGTTTGCACCGGCTGCGCGGAATGTTCGCGTTCGGCGTCTTCGACGAGCGGTCCGGCGAACTGGTGCTGGTCCGCGACCAGCTGGGGATCAAGCCGCTCTTCCTGGTGCGCCGCGGCAAGGGGGTCGCCTTCGCGTCCGAGCTGAAGGCACTGGCCGCCGAACTGGGCGGCTCGCTGACCGTCGACGACACCGCGCTCGTCGCTTCCCTGCTCTACTACTGGGTCCCGGACGGCCGCTGCGCGTTCAAGGAGGCCGAGAAGCTGCCGCCGGGCAGCTGGGCGCGGTTCCGGCCGAACGGCGACGTCGAACGCGGCACCTTCTGGTCGCTGCGCCAGGTCGCCGAAGAGGGGGCCGCGTATGAGGGGGAGTTCGACCTCAATGCCGTCATCGAGGACTCCACGCGCAAACACCTGATCGCGGACGTGCCGGTCGCGACGTTCCTCTCCGGCGGGCTCGACTCCAGCTACCTGACCGCGCTCGCCGCGCGCGAGCGGCCGGGGATCTCCGCGTACACCATCGGTTTCCGGGCCGAGGACGCGAAGTTCGAAGCGATGCCGGACGACCTGATGTACGCGAAGAAGGTCGCCGCGAAGTTCGGTGTCGACCTGCACGAGATCGAGATCGCGCCGCAGGTGCTCGATCTGTTGCCGCGGATGACGTACCACCTCGACGAGCCGATCGGTGACCCGGCGGCGATCAACAGCTACCTGATCTGCGCCGCCGCTCGCGAGGCAGGCGTCAAGGTGATGCTCTCGGGCATGGGCGCCGACGAGCTGTTCGCCGGGTATCGCAAGCATCTGGCGAACAAGATCGCCGTTCAGTACCAGCGGGTTCCCGGCCTCGTCCGTCGCCCGGTGGAGTCCCTTGTGGACAGACTGCCGGTGGCGACGTCGAAACGGGGATTCCGGTCGGTCCGCTTCGCCAAGCGGTTCCTCTCGTTCGCGGAGCTGCCCGAGGAGACCGCGTTCCGGCGCAGCTACACGATGTACGACCAGGCCGAACTCGCCGGTCTGCTGAACCCGGACCTCGCCGGCGCCGTCGACGACGTGATCACCGAGCACGCGGACACCTACCACGACAACACGTTGTCGGACTTCGTGAACCGCATGTGCCTCGCCGATTCCCGGCTCTTCCTGCCGGGGCTCAACCTCGCCTACACCGACCGGTCCAGTATGGCGGCGTCGGCCGAGGTGCGGACACCGTTCGTCGACATCGAGGTCGTGAAGGCCGCGTTCCGGATCCCCGGTGACCGGAAGATCGTGAAGCGCCAAGGGAAGATGGCGCTTAAGGAAGCGGCGCTGTCCATCCTTCCCGCCGAGATCGTGCACCGGCCGAAAGGCCTGTTCAGCGCGCCGCTGCGGGCCTGGATGAGCCGCGACCTCGCGCCGCTGGTGCGCGAGGTGACGAACGAAGGTGAATTGGTGAAGGCCGGGTTCCTCCGTCGTGAGGCCCTGCGGAAGCTCGTCGACGAAGACGCGTCCGGGCAGCAGGACCGGTCCAAGCATCTCTGGCACATCTTGACCCTCGAGTACTGGTACCGCGGCGCCGTTTCCGCTCGGCCAGGTGGGTCGTGGGGGGGGGGTTGGGTTTTCCCCCCAAACCCCCCCCCCCCCCCCCCCCAAAGGCGCGCAGTCGCGGAAGGCTTCCAACAGCTCGTTCTGTCCCGTGCCATGTGGCGGCCCCTCCCCCCTAAGAGGGT
>NZ_JBWKEC010000068.1:0-7667 GCF_056435645.1 Amycolatopsis sp. NPDC043889
GATGCGACGACCGGCAACCCACCCTGCCCACCCCGCCACACCATGATCAACAACAGCAAGCAAGACCAACACTCAAACCCACCGGTGGATCCAGGACGAACGTCTCGCGGTACGGGTGCTGGTGCAGCCTCGGTCCGGAACCGTCGACGTCGGTCCGCTCGCGGATGATCGAGACTCCGGAGCCGATGTCGCGGCCTTCGACATTTCCCAGGGTTTCGATGGTCATTCCGCCACTGTAGCCCTGGTCACGGGTGCCGTGGCCTACTCGCCGCGGTCGACGACGAATGCCGAAAGGCCGACGAGCAGCGCCCTGGCGGGCCGGTCGGGGAGGCTGAGCGCGAGGTCCCTCGCCTTGGCGGCGTATCCGTGCGCTTCGGCGAGTGCGCGCACGACACCGGCGGATTCGCGCAGGAGCCCGAGCGCCTCTTGGCGGACCACCGGATCGGAAACCGGTCCGTGACCGATGATCTCGCGCAAGCGAGCGGCCCCGGGCCCCTCGTCGTCGACCGCGTGGAGCATCGGCAAGGTGACGACGCCTTCACGGAGGTCCGTGCCCGCGGACTTGCCGAGGTCGGTGGTGGACGCGGAGATGTCGAGGACGTCGTCGGAGATCTGGAACGCCACCCCGATCAGTTCGCCGTATTGGCCCAACGTTTCGATGGTCCGCTCATCCGCGCCCGACACCTGTGCGCCGATCCTGCCCGCCATCGCGATCAATGACGCGGACTTGTCGGCCATCACCTGGATGTGGTGTTCGTATGGCGCGTGACGGCCACAGTCCTCGAACGGCCCGGTCGTCTCGAGGAACTGGCCGCGCACGAGCCTGCCGAACGTCTTCGCCTGCGACCGCAACGCGTAGTCGCCGAGGCCGGCGCCGACCCGTGCCGCGCAGGCGAGCACGTAGTCTCCGATCAGGACGGCTTTCTTGTTGCCCCACAAGGAGTTCGCACTGGTGACCCCGTGCCGCATCGGCGCCTCGTCCATGACGTCGTCGTGATAGAGCGTCGCGACGTGCACGAGTTCGACGAGGGCGGCCGCCGAGATCGCGTCGCCTCGCCCGTCGCCGAACGCCGCCGCGGCCAACGCCATCAACGGACGCAACCTCTTCCCACCCGCGCGGACGAGGTGGGTGGCGGCTTCGGTGAGTTCCGGATGACCGGGGCTGCGCAACACCTCCTGAAGTCTCTCTTCGACCCGGGCGAGCCCGGTGCGGAGTTCGGCGGCGAACTCCACGTGCCGCTCGACGGCCGGGTCCAGGCCGAGTTCCGTGACGATCGTGGTCGTGTTCACGACCTCCAGCATCCGAGCCGGAGGTTCGCGGCCGCATGGCGCCCGGGAGGGAGATCGCTCCCTCCCGAGAGGGAAACCGCTGGGTCAGAAGGGCGGCTCCGGGTTTCCTGCGGGCACCGGCGTTCGCTCCCAGGCCCCGTCCGACGGTGTGCCGCCCGAACTCCGGCCCGCCTTGTTCACCTTCGCCGTGGCATACCGCAGCGACGGGCCGATCTCGTCGACGTCGAGCTCCACCACCGTGCGCTTCTCGCCTTCCTTGGTTTCGAACGATCGCTGTTTCAGCCTGCCCTGCACGATGACCCTTGTCCCTCTGGTGAGGGATTCGGCCAGGTTCTCCGCGGCCTGCTTCCACAGTGCGCAGCGCAGGAACAGCGGGTCTCCGTCGCGCCATTCCCCGCTCGCGCGGTCCAGGACGCGTGGTGTCGACGCGACCGTGAAGTTCGCGACCGCCGCTCCGGACGGGGTGAACTTCAGCTCCGGGTCGGTCGTCAGGTTGCCGATCACCGTGAGCACCGTTTCTCCGGCCATGGGGCTTTCCTCCTCGGGTCCGCGCGCGGACCCGGCCGGGCCCGCTGTCGCCTGTGAAGAGGAGACCACCGGGGTACGACAGTTTCCGGCGTCCCGCGGCGCCCGGATGTCATGAAAGGGTCGTTCAAGACGAAAGTGTCCTGAACGACCCTTTCATGACATCCGGGCGGCCACGACCCCGTCCACAGTGACCGTCGCATGTGGACTGAACATCGCGCCGTACCGGAGGACGGCGGCGCCGTCGCTCACGCCGAGCAGGTCGATGGAGAGGTCGTTGTAGGTGACGGTGCTGTCCGGCCCGAGCGTGGCCGTGAAGTCGAGACCGTTGGCCGACGCCTCGCACCTCTTGCCGGTGCAGGTGCCGCCGCTCCGGGAGCCGATGCCGCGGGCGACCAGGACGACTGTGCTCTCCTCGACGGATCGGACGGTCAGGGACTCGACCCTCGTCTCCTTGGGAAAGGTCATCCTGCCGCCCGGCGGCGCGCCGACCTCGCGGACGCCGTCGGAGCAGGCGGCGAGGTCCCCGCCGTCCGCGGGCTTTGGCGGCTCGGGTGAGTCCGAACGCAGCCCGCCACGAAAGCGAGCGCTGCCGGAGCCGGCAAAAGGCGTCGGAGCATGCCAGGAGCGTAGGGAAGCCCGGCCGGGACGGGTCCTGGCATCAGCCTTCGAGCGCTCGCCGGAAGTGATCGGCGAGTTCGAGTCCCGCGGCCTCTTCGCGGGTGTACCAGGTGAAAGCGTCGTGTTCCCCGGGATCGAGCACGACCTCGCCCGCGGTCTCTTCGGAGAGCGCGTACACCGTGGCGTGGATCCGCATCGGCCTGCCCGCGACGTCGTCCCAGCTGTGGGTGCCGCGTTCGCCGGTCACGTGGACGGCCAGCCCGGTCTCCTCGGCGAACTCGCGGACCACGGTCTCGTCGGGCCGATCGCCCGGCTCGACGGTCCCGCCCGGCAATTCCCAGCGGCCGCCCAGGAAGGACCCCGGCCGCCGCCGGATGAACAGGATCTTCCCGTCGCGGATGAGCCTGCCGTAGGCCAAGTACTTGTCCGTCACGAGCGCATCTTCCCGTACCTGAGATGCGCCTTGATTGAGGACCGAAACTGTCCGCAATGCCTCGTAACTTGGGCTTCATGGAAAACACCGAGATCCGCCCCTTCCGCCTCGACATCCCGCAGGAGCAGCTGGACGAGCTGCACGCGAAGCTCGACAGCGCGCGCTGGCCCGCTCCGCTTCCCGGCGACGGCTGGGACACCGGAGTGCCGGTGGCGTGGCTGCGCGGACTCGCCGAATACTGGCGCGACGGCTACGACTGGCGTGCCGCCGAACGGGAGATCAACCGCCATCCGCAGTTCACCACGGTCATCGACGGCCAGCGGATCCACTTCCTGCACGTCCGCTCGACCGAAGCCGGCGCGACACCGCTGATCCTCACGCACGGCTGGCCGGGTTCGGTGGTGGAGTTCCTCGACGTCATCGGCCCGCTCACGGATCCGAAGGCGTACGGCGGCGACCCGGCGGACGCGTTCCACGTCGTGATCCCGTCGCTGCCCGGTTTCGGTTTTTCGGGCCCTGTCTCGGATTCCGGCTGGACCATGCCGCGGATCGGCCGGGCATGGGCGGAACTGATGCGACGGCTCGGGTACGAACGCTACGGCGTGCAGGGCGGCGACCTCGGCGCTTCCGTGTCGCCGGAGGTGGCCAGGTCCGCGCCGGACAAGGTGATCGGCGTGCACGTCAACGGCGGGTTGACCCCGATGCCGCCGATGTCCATGCCGGAGGAGGAACTCGCCTCGCTCACCGACGTCGAACGCGATCGCGTCAAGCGGATCGGGGCCTTCATGCAGGAGGAGTTCGGCTACATCGCGATCCAGTCGACGCGGCCGCAGACGCTCGGCTACGGACTCGTGGACTCCCCGGTCGCGCAGCTGGCCTGGATCATGGACAAGTTCCGTGAGTGGACGCATCCGCGCCCGACGTTGCCGGAAGAGATCATCGGCAAGGACCGGTTGCTGACCAACGTGATGTTCACCTGGCTCACCGGCACGGCGGCTTCGTCCGCGTACGTCGGCTACGCGCAGGCGGAAACCTGGGGAGCCGTCGAGAAGAACTCCGGCGTGCCGACGGCGGCGCTGATCTTCGCGCACGACGTCGGGATCCGGCGGTACGCCGAGGACGCCCACACGATCGTGCGGTGGACCGACGTCGATCGCGGCGGGCACTTCGCGGCGTTGGAAGAGCCCGAGATCCTGGTCGCGGACGTGCGGGAGTTCTTCCGGTCCCTCAACTGACGAGGACGGCCGTCTCCCCGAGGAAGCGGCCGTAATCGTCCACTTCGGACTCCAGTCCGGCGATGGCGGACCGCGGGAGCGTGGCGAAGGGCTCCACGACGACCTTCGTCAGCTTCGCGGTCCGCTTGGTGTGCCACGTTCCGGCTGTCCGGCCGTCGATCAGCACGGTCGGCGCGATCATCCCGCCGCCGGAGTTGACGCGTTTCGCCTCGGCCGGGTCGAGGAGCAGATCGCGGTCGCGGTAGCCCAGCAGGTAAGTGTCGAAAGCGCCGAGCAGGCGCGGGGGGCACGGGGGAGCGGACAGCTCGGTCTCCGAGAGGGCGAAGCGTTTGCCGGCGGGAACGAGGTCCAGCGCGGTGAAAGCCTTGCGGCAGAGGCCGATCGGGAGCCCGGACCAAGCGCTGAAGTCCTCGGCGGTCGCGACGCCATAGGCGGTCAGGTAGCGGTGGGCGAGTTCCGTATGCGGTTCGTCCGGCGTGCGGCTCTCGGTGACCCGTTCGTCGAGGAGCACGTACGTCGGCTCCGTCCCGGCGTCGTGGCCTCGGCACAGCAGTCCGCGGTTGGCCGCGTACGCCAGGAGATGGGCCGGTGCCTGAGATTTCGCGTCGAGCGCGATACCCTCGGCGGCCAGGCCGTCCAGGATCTCCCGCCGAGTGAGTGCCTTGCCCGGCAAGAGATCCTGGAGTTTCCCGAGCGCGCGTTCGCAGAGTTCGTCGGTGAGGTCCAGTTGCCTGCGCCGTCCCTGCCCCGCCTGGGCGTTGCGCGGGCCGAACAGCCGGTTCAGCCACCGGAGATCCGCCGTCGGCACGAGATGGAGCGTCTTGCGCATCAGCCAGGTGCGCGTGACCGCGTGGGACGCCTCGGTGTCCGGAGCGGTCAGACCCCGGCTCCGGGCCCGGATCGCGAGGCGGGCGGCGGGCGTCGACTGTGCCTGGACCGCGGCGACGGAGCCGACCACGGCGAGCACGTCCGCGGCCGGCGCGGTCAGCAATTGCGCGTGGGCGCGGACGGCACGGAGGTCGTCGTCGGACAGCGTCACCCGCTGACGATCTCACGGGCGTGCGCCGGCTCGGTGTCGCCTCCTGACCTGCGCAGGCATGCAGATATGCAGGGAAGGCTCCCGGCACTGCTTCCGGCGGGGAAACCCCACCGTCCGGCGGCGCGCTGAATCGGGCTACGGTGGAGCCGTGACTCAGACCTCGTACCCGGCCGCCCTGCGGTGGCTGTTGTTGTGCGTGGTGGCGCTGGGTCTGGTGGGTATGCACCACGTCGTCGCCGAGTCCGGCCACGACGCGGGGCACTCCGCCGTCGCGATGGCGGATCCGTGCTGCGCGGACACGTCTTCGCACGACGACGGTGGACACAGTGGACTGCACCTGTGTCTCGCGATACTTGCCGCGGCCGTGCTCCTGATCGTCTCCTGGTTGCTCATCCGGAATGGACGGACGGTGGCGACCTGGAAGTCGCGCCCGCGCGGCGGCTCGGCGTCGGGCCGTGATCCGCCGCGCTGGAGACCGGTACCCGAAAGATTGTCGCTTCTTTGCGTGTTGCGGGTGTGACAGGTGGGTTCGTCCCGCCCTGCCCGAAACCGATCAGAGGAAGAATCATGACCAGCAGGAAACTGGTCGGGGCCGCGCTCGCCGCCCTGGCCTCCTTCGCCGTGCTCACCGGCTGTGCCGGCTCCGACACCGCTTCCACCGGACACGGCATGTCCACGGTGAAGGCGCCGGATCCCCAGCAGGCCGGCCACAACCAGGCCGACGTCACGTTCGCGCAAGGGATGATCCCGCACCACGAACAGGCGCTCGCGATGGCGAAACTCGTCGACGGCCGCACCAAGAACGCGAAGGTCGTCGACCTCGCCGCGCGGATCCAGAAGGCGCAGGATCCGGAGATCCAGCAGCTGACCGGGTTGCTGAAAGGCTGGGGAGTCGCGCCGTCGGGCGAGCACTCCGGACACGGCTCGGCGTCCGGCATGATGACCGAGGACGATCTCGCGAAACTCGGCAAAGCCAAGGACGCCGCGTTCGACAAGCAGTGGCTCGAAATGATGGTCAAACATCACGAAGGTGCGCTCGAGATGGCTAAGACCGCCTTGCAGCAGGGCAGCAACGCCGAGGTGAAGGCGTTGGCGCAGAAGGTGATCGATGGTCAGCAGGCCGAGATCACCGAGATGCGCGCGCTGCTCGGCTGAGCCGGGTGCGGTGGCGCGGGCCGGGGTCATCCGGCTCGCGCCACCGCCGCCCGGAAGTGCGCGCACTGAGTGAAGTCGTCATGCTCGCACCCGAGCGCGCAGTCGACGATCGCGAGCGAGGCCTGCGCGGCCGCGATGCGTTGCTCGAGTTCTTTCTTGTGGCGCTTGAGGATCGCTTCGCGTTCGCTGGGTCTGCGGAACATCTCACGGATGCCATCGAGGCTCAGGTCCGCCTCCTTCGAGCGCAGGATGATCGCGATCCGGTAGAGGTCGTTGTCGTCGTACCGCCGCCGGTCGCCCGCCCGCGCCGGCTCGAGGAGGCCGACGGACTCCCAATGGCGCAAGACATGCGTGGCCAGGCCGAAGCGCTCCGCGACCTCGCCGACGCTCAAGGTGCTTGACCTCATGTCGACACTAAGCCGGACGATCTGCGGTATGTCCATGTTGCAGCGGCTCGACGCCGCCGAAGTCCTGCCGGGAGCCGCCGAACTTCGGGCCCGGACCTACGAACTGCTCCGGCTCGAACCTGGTTCCGCCGTGATCGACGTCGGCTGTGGTGCCGGGCCGGCCGTATCCGAGTTGTCGTCGCCGGGTTTCCGCGCTGTCGGTGTCGACCTTTCGCCACCCGATCGCGATTTCCTGATCGGGGACGCGTACGCCTTGCCGGTCGACGGTGGATTCGCGGGTTATCGGGCGGACAAGGTGTTCCATGAACTCGCGGAGCCCGAGGCCGCCCTCGCGGAGGGTCGGCGGGTTCTGGTCCCTGGTGGACGGATCGTGTTGTCCGGTCCCGACTGGGGAGGCGCTGGTGATCGATTCTTCATATCCGGCGGCTGCTCGACGCGAGCGGGTTTCGTGAGCTGCCGGTCGAGGGAGTGATCGGGTTCCTCGGTGGGGAGTCGTTCCTGCGCGGGCTGGTGGACGTTGCTGTCCGGGGCGGGGCGGGGCGGTTTCCTTGGCGGAAGGGGAGATTTGGCTGGCGGATCAGGCCGGTGATGTCGCCGTGCCGCAGTTCTTGGCTTCCGGGGTGGTGTGAGGTGATCGTCGCCGAGAAACGGCGACTGATGTCGTTATCAGGCGGCGGTGTTCTTCTCCAAGCACGCCGCCGACGTCACCATCCTCGTCCGCGGCCAGTCGCTCGAAGCGTCCACGTCCGCACCCGGACCACGGTGGTCGAGGCGCACGGCGACGATCATCTCGAACGGCTGGCCCTGTGCGAGAACGGCGGCGCGACCGAGACCGTGCCCACCGGGCACCTGTTCATCTTCATCGGTGCGGCCCCGCGCACCGACTGGCTCGGCACGGAGATCCAGCGTGACGACCACGGTTTCGTGCGCACCGGCCCCGATCTGCTCACCGAGGGCGGCCC
>NZ_JBWKEC010000069.1:0-1596 GCF_056435645.1 Amycolatopsis sp. NPDC043889
GTTAGTCCGGCGGTGTCCTACTCTCCCACAACCCTTCGGTTGCAGTACCATCGGCGCTGTCAGGCTTAGCTTCCGGGTTCGGAATGGGACCGGGCGTTTCCCTGACGCTATAACCACCGAAACACTGTGAAACACTCCCCCACAAATCCCCGTGAGGGTTGTGTGGTGTTTCAGAGCTGTAGAGTGGATGCGTAACATCTTCGTGGGCAAGTCCTCGGCCTATTAGTACCAGTCAACTCGACAACACATTACTGTGCTTCCATTTCTGGCCTATCAACCCAATGGTCTGTTGGGGGCCTTAACCCACATGGGGTGGGATACCTCATCTTGGAACAGGCTTCCCGCTTAGATGCCTTCAGCGGTTATCCCTTCCGAACGTGGCCAACCAGCCATGCCACTGGCGTGACAACTGGCATACCAGAGGTTCGTCCGTCCCGGTCCTCTCGTACTAGGGACAGCCTTCCTCAAGTATCCTACGCGCGCGGCGGATAGGGACCGAACTGTCTCACGACGTTCTAAACCCAGCTCGCGTGCCGCTTTAATGGGCGAACAGCCCAACCCTTGGGACCTACTCCGGCCCCAGGATGCGACGAGCCGACATCGAGGTGCCAAACCATGCCGTCGATATGGACTCTTGGGCAAGATCAGCCTGTTATCCCCGGGGTACCTTTTATCCGTTGAGCGACACCCCTTCCACCAGGTGGTGCCGGATCACTAGTCCCGACTTTCGTCCCTGCTCGACATGTCTGTCTCACAGTCAAGCTCCCTTGTGCACTTGCACTCAACACCTGATTGCCAACCAGGCTGAGGGAACCTTTGGGCGCCTCCGTTACTCTTTAGGAGGCAACCGCCCCAGTTAAACTACCCATCAGGCACTGTCCCTGAACCAGATCATGGTCCGAGGTTCAGATTCCCAATCCGACCAGAGTGGTATTTCAACAACGACTCCACCAACACTAGCGTGCCAGCTTCACAGTCTCCCACCTATCCTACACAAGCCGAACCGAAAACCAATACCAAACTATAGTAAAGGTCCCGGGGTCTTTCCGTCCTGCCGCGCGTAACGAGCATCTTTACTCGTAGTGCAATTTCGCCGGGCCTGTGGTTGAGACAGCCGGAAAGTCGTTACGCCATTCGTGCAGGTCGGAACTTACCCGACAAGGAATTTCGCTACCTTAGGATGGTTATAGTTACCACCGCCGTTTACTGGCGCTTAAATTCTCAGCTTCACCCCCAAAGGGGTTAACCGGTCCTCTTAACGTTCCAGCACCGGGCAGGCGTCAGTCCATATACATCGTCTTGCGACTTCGCATGGACCTGTGTTTTTAGTAAACAGTCGCTTTCCGCTGGTCTCTGCGGCCACTGCGCCCTAGCCTGCAAGAGGCTTCAGGCACCTTGGCCCCCCTTCTCCCGAAGTTACGGGGGCATTTTGCCGAGTTCCTTAACCACAGTTCACCCGATCGCCTTAGTATTCTCTACCTGACCACCTGTGTTGGTTTGGGGTACGGGCCGTGCACGCACTCGCTAGAGGCTTTTCTCGGCAGCATAGGATCACTCTACTTCGCCTCAATCGGCTACGCATCACGTCTCAACCTA
>NZ_JBWKEC010000069.1:1693-2926 GCF_056435645.1 Amycolatopsis sp. NPDC043889
GGTGGCTGCTTCTAAGCCAACCTCCTGGTTGTCTGGGCAATCCCACATCCTTTCCCACTGAGCACACACTTAGGGGCCTTAGCTGGTGTTCTGGGCTGTTTCCCTCTCGACGACGAAGCTTATCCCCCGCCGTCTCACTGCCACACTCTCACACCACGGTATTCGGAGTTTGGTTGATTTCGGTAACCCGGTAAGGCCCCTAGACCATCCAGTAGCTCTACCCCCGTGGAGAAACATGTGACGCTGCACCTAAATGCATTTCGGGGAGAACCAGCTATCACGGAGTTTGATTGGCCTTTCACCCCTACCCACAGCTCATCCCCTCAGTTTTCAACCTAAGTGGGTTCGGCCCTCCACGTCGTCTTACCGACGCTTCAGCCTGGCCATGGGTAGATCACTCCGCTTCGGGTCTAGACCACGCGACTCAGACGCCCTATTCAGACTCGCTTTCGCTACGGCTACCCCACACGGGTTAACCTCGCCACGCAGCACTAACTCGCAGGCTCATTCTTCAAAAGGCACGCCATCACCTCAACATCACAAGGATGTGCTCGGGCTCTGACGGCTTGTAGGCACACGGTTTCAGGTACTCTTTCACTCCCCTCCCGGGGTACTTTTCATCTTTCCCTCACGGTACTAGTCCGCTATCGGTCTTCAGGAAGTATTTAGGCTTACCGGGTGGTCCCGGCAGATTCACAGCAAATTCCACGAGCTCGCTGCTACTCGGGAACACCAAACAAACGATCCACAACGTGTTTTCGCGTACGGGACTCTCACCCACTCCGGTCGCCCATCCCAAGGCGTTCCACTAACACGCGTAACCGCTCCGAGAACTGTCAGATCCTCGACGCTGGGTCCCACAACACCACACACACAACGCCTGACAGCTTGACATGTGCATGGTTTAGCCTCTTCCGCTTTCGCTCGCCACTACTCACGGAATCACGGTTGTTTTCTCTTCCTACGGGTACTGAGATGTTTCACTTCCCCGCGTTCCCTCCACACACCCTATATATTCAGATGCGGGTAACACCACATAACTGGTGCTGGGTTTCCCCATTCGGAAATCCTCGGATCACAGCTCGGTTGACAGCTCCCCGAGGCATATCGCAGCCTCCCACGTCCTTCATCGGCTCCTGAAGCCAAGACATCCACCATGTGCCCTTAACAACTTGACCACAAAGATGCTCGCATCCACTCTACAGTTCTCAAACACCACACCAGAAACAAACG
>NZ_JBWKEC010000070.1:0-1652 GCF_056435645.1 Amycolatopsis sp. NPDC043889
TAGCCTGCGTCTTTCACGCAGTGTGATGTAGATCTGGTCGTGAAATGGAGGAAGTGCCTGTCCTGTAAGGGAAACTTGGGCTTGCGAAGGTCCAGGGTTCTCTCACGGGAAGGCACTTCCTTGGTGCACGATAGCAAGCAGTCGCAAGTCCGGGTCACCGCGGACGGCAGTGGTCTCGTCTCTCGCGCCGGGGTAGCTCTACTACGCGAACTCACCGTCAGCACCGGGCTGGGAATCGGCTGGTCAGAAGCGCTTATCGGCACCTATGCCGGGATACCAACTCACCTGCCGGGCCGGGTATTGGCTGATCTGGCGGTGATGATCGCCGACGGCGGTGACGCACTGGCACACTTGGCGACGCTGCGAGACCAGGACAAACTGTTCGGTCCGGTGGCCAGTGACGCCACCGCGTGGCGGGTCTTGGATCGGGTCGACGACGAACATCTGGCTCGGCTGCAGTCGGTCCGCGCGGCGGCGCGGGAACGGGCCTGGGCCGCCGGAGCAGGCCCCGACCTCGCGGCCGGGCTGGTGATCGACATTGATGCGACGATCACGATCGCGCACAGTGAGAAGGAGTACGCGGCGAAAACATGGAAACGGACGTTCGGGTTCCATCCGCTGCTGGCCTACCTCGACCGCCCCGACGTCGCCGGCGGGGAAGCCTTGGCCGGGATCCTGCGACCCGGGAAAGCCGGGGCGAACACCGCCGCCGACCACATCGAGATCCTCACCATGGCCCTGTCTGCGTTGCCCGCCCATGCCCGGCCCAGCCTGGCTGATCCCGAGGCACCGCGGGTGATGGTGCGGACCGACGCTGCCGGCGCGACGCACGCCTTCGCCGCCGCGGTACGCGCCGCGGGATGCGGCTTCTCGCTCGGGTTCTCCATCGCCGCCGAGGTCCAGGCCGCCGTCCTGACGATTCCCGACCACGCGTGGATCCCGGCCTACGATCTTGACGGCCGGCCGCGGAAGGGGGCGTGGGTCGCCGAGATCACCGGCATGCTCGACCTGTCGAAATGGCCGGACCGATCGCGGGTCATCGTCCGCCGGGAACGACCACACCCCGGTGCGCAGCTGCGATTCACCGACACCGACGGGCACCGGTTCACCGCGTTCATCACCGACACCCAAGGCGGGCAACTCGCCGACCTCGAGGTCCACCACCGATCCCACGCACGGGTCGAGGACCGGATCCGCTGCGGCAAAGCCACAGGCCTGCGCAACCTGCCCTGCCGCGGCTACAACGGGAACAAAACCTGGCTCGAACTCGCGCTGACCGCCGCAGACCTGCTCACCTGGGCGCAGGCCCTGTGTTTCACCGGCGAGCTGGCCCGCTGCGAACCCGCGACCTTCCGCTACCGCATCTGCGCCATCGCCGCGAAACTCACCCGCACCGCCCGCATCCCCACCCTGCACCTCGACCGGGACTGGCCCTGGGCCGCGCACCTCGCGAACGCCTTCACCCGACTCCGCGCAGCACCCTGGCCCGACTGATTCACACCCTCTGCCCCTACAACCAAGGACCCTCGGAACCCGCCCACCGACACGACAGTCGGCTCACAACCCTGCCCACAGCAAGACTTTCAACCGAAAACCCGACCACAGCAGCAATCCCGACGAACTCACAGAACCCCATGCAAGATCGAGGCTAG
>NZ_JBWKEC010000071.1:0-1619 GCF_056435645.1 Amycolatopsis sp. NPDC043889
CCTGGATCCACCGATGTGTTTGTTAGGTGATCTTGGTGGGGTTTGTTGATCTTTTGGCTGGTTGCTGGCAGGGCGGGGTGCCGGTCGTCTCATCCGGTGTGTCCACTGTGGTCTGTTGTCGGGGTGTGGGGTCAGGGTGTTCGGTGTGTTGCGGTGAAGAGGGCCTGGTAGGCGGCTTGCCAGGGCCAGTTGGCGGGTAGTCGGAGGGTGATGTGGCGGGCGGTGCGGGTGATGCGGGCGGGGATGGTGATCAGGTGCCGGCGAAGGGTGCCGGTGCGGGCTTTGGAGTGGAAGATGCTGGTGAGGCAGCCTGTGGCGCGGAGCAGGTTGTGGGTGAGGCAGGCCAGGATCAGCCAGGCGTGGTTGGCCGGGAAGCGGCCTGAGGGGAAATGGGCGAGGGCGGAGTCGTTGAGGTCGGCGAAGACCTGTTCGATGATCGCGTGCTCGCGGTGATATTTGTCGGCGGTGTGCAGGTCGAAGCCGGTGTCGGTGAACACGGCGTGGTAGTTCCAGACGTGGAACAACTCGCCCTGGTCGTTGGTGAGGAATCGCGGGGTGCGGCGGACCAGCAGTCGTGCGGTGACCTGGCGGCCGGGGTTCTGGGTGGTGTTGATGAACGCGGTCAACGTGGTTTCGGCGATCTCGGCATGTGTGATCAGCTCGCCGGATAGCGGGTCGGGGATCGGGTGCCGGTATTCGATCGTGCTCCAGTCGTCCTCGCCGATAGCGTTGATCGCGGCCTTGGTGGCCACGTTTTTCTGGGCTGTGATGGAGAAATAGGCGCCCGCCGCGTGGATCGCGGCGATGACCGGGCCGGTGAAGAACGCGGAATCGGCGCGGACCACGATCATCCCGGTCGCCCCGGCCCGGCGCGCCAGACCGATCGCCTCGGTGATCATCGACGCCGCCCCGCGGCGGGAATCGCAGTTCCCGCTCCGCAGCCGGGCGGTCAGGATCACCGGCGCGCAGACCGGGGACGACAAGGTCGCTATCAGGTGGTTCAGGCCACGGACCCCGTTATAGGCGAACCCGCTGCCTTGTTTGCCGTGGCCGTAGGTTTCCTTGATCTTGGCGTCGATATCGACGAACGCCAGCTGCTCGATCCCGGGCAACAGCGACGGAATCCGCCCGGCCAGCCGGACCAGGGCCTCGGCGGCGGCCGAGGCAAGCTGGCCGACGTGGCCGTGGGTGAACCCCCGCAGCCAGGACCCGCAGGTCGAGGGCGCCCGAAGACCCGTGAACAACCGGCGCATCCCGCCGTGCCGGATCACGTCCAGGTCCTCGATCGAGTCAGCCCCGGCAGCCATACCCGCCACTACCGACAACGCTTTCGCGTCCGGGTTCGCGCCGACTGGAATCCCCAGGTCAACCCGCTGATCAATCAACTCACCCAGGCCAACGTCCTCGGCCAGCCGCAGCACCGGCACCAGCCCCGCGCACGACACGAGACCCTCATCATCGAACCTCACCGACACCGATCCGGCAGTATGAGATGATCGCATCCAGCAGATGCCCTCTCGCTCAGTGGTTTTTGTTCCGTCGCAAGAACAATCATCCCAAGCCAGAGGGCATTTGCGTACCCGGACACACCCCAAACACCCACATCACACCGGTGGATC
>NZ_JBWKEC010000072.1:0-1607 GCF_056435645.1 Amycolatopsis sp. NPDC043889
CTGGTCGTGGGTCGGGTTGGTCGTGAGTGGCGTTTCGGGTTCTGATCCGAAAATAGGGGTGAGTGGGCAGGCCGAAGGCACCCGGCGGAGCCGGGTTCGGGGCCCTGGTTCTGGTTGTCAGGTGGCGGGTTCGAGGGTGACGGTGAAGCCGAGGGCTTCGATCTGGCGGGCGAGGCGGCGGGCGTGTGTTTCGGGGCGACGGCGCTGGAACCAGTCGGCGCCGAGGTCGTGGTAGGGGACGTGCCGGTCGAGGACGTGGTAAGCGGCGACGAGGATGGAATGCTCGACGGCTTTGCGTGCTTTGGCGTGGCCTCGTCGTCCGCGCAGGCGCTGGAACTGGGCGGCGAGGTAGGTGTCGTGGGAGCGGCCGGCGGCCTCGGCGCATTCGGCCAGGGTGGCGGCGAGCCATGTGGAGCCCTTGCGTGCCTTGCCTGTTGTGCGTTTACCGGCGGATTCGTGGTTGCTGGGGCATCGACCGGCCCAGCTGGCCAGGCGGGCCGCGGTCCCGAAACGGGCCATGTCGACACCGATCTCGGCGATCAGGCACTCCGCCCCGCGCCGGTCGATCCCAGTGATGGTGTCCAGCAGCTCGACCTCAGCGGCGAAAGGGCGGATCAGCCGGTCGATCTCGGTCGAGAGGTCCTCGATCGCCTCGTCCAGGAAATCGAGCTTGGCGAGGATTTTCCCGATGATGAGCGCGTGCTGGGCGGTGAACCGGCCCTCGAGCGCCCGGCGCAGCAACGGGATCTTCGAGCGGAGCCTGCCGCGGGCCAGCTCGGCGAGAAGTTCCGGGTCCCGGGTCCCGGAGATGAGCGCGACGAGCATGTCCCGCCCGGACCTGCCCAGGACCTTGCTGGCAACCGAGGAAAGCTTGATGCCCGCGTCCTGCAGCACCTTGTCCAGCCGCTGGGCCTCCCGGCCCCGCTCCTCGATCTGCGCCTTGCGGTAGCGGGTCAGCTCCCGCAGCTCACGGATCGGCTGGGGCGGAACGAACGAGGGCCGCACCAGGCCGTGCTCGATCAGCTGGCAGATCCACTCCGCGTCCAGCACATCGGTCTTGCGTCCCGGCACGTTGCGCAGATGGCGGGCATTGAGCAGCCAGCACTCCATCGCCTCTTCCAGGACATAGAACACCGGCTTCCAATAGACCCCGGTCGATTCCATCCCGACCAGGACCACACCCATCCCGGCCAGCCAGTCCCGCAGCGCCAGCAGATCGACCGTCATCGTCGCGAACGTGCGCGTCACCTGATCCCGTTTGCCTCTCTTCCCCGGCGTTCGCACACAAGCCACGACCGTGTCCTTGTGAACGTCAAGACCGGCACAGCGCTCGACAACAGTGTCCATCGTGCGTCCTTCCCAGGCCCCATGCCGACGTCGGTCACACGGGCCGCCCAGGAGGAACCTCATGTTTCAGGATTCTGATCCTCGTGCTCGCAGCAACAGTTCGGCACACCCGAAGCTCCCACGTCCGACTAACCCACGGGCTCTGGCACACCAAGAACGTTCCGACGTCGCCCAGGCGACCCACCCACCATTTTCACGCGCTCAGCACGCCCCACCAAGGCCACAAGGACTAACCCGAAACGCCACTCACGACCCCCTCG
>NZ_JBWKEC010000073.1:0-1410 GCF_056435645.1 Amycolatopsis sp. NPDC043889
GGGACTGTCCCAGTAACGGTGTTTCCGGCCCGACACGCCGGGCGTGGGCTCGGTGGGATGGGCACGGTGTGTGATGACACTGGATGTTGTGACTTCACGATCGACGGGTAAGAAGAAGGCGGCGAAGCCGCGGTCGGCGCAGGAGGAGCTGGCGGCCTCGATGGTCGCGCAGGCTCAGGCGCAGGGGCTGGCCTTGACCGGCCCGGACGGGCTGCTCAAGCAGCTGACCAAGACGGTTCTCGAGACGGCGTTGAACGCGGAGATGACCGAGCACCTCGGTCACGAGAAGCACCAGGCCGAACCGGGCCGTGCCAGCGCGAACGTGCGCAATGGCACGCGGTCGAAAACGGTGGTCTCGGACGCGGTGGGCGAGGTGGAGATCGCGGTGCCGCGGGATCGGGATTCGAATTTCGAGCCGGTGGTCGTGAAAAAGCGGCAGCGTCGGCTGGGCAGTGTGGATGAGATCGTGTTGTCGTTGTATGCGAAAGGGTTGACGACAGGCGAGATCTCGGCGCACTTCGCGGAGATTTATGGTGCGTCGGTGTCGAGGGAGACGGTGTCCCGGATTACCGACCAGGTTATCGGGGAGATGGCCGAGTGGCAGTCGCGGCCACTGGATTCGGTGTATGCGGCGGTGTTCATTGACGCGGTGCACGTGAAGATCCGGGATGGTCAGGTCGCGAACCGGCCGATCTACGCGGCGATCGGTGTCACGCTGGAAGGTCGCCGGGATGTGCTCGGGCTGTGGGCCGGTCAGGGTGGCGAGGGTGCGAAGTTTTGGATGCAAGTGCTGGTGGACATGAAGAACCGTGGGCTGGGCGATGTGTTCTTCGTGGTCTGTGACGGGCTGAAAGGCTTGCCCGAGGTGGTCGGGAACGTGTGGCCGGCGGCGATCGTGCAGACGTGCGTGGTGCATTTGCTGCGGAATACGTTCCGGCTCGCGTCGAAGCGGGACTGGGACGCGTTGAAGAGGGATGTGAAACCGATCTACACGGCACCGAACGCGGCTGCCGCGGCGGCCGCCTTGGACGTGTTGGAGGAGGAGTGGGGTGGTAAGTATGGCGCGATGATTCGGTTGTGGCGCAACGCATGGGAGGAGTTCATCCCCTTTTTGGACTATGATGTGGAGATCAGGCGTGTGTTGTGTTCCACGAACGCGATCGAGTCGTTGAATTCGCGGTATCGCCGCGCGGTGCGGACACGTGGTCATTTCCCGACGGAACAAGCTGCGCTAAAGTGCTTGTATCTGGTCACCCGGAGTCTGGACCCGACCGGCACCGGGCAAGCCCGGTGGACGATGCGCTGGAAACCCGCCTTGAACGCTTTCTCGATCACCTTCAGTGACCGCTGGCCGGGCGCTGAGACCTACTGACAACCACGGCCGGAAACACCGTTCGCGTTACAGTCCCC
>NZ_JBWKEC010000074.1:0-1245 GCF_056435645.1 Amycolatopsis sp. NPDC043889
AAACCGTGGAGGCATGGACTTAGAGGATCATGAGTTGTGCCTGAGAAGCGAAGGAAGTTCGATGCGGAGTTCCGTGAGGGAGCGGTCCGGATCGTGCGGGAGACGGGGAAGTCGGTTCCCGAGGTAGCTCGTGACCTGGGGATTGTCGAGCAGACCCTGCGGAACTGGGTCAATAAGGACAAGGTCGAGCGGGGCGAGGCCGAAGGGGTGACCGGCGACGAGCGCGCGGAGCTGGCGCGGTTGCGGGCGGAGAACGCCGAGCTCCGGATGGAGCGTGATGTGCTCAAGCGATCCGTGGTCCTGTGGGTGAAGGAGGCGACGCGGTGAGCCTGGCCGCGTTCATCGCCGACCAGAGGACCAGTCATCGTGTGCCGCACGCGGTCGCCTGCCGGGCTCTGGAGGTGTCGGAGTCGTGGTTCTACAAGTGGAACCACCGCGAGCCCACGGTGGCCCAGCGGCGCCGCGCCGAGGTGGACGAGGCGGTCAAGGCCGCCTTCGACGCCTCGGGTGGTCTCTATGGTTCGCCCCGGGTGCACGCCGAATTACGCGACGACGGATGGGAGGTGAGCGAGAAAACGGTTGCCAAGTCGATGGCGGAACAAGGCTTGATCGCGCGCGGCAAGAAACGGCGGAAGAACCTCACCCGCCAGGATAAATCGAAGATTCCGTTCCCGGATCTGGTGCGACGTGACTTCACCGCGGACGCGCCGGACCAGAAATGGGTCGGGGATATGACCGAGATCCCCACCGATGAGGGGAAACTGTATCTGGCGACGGTGATTGACCTGTACTCCCGACGATTGCTCGGTTACCCCACCAGTGCGCATCCGGACGCCGAACTCGCTGGTCAGGCTATCAAGATGGCCGTCGCCACCCGCGGTGGCGACGTCGCGGGAGTCATCTTCCACACCGACCGCGGCTCCACATACACCGCGACGAGTTTCACCAAGCTGTGCACGAAGATCGATATCCAGCAATCCATGGGACGAGTCGGATCGTGCTTCGACAACGCCGCCGCGGAATCATTCTTTTCCACGCTCGAGCACGAGGTGCTCTCGCGACACCACTTTAGCACGCGCACGGAGGCGAAAACTGTGGTTGTGAAATGGATCGTCGACTTCTATAATGGGAAACGGCGACACAGTCGATGTGGACTGATATCCCCGATCGACTACGAAAACACCGCCACCAACCCCGAACAGCAAGCAGCATAGTGGAGTCCTCCACGCTACGGGGGGAAGCTCA
>NZ_JBWKEC010000075.1:0-1135 GCF_056435645.1 Amycolatopsis sp. NPDC043889
CCTGGATCCACCGGTGGGTTTGAGTGTTGGTCTTGCTTGCTGTTGTTGATCATGGTGTGGCGGGGTGGGCAGGGTGGGTTGCCGGTCGTCGCATCCGGTGTGTCCACTGTGGTCTGGTGGTCGGGGCGGGTGGTCAGGCTGTTCGGTGTGTTGCGGTGAAGAGGGCCTGGTAGTGGTGTTGCCAGGGCCAGTTGGCGGGTAGTCGGAGGGTGATGTGGCGGGCGGTGCGGGTGATGCGGGCGGGGATGGTGATCAGGTGCCGGCGCAGGGTGCCGGTGCGGGCTTTGGCGTGAAAGACGCTGGTCAGGCAGCCGGTGGCGCGGAGCAGGTTGTGGGTGAGGCAGGCGAGGACGAGCCAGGCCTGGTTGGCGGGGAAGCGGCCGGAGGGGAAGTGTGCGAGGGCGGAGTCGTTGAGGTCGGCGAAGACCTGTTCGATGATCGCGTGTTTGCGGTGATATTCGTCGGCGAGGGGCAGGTCGAAGCCGGTGTCGGTGAACACGGCGTGGTAGTTCCAGACGCGGAACAACTCGCCCTGGTCGTTGGTTGTGAATCGTGGAGTGCGGCGGACCAGCAGCCGTGCGGTGACCTGGCGGCCGGGGTTCTGCGCGGTGTGGACGAACGCGGTCAACGTGGTTTCGGCGATCTCGGCATGCGTGATCAACTCGCCGGTCAGCGGGTCGGGGATCGGGTGCCGGTATTCGATCTCGCTCCAGTCGTCCTCGCCGATGTCGTTGATCGCGGCCTGGGTGGCCACGTTTTTCTGGGCTGTGACCGAGAAATACGCGCCCGCTTTCCGGATCGCGGCGATGATCGGGCCAGTGAAGAACGCCGAATCCGCGCGGACCACGATCGTCCCCGTCGCTCCGGCCCGGCGCGCCAGCCTGATCGCCTCGGTGATCATCGACGCCGCCCCGCGGCGGGAATCGCAGTTCCCGCCCCGCAACCGGGCGGTCAGGATCACCGGCGCGCAGACCGGGCTCGATACCGTGGCGATCAGGTGGTTCAGGCCGCGGACACCGTTATAGGCGAAACCGTTGCCCTGTTTGCCGTGGCCGTAGGTTTCCTTGATCTTGGCGTCGATATCGACGAACGCCAGCTGCTCGATCCCGGGCAACAGCGACGGAATCCGCCCGGC